>NZ_VIUK01000005.1:0-304769 GCF_007828295.1 Pseudomonas sp. SJZ080
GACGTCACAGTTTCAACAATCAGCTGTCACCGGTAGAGTTTGAAAAGCGTTACGCAGCGAGCCTGGAGAGTGTCTAGAAAACCCGGGGCGATTCAGGCCGTACATCCAGATAGTCAGCCAGAGACTCAAAAAACAGGCTCTTGAAGGGCTCGAACATTACAATGGTCGCAAGTGTTCTGCCTTTGAATGGCAGCTTTCTCGCAGCTTTCTCCGCCGCAGGGTTGCGGTGGAAGTTAGGATCTTCAATCCGGATGGTACGCGAATCAATATCGATGTCCGACCGTCTAATCCCCCAAACTTCTGAATGGCGTAAGCCGCCTGCGGCAATCATTGCGGCAGCGCACCTGCATTGAGGGTCTTCAATGCTATTGAGTAGCGTCAGAACATGTTCAGTGGGGAAATTCCGACTAACGTGAGAGCTTTTGACCTTACCGCCGGGAATGCCGCCAGGGGCGTAAGCATGGGCATCCTTAGGTGTATTGCCGAATGTCAACGTGTTGTTATGAATGTTGTCCATTTCGGCTTTGGTGCGCCGTCTGTCCTGCGTTTGGGGTAGAGACATGACGTTGGCGAATGCGTCGCTCTTGGTGAGGATCCGAATGAGGGATGCCAAGTCATTGAGCTTCATTTGGCTGGTGCGAAGGAAGTCATTAACCCCGGCCAAATACTTTTCAGCACTCACAGTTTTGACTGGAGTCTTTCCCAGCGCTTTAGCAGCTCGGCGCACGATGAAGTCAGTGCTGTTAACCCCTTTGGTCAAAAACTCCCAGTACAGGTTAATGGTCTTTTGAGCGACTTCGGGTGGCATAGGCTGGCCTCCCATCACACCTGTTTCGTAGCAGTAGTCGAAGAAATGAGCTACCGAGCTGCAATATTGGTAGGGCACAGATTCACCAAACGCATGACCCACTTCTTTCGTCTTGTATCCCGCATACCTGTTGAAGGCGTCAATCGGGCGTTCGGTGGCTACCTCGAATAGGCGGGGTGTGTCCATCTGAATGAGGTAAACATGCTTCACAGGGCTCTCCTTCCGACCTGGAGGGCCCGAGCTGACAGCCGAGTATCTGCGCTTGGGAATGGAGAAGACTGACAATTCTGTGTAAAAACATTAAGCATATATTGACGCGCCAGGCATGGTGGTGTATAAATTAGTGCCGAATTCTACGCATCTAGCATTTCAATTGTGTAATTCCTTTTTGGAATTAAAACTTTAATTTTGGCTGTGTTCAGGAATATAGGCGTTTCGGGCCTTCCGTCATTCGTAGATTTATGGGAAGTCGCTTATTCCCTCCGCAGTTTCTTTGGCAATAACTCCCACATCATTCGCGTCTCTTGTCCGGTTCCCTGTGCTCGATAAGCCAGACATCCGTCGGGCACGCTGCTGTGCGAATGCTGTATGGGCTTAGAGCTCTCAGTGGAGTTTTGTAGGTTGTCTTGGTCTGATGCGCGACGGAGGTTCTCTATGATTTCCTGCCTCATGCAGGTCTCACTGCCTAGCGTGTATTCACTGCGTCCGATAGTTACCGTTTGGCGTGCGTTTCAGGGTTTCTTTATTCACAACTTGATGTGATCGCGGATGGTTGTTTATTGGCGCGGAGGGAAGGGGGTGTGTGATTGGAAAGTAGGTTGGGATGGAGGGAATGCTGATCAGGGATCAGGGAGGGGAAGTCCATATTTGCTGGGGCGTGGTGCTGTGTTGTGGAGCGGGTAGAGGGAATCGAACCCTCAACTAAAGCTTGGGAAGCTTTCGTTTTGCCACTAAACTATACCCGCATTACACATATTTCTTTGCTCACAAAACGGGATGTCCTATAAGAACCCTCGTTATCAGCTTGGGAAGCTGGAGTAATGCCATTATACGACACCCGCTCAGAGCGGCTGACTTTGTACCAGATGTGCGCGTGGAAATGAAGTTTTTCTTTGCGCGAGATGGCTTTAGCGCAGGTGAAACAAGACATCGGACCGCGTGACGGTCGTTCGCGGGCAAGCCTCGCGCCTACTGTATGGCGTTAGGCTGCGAAGCTTGCTCGCGATGACGCTGTTTCAGATTGACAATGCATGGTGGTCCTGGACGTAGTGGTAACGCGGTCGGCTTGCCTGTTGCTCTGGTTTCAGGAAACCGAGCAATGCGTTGCGACTGTCTCGGCAGGCGGCTTTGTGTTCCATGTCGAGAAAGTGGCCCGTCGCATCCAGCGTCGTGAAGGAGGCGTGTTTCACGTGGTCGGCGAACAACCGGGCGCCATCGGCGGCGGTGTATTCGTCCCATTCGCCGTTCATGAACAGCACCGGCACGTTGATTTTCTCAGCGGCTTTGAAGAAGCACTGGCGATCGCTGTGCAACAGGTCGTTGATGTGGAAGTGCATCTGCCCGTATTCATGATCGGCCAGGCTGCTGACGTGTCGATAGTTGAAGCGCTTGAACAGGGTCGGCAGGTGTTTGCCGATAGTGCTGTTCACCAGGTTGCCGACCCGGTCGCCGTCACGGCTGCCGAGGTAGTCAACACCGCGCTCGAGGTAGTCGAGCATGTGCGCGTTGATCTCCGGGGAGAACGAGCTGATCACGGCTTTTTCGATCCGTCGCGGTTGTTGGGCGAGGGCGACCAGGGTCGCGGCGCCACCCCAGGAAAACGACAGCACGTGTTCGGCGGCGAAGTGGTCGATCAGCTCCAGGAGGATCTGCCCTTCGACTTCCTTGGTCAGCAATTTCTCATGCAGGTTGTGGGCTTTTGACTTGCCCGCGTAGGGCTGGTCGTAGCAGACCACATTGAACTGCGGATGGAGGTTTTTCACGGTTTGTGCAAACGACGCAGTCGTGGCCATCGAGCCGTTGACCAAGATAATGGTCTTCTCTGCGGCGTCTGCGCGATAGAACTCCGTGTAAACCCGATACTGACCCTGTATATCCAGCACAGCGATTTCTGGCCTCATGTCATAAGACTCCTGGCAAGCGGGTATGCGCGCAAATGAGATTGCACGAGCTTTGTGACAGGTAGGCATACGCCTGGAATTTTGGAGGCCCATGTCGATCCATTGCAGTCCGGTCGACGGGTATTGTTATTGGCGGGCAGTCTGCCGGTCTGAGGCGGAACCTGAGGGTTCTCTAACCGACAAAAAGTTTCTTAGAAGTATGTTGTGACTCGTCAGTCACATTTCGGCTGACGACCTGATTCAAGCAGGGGAGAGGGGATCGCGCAAGTGCCATTGGTGAATTGTTCGACAACTTCTGCTGAGCGGTAGGCTGCTTAGATCAATTGGATCTCTTCGGTGCGCAACGCACGGTACTCGCCCGGTTTTAGCGCGTTATCGAGCACCAGCGGACCCATGCTTTCGCGGTGCAGGCGCAGTACTTTGTTGTCGAAGTGGCCGAACATCCGCTTCACCTGGTGATAACGGCCTTCGACGATACTCAGGCGCGCCGACTTCGGCCCGAGCACGATCAGCTCGGCAGGTTGGGTGGTGAGGTCTTCGAAGGCGAAATACAGGCCTTCGGTGAATTTCAGCGCGTATTGCGGGCCGATCTCCTGTTCGGTCTCGACGTAATAGACCTTGGGCAGTTTGGTCTGCGGTTGGGTCAGGCGTCGCGACCAGCTGCCGTCGTTGGTGATCAGCATCAGACCGGTGGTGTTGAAGTCGAGGCGGCCGGCGATGTGCAGGTCTTCCTTGTCCGGCTCGTCGATCAGGTCGAGCACGGTCGGATGCTCTGGGTCGCGAGTGGCGCTGACGCAACCGGGCGGTTTGTGCAGCATGAAGTAGCGGGCGGGTTTGCCGACTTGCAGGACTTCCTCATCGACCTCGACACGGCTGAATTCCAGCACCTCGGTGTGCGGGTCGCTGACGATTTTTCCGTCAACCCGCACGCGCTTTTCCACCAGCAACAGGCGAACCTGCTTACGGTTGAAGCGGGGCAGGTTGCTGAGGAAACGGTCAACACGCATGAGTTGAGATCGGCAGGAAAAGGGCCGCGCATCTTACGCGATCGGCCGGGCCGCTGCTTACAACTGCGACTCGACCTGTGCGCAGCGAGGGCACAGGCAGGATTTGTCGCGCAGCTCGGCGGGCAGCGCTTCGAGTACCGCCGGGTCGATGCTGACGCTGTAGCACCAGCAGGGCCGATCGGCGGTTCGCGGGTCGGCCAGGGTGCAGTCATTGGAGGCGCCGCAGGCCGGGCAGAATTCAGGCTTGTTCATGTAGGGCTATGCATAACTGGTGTGAGGCATTTCCGCGCAGGTACGGCTACGGCCGGATTGCTTGGCCCGATACATCGCATGATCGGCCCGAGAGAGCAGGGTGTGTAAGGTGTCATCCGGTTGCAAGGTGGTCAAGCCGATGCTGACCGTCAGCTGCAAGGCATGATCGTTGTAGGCATAACGCTGGTGTTCGACATGCTGGCGAATTTTCTCGGCGATCATCAGACCCGTCTCACCGTCTGTGTCCTTGAGCAGCACGATGAACTCTTCACCGCCCCAGCGACAGACGATGTCGGAATGGCGCAGGCAGCTCTCAAGATCCCTTGCGAAACCGATCAGCACCTGATCGCCGGCGAGGTGGCCATAGGTGTCGTTCAAGGCCTTGAAGTGGTCCAGATCCAGCAACAATGCAGTCAGCGGTTTCGGTTCGCGTTGGGCTTCGTGCATGGCTTGCGCGGCCAGCAGGTCGAAGCCGCGACGGTTCGGCAATTCGGTCAGGCTGTCGAGCGTCGCCTGCGCGTGGATCTTGCCCTGATAGCGTTTGATCACCCGGTTGAGCAGCATCAGCACGATCAGCGTAACGAGCAGGCAAATCAGTAAATTGAGGTACAGCGACTGACGGATCTCACTCAGGGCGCCGTCTTCGCGTTTGTCGACGAACAGGTACCAGTTCAGCTCCGGAATGAACCGCACGTTAAGGAAATGTCCCTGGCCCTGGACGGAATATTCGTAGCTGCCGCTGTGGGGTTTGGGCAGTTGGCTGACCAGGTCTTTCATGCTCTCGAGTTCACTGAGTTTCTGGCCGATGTGCGCGCCTTGCGGGCCACCCTCTGCGCCGGTGAGTACCAGCCTGCCAAAGCTGTCGACGAAGTACACACTGCGCTGGTAGCGCTGCTGGTACTTGTCGATCAGCTTGATCACCGCATCCACCGTCAGACCGACGCCCGCCGCGCCGATGAAACGGTTGTTGTAGTCGTAGACCTTGTAGTTGATGAAGAACGTCAGGTTGTCTTTGTTGGCAAGGTCGGGGTCGACGTTGATCTCGTAGGGATCGGCCATGTCACGCACGCGGAAATACCAGGCGTCGCGCGGTTCAGTGACTTTGACTTGCTTGAGCACGCCTTTGGCGTGGTAGTAGGTGAGCGTGCCGTTGGAGACGAAAAACGCGGTGTAGGCGCCGTAGTGGGTCATGACCTCGTTGAGGTAGCGGGTCATCTGGTCGGGGTCTTTTTCGCCGTTGACCACCCAGTCGCGCATGAAGGTGTCGCGAGACATCATCGAGGAAATCAGGATCGGTCTGACAAGGTCTTTCTGGATTTCCGAGTAGACCGTGTCCGATGTCAGCGGCAGCTCGGTGTTGACGATGTTGTCGCGGATCGACGCGCGCGAGGCGTAGTAGCTGAGGAATGACGTGGCGAGGAAGCCTGCGCCCAGCAGCGCGATCAGCGTGAGGACCAGCGAACGTTGCGAATACAGCGGCGAGTGAAGCGGCATGGCGATTCCGTTGGCAGTGACCTGATGGGGAGCATTCTAGAGGGACTGCGGGGAAATAACTGCGGGATTTGTGGGGTGAATCGGCAGGAATCAGGTGCGATGGCGCCTGTGCGGACGCCTTCGCGGGCACGTCGGAACGCCGACCGCTCGCTCCAGATCAACACCGCATGACCTGTAGGAGCCGGCTTGCTGGCGATGGTGGGTCAGCTACATAGACGTCAACTGACACACCATCGCCAGCAAGCCGGCTCCTACAAAGGGTATTGCGGTGTCACTCTGGAGCGAGCGGTCAGTGTTCCGACGTGCCCGCGAATCGTGAGATCAGCGCCGATCTGTCAGATACGCACGCCACCCACCCAGATGACTGATATCCACCGCCCCCTCCAATCCATATTGCTCACAGATAAAGCCACTCTCCCAACGCCCATCCGCCAGTTGCACCTTGCCCAATCCCAACGGCGCCGGAATTCCGGTCAGGAACGACCCCAGCTCACGGCTCGGCAATTCCCAGACCTCCACTGCAATCGCCACACCGCCGTCCTTCACCCGCACCATCCCCGGACGAAACGGCGGACCACCAGCCAGTGCATACAGCTGATAGTCCGGCGAACTGAACGTCGATTCGACCAGCGTCGCGCCGCGCTGCTTCAGTTGCCAGTTCAGCGCCAATCCATCCAGGTGCGCACCGCACACCACCAACCGTGCGCGGTCATTGCGGGCGACTGCCGACGATGCAGGCGCATCCGAACGACGCTGAAACGCATCCGCCACGCTCAATAAGTACTGATCGGTAAACGCCCGACCAAACACCGTCACACCCCACGGCAAACCATTGCCCATGAACCCGCTCGGCACGGCGACGGCGGCGTAGTCGAGCAGGTTCATGAAGTTGGTGTAGTAACCCAGTTCCGAATTGCGCAGCACCGGTTCAGCCTCAAGTTCGGCCAGCGTCACTGGACGGCCGAGGGTCGGCGTGACCACACAATCGAGTCCTTCCAGCGCCTTGTCGCACAGCGCCTTCAAGGCTTGCAACCGATACTGCGCACGGAACGTTTGCACGCCGCTCACCGCTGGCGCCTTGGCCAACACGGCGCGAATCACCGGCAACACCGCTTGAGGATTCTGCTCCATCAGTTCGCCGGCAACGCTGTAGCGCTCCGCCACCCACGGGCCTTCGTAAAGCAAACGCGCGGCTTCGAGAAACGGCGACATATCCAGATCCACCGCTTCACCGCCCAGCGCCTTGAGCTGATCGATGGCGTCTCCAAACAACAGCGGACCTTCAGGGCAACCGAAGAACTCCAGGTCCTGCGCACGCGGCACGCCGAAGCGGAAGGGGCGCGGAGTGCCGAACGCCGAGCCGTCATTCCACAGTGGATTCCTGCGGCTGTATTCGTCCCGCGGATCGAGGTGTGCGGTGAGCGCCAGCAACTGGCTCGCCTCCCGCGCCGTCGCGGTAAACGTCGTGACGCAATCGAGCGTCCGGCACGCTGGCACCACACCTGCCGTCGAGATCAGCCCCTTGGTGGCTTTCATCCCCACCAGATTGTTCAGCGCCGCCGGCACGCGCCCGGAACCTGCGGTGTCCGTGCCCAACGAAAAACTCGCCACTCCCAGCGCCACTGCCAGCGAAGACCCGGCGCTGGAACCACCCGACGGATACTCCGGCAACACGCTGTTCGGGCAGGCGCCATACGGTGAGCGACTGCCGTTGAGCCCGGTGGCGAACTGATCGAGATTGGTCTTGCCCAGCGGAATCGCGCCCAGCGCCAGCAACTGCTCGACGATGGTCGCCGACTGCTGCGGCACATAGGCAAACGCCGGGCACGCCGCGGTGGTCGGAATGCCGGCCAGATCGATGTTGTCCTTGATCGCGAACGGCACGCCGTACAGCGGCAGGCTGTCGATGTCCTGACCGTCGAGCGCGGCGAGGTACGGTTCCAGTTCTTCAACACTGAGCAAATGAATGAACAGGTGATAGTCGGGGTTCAGCGCGGCGGCTTTGTCGCGCAGGCTCAGCAGCAGTTGTCGCGGTGTGGTGCGGCCTTCGCGGTAAGCACTGCGCAGGGCGTCGAGTTGCAGATTGATCGTCATGGCGTTAATCCTTTTTCAAATGGGTTCAGTCGAGTTCCAGCACCACGACGCGCTGTCCGGCGCGCACCGCCGAACCCGGTTGCACGCGGATCTCGCGCACCACGCCGGCCATGGGCGCGAGCAGCGGAATTTCCATCTTCATCGACTCCAGAATCACCAGCACATCACCGGCGGCCACGCGGCTGCCGGTCTGCACCTGAACCTGCCAGAGGTTGCCGGCGATGTGGCTGTCGACGCTCATTTCACCACTGGCCAGTGGTGCGTCTTCAGTCGTTTCCGGTGCCGGCTCTTCACTGTCGTAATGCGCCTGGCCGCTGGCGATCCAGCGCTCGCGCTCGGCGTTGAACGCGCCTTTTTGCTGCTCGCGAAACGTGGCAATGGTCTCGGCTTCTTTCGCCAGGAACGCCTGGTAATCCGCGAGGTTCAACTGGCTGTGTTCGATGTTCAGATCGAAGCGCCCGAGCGGGAAATCCCGGCGGATGCGCAGCAGTTCATCGGCGCTCACCGGGTAGAAACGGATCTGATCGAAGAAGCGCAGCAGCCACGGTTTGCCATCGAACGCGGCGACTTCGCGGTAGCGGTTCCACATCTGCAACGTACGACCGACGAACTGATAACCACCGGGACCTTCCATGCCGTACACGCACATGTAGGCGCCACCGATGCCCACCGAGTTTTCCGCGGTCCAGGTGCGGGCCGGGTTGTACTTGGTGGTCACCAGGCGGTGGCGCGGGTCGAGCGGCGTGGCGACCGGTGCGCCGAGGTAAACGTCGCCCAGGCCCATCACCAGGTAACTGGCATCGAACACTGTGCGCTGTACTTCGTCGAGGTTCGGCAGGTCGTTGATGCGGCGGATGAACTCCAGATTGCTCGGGCACCATGGCGCGTCCTTGCGCACGGTGGTCATGTATTTCTCGATCGCCAACTGGCAGGCCGGGTCGTCCCAGGACAGCGGCAGATGGACGATGCGCGAGGGGACTTGCAGGTCCTTGGCGGCGCACACCGCGTCCCATTCACCGGCGACGATGCCGAGCAGATCGGCCAGCGGCAGTTGTTCGGGTTGGTAGTGCACTTGCAGTGAACGGATGCCGGGTGTGAGGTCGATGACACCGTGCAGGTTTTTGCTTTCCAGGGCTTGCATGAGTGCGTGGGCGCGGAAGCGCAAAACAAGGTCGAGTTCCGGTGCGCCGATCTCCAGCAGAAGATGAGTATCCCCCGAAAGACGTGCAACCAACCGCGTATCCTCCTGACCCAAATCCAACACCACAGGCGACTGTAGGCGCCGGCTTGCTGGCGATGAAGTTGACGCGGTGTCTGTTAGGGCCCCATCGCCAGCAAGCCGGCTCCTACAAGGGTTCCATTTCAGGGCGAGATTGCGGGCGGTTTTGAGATCGACGGGGAGGAACTGCACTTTGTCCCCAGCCTTCAATTGCCCCAACTGCCAAAGATCCGCCTCGATCACCGTCACCGGGCACACAAACCCGCCCAGGCTCGGACCGTCCGGCCCGAGAATCACTGGCATGTCCCCAGTGAAATCCACCGCGCCAATGGCATACGGATTGTCATGAATGTTCGACGGATGCAGCCCCGCCTCACCACCATCAGCACGCACCCATTCCGGCTTCGGCCCGATCAGCCGCACGCCGGTTCTGCTGGAGTTGAAATGCACTTCCCACTGAGTCGCAAAGAAAGTGCCGATGTAGTTTTCGGTGAAGTATTCCGGTGCGCCATGCGGGCCGTAGATCACCCGAATTTGCCGCAGGGCAGGCAATTCAGCGATTTCAGACAGTTGCTCGCCGACGCTGCGATCAATCAAAGCAGGCACATGCAACACGTCACCTGCGCGCAACGCCCGACCACCATGCCCGCCAAACTGGCCAAGGGTGAAGGTACTTTTACTGCCCAGATAATCCGGCACCTGCAGACCGCCGCGCAGGCACAGATAACTGCGAGCGCCCGCACCGGCAATCGTCCCGAGACTTAGCGTGGCACCGGCCGGAATCAGCAGCGCCGTGTTCATCGCAACCGTTTCACCGTTCAACGCCAGCGGAATCACCGCCCCGGTGACCGCCACCACGGCGTCGCAATTGAAGCGCAGCAACGGCCCGCTCATGGTGATTTCCAGCGCGGCGGCACCTGCTTCGTTACCCAGCAAAAGGTTGCCCAAGCGCAGCGCGCGACTGTCCATCGGCCCCGACGGTGGCACGCCCACGGCCCAGTATCCAAGGCGGCCGGGATAGTCCTGAACACTGGTCTGCGTACCGGCGCTGAGTACTTCAAATGTGTTGGCCTGATAGACCAGATGTTCGAGGCAGCGGGTCCACGGCTGACCGCTGGCGAACGGCGCATCGAGCAAAATCTGCCGCAGATAATCGCGGTTGGTTTCCACACCGTAGAGCAGGCTATCGCCCAATGCTTGATGCAGATCGGCGCGCGCTGCTTCGCGGGTCGGCGCCCAGCAAATGACCTTGGCGATCATCGGGTCGAAGTACGGCGGAATCTCGCAACCGGCCTCGACCCAGGTGTCGATGCGCAGCTGTTTGCCGTCGGCTACGGGGAAATTGACAGCGGTCAGCAAACCGGGGCTCGGCTGAAAATCACGACCCGGGTCTTCCGCATACAGCCGTGCCTGAATCGCATGGCCGTTGGCTTTCAAGCCTTGGCTCAACACGCTCAACGGCGGCAAATCCCCGGCCGCCAGTTCGACCATCCAGCGCACCAGGTCCACGCCCCACACCTGTTCGGTGACGCCGTGCTCCACCTGCAGACGGGTGTTCACTTCGAGAAAATAGAAACGCCGGGCCTCACTGTCGAAGACGAATTCCACGGTGCCGGCGCTGCGGTAATTCACGGCTTTTGCCAGTTTGATCGCAGCGGCGCAAAGCGCCTCCGCCATGCCTTCGGGCAGGTTCGGCGCCGGGGTTTCTTCAAGGACTTTCTGGTTGCGGCGCTGCACCGAGCAATCGCGTACGCCGAGGGCGATCACTTCACCGCGACCGTCGCCGAACACCTGGACTTCCAGGTGCCGTGCGCGCTGGATGTACTTCTCGATGAACACCCCGGCGTCACTGAAATTGTTCTGGCCGAGGCGTTTCACCGCTTCAAAGGATTCGCTCAACTCGGCCGCACTGCGGCACACGCGCATGCCGATGCCGCCACCGCCTGCGGTGCTTTTGAGCATCACCGGGTAGCCGACCTGTTCGCCGGCGATCAGCGCCGCGTCGAGGCTGTCGAGCAACTCGGTGCCTTCGAGCATCGGCACGCCGTGTTGCTTGGCCAATGCGCGCGCGGTGTGTTTGAGGCCGAACACGCGCAGTTGTTCTGGCGTCGGGCCGATGAAGGCGATGTCGGCAGCTGCGCAGGCTTCGGCGAACGCGGCGTTCTCCGAAAGGAAACCGTAGCCGGGATGGATCGCCGTGGCGCCGGTGGCTTTGGCGATGGCGAGGATTTTGTCGACCGCCAGATAGGTGCCGGCCGCCGCGCCTTCACCGAGGCTGTGGGCTTCATCGGCTTGCAGAATGTGCAGGCTCGCGGCATCGGCTTCGGAGTACACGGCGACGCCGTTGACGTGCAGCTCACGCAGGGTGCGCAGGATGCGGCAGGCAATGGCGCCACGGTTGGCAATCAGGACTTTTTCGAACATGGCATAGACCCCGGAGGGGATGCGGGCCGTCCCGCAGTTTTTCGTTGGGCGCCGGGGTCGTCCCCGACGGCAGAATCACTTGTCTTCAGAACGCCACCGAACCCCTGTGGGAAAGGGCTTGCTCGCGATGGGGCCAGTACATTCGAGATTGATGTCGACTGACACACCGCAATCGCGAGCAAGCCCGCTCCCACATTGGGTTTGTGGTGTTTTTACTTTTTGAGGCACTGGCCTGAGCGGGCCTGACACAAGGCATACAGCCAGCGGCGTAAACGACTCAGTTCCATACCAGTAACTCCGCAGGCGTAGGGTTGTAGGCATTGCACGGATTGTTCAGCTGCGGACAGTTTGAAATCAGCACGATCACATCCATCTCCGCCCGCAGATCAACGTACTTGCCCGGCGCCGAAATCCCGTCTTCAAACGTCAGCCCGCCATCCGCCGTGACCGGCACGTTCATGAAGAAATTGATGTTCGGCCCGATGTCGCCCTTGCCCAGTCGCCCGTCGTGGACGCAGGCGCGCAGGTAGTTGTCGCGGCAGCTGTGCATGTAGCGTTTTTCCAGCGCGTAACGCACGGTGTTGCTCTCTTGCGCGCAGGCACCGCCGAGGGTGTCGTGGCGACCGCAGGTGTCGGCGACGATGGTCAGCATCGGTTTGCCGAGGTTGGAATACAGCACGCTGCCGGTGCTCAGGTAGACGCTGTTTTGCCGGCGCAAAGTGCGTTGCACGTCGTAGCGTTCTTTCGGGTTGGCGACGCTGTAGAACAAGGTATCGACGGCCTGATTGCCTTCCAGATCGAGGATACGCAAGGTCTGGCCGGCCTTGACTTCCATCAGCCACGGTTCACCGGCGGGGATGGTGGCGCGATAGACCGCCGTTTCCGGATGCTTTTGAGCGGTAGCGATTGCGAGTGACATGGCAGCGATCCTCAGGCGAACAGACGGTCGGTGTTGATGAAGCCGCGCTCGTTTTCCGGGCGCGAAGTGCGACAGTGCTCGGCGACGCTGGCGTCGGCGTTCATCCAGCTCAGCTTCAGTGGTTTCGGTGCGTATTCCGGCGACGGGTCCATGGGATGTTGCAGGGCAGTGAGCACCACCAGCGTGTCCATCGGCGCGTACAACTCGATGTAGTCGCCGGCCTTGGAATTGCCTTCGACGAAGTGGAAACCCCCGGCCTCATCGACATTCACGCGGCTGAACAGGTTAAGGGTCATCAGCAGGTCCGACAGGCCCAGCCCCCACTTGCCCAGTTCCACCAACAGGTTGTCGGTGCCGTTGCGGAAGAAGCCGTTGCGCAGTTCCTGATAGCGGCCTGCGCCGTATTTTTGCGCGACTTCCTCAGCGCAGAGCACGCCGCCGAGGCTGTCACTCCAACCGCAGGTGTCGGCGGTTATTGCCGCCAGCACCCGGCCCATGTCCGAGTAGAGGCAATGGCCAGTGGTGAGCTTGGCGGTGTGTTGGCATTTGAGGCTGTCGGGCAGGTTCAGGCGTTCGGTTTTTTCGTTGGCATTGAGCAGCGTCAGGCTGACGTTGGCGCCGCCGCGCAGGTCGGTGAGACGCAGCAGTTGGCCGCGTTTCAGGACGAACGAACGATGGCCGCCACCGGGGAGTATTTCTTCGGCGAAGGGAGGGAACAGTTGGGTCGAATCAGTCATGTGCAGATTCCTCTAAGCGATACGAAGCGTGCCTGCCAGCTCAGCCGGCAAGGCATCGACGGCTTTGCTGTGGGCGCGGCGGTCGCTGTTCAAAGGGATGTCGTAGGTGATGCGCGCGCCATAGGCGCCGGGGGCGTGCGGGTCGACGCGGACCTTGTCGAAGACCAGCAAACGGGTGCCGAGGCTGAAACCTTCGGACAGGTCATGGGTGACCATGAACACCGTCAGTCGCGTCTCGCGCCACAGCTCCAGCAACAAGGCGTGCATGTCTTTGCGGATGCCCGGATCGAGGGCGCCGAACGGTTCGTCGAGCAGCAACACGCGGGGTTTCATGATCAACGCCTGGGCGATGGCCAACCGTTGTTGCATGCCGCCGGAGAGCTGCGCCGGGTACTTGTCCAGCGAGTGGCCGAGCCCCATTTTGTGCAGCAGCACCGAGGCCTGTTCTCGCGCCTCTTTTTTAGCGCTGCCGAACAACCGCCCAAGCAGCGGCGAGCGTGGCAGTTCGAGGCCGAGGGCGACGTTGTCCAGCACCGTCAGGTGCGGGAACACCGAGTAGCGCTGGAACACCACGCCACGGCTCGAGTCCGGTTCGCCGGCCAGCGTTTGACCGTCCAACAAAATCTCGCCGCGACTGGCGCGCTCCTGACCGAGTAGCAGTCGAAGGAAGGTGGATTTGCCACAACCCGATGCGCCGACCAGGGTGCAGAACTCACCTTCGTTGACGTTCAGGTTCAAACCTTCGAGCACCACTTGATCGGCGTATTGCTGCCAGACGTTTTTTACCGTGATGAAGCTCATGCGCGGGCTCCTTCATACCAGGGGAACGCGCGCTGGGTCAGGCGCTTCAGGCCCCAGTCCATTAGCCAGGCGAGCAGGGTGATCCACACCACGTACGGCAGAATCACATCCATCGCCAGGTAACGACGCACCAGGAAAATCCGGTAACCGAGGCCGTCGGTGGAGGCGATGGCTTCGGCAGCGATCAGGAACAACCACGCCGAACCGAGCATCAGCTGCAGCGAGATCAGCAGGCGCGGCAGCAATTGCGGCAGCACCACACGCAGCATCAGCGTCCAGGTTGAAGCGCCGAGGGTCTGGGCCTTGATCAGCAATTCCACCGGAATTTCCCGGGCGCGCTGTTCCAGATCCCGCGCCAGGCACGGGGTGATGCCGATCACGATCAGCATCACTTTCGACAATTCACCCAACCCGAAGACGATGAACAGAATCGGCAGGATCGCCAGCGGCGGCACCATCGACAGCACTGTCAGCAGCGGCGACAGCGGCGCGCCAAACAGCGGCAACGTCCCGGCGGCGATGCCCAGGCACAGCCCGGCCAGTGCGCTGATGCCGAGACCGATCGCGAGCCGGCGCAAACTGGACGCGGTGTCTTGCCACAGCACGTATTCGCCGGTGCGACTGTCGGCGGTGAACGCCAGGCGCTTCACCGCGTCGGTCATCTGCACCGCGCTCGGCAACAGTTTGTCGTTGGGGTTGTCCGTCAGCCGCTCGGCCGAGCCCATGAAGTAGGCGAACAGCACCAGGGCGAACGGCAAGATCACCAACAACAGGCGACTCGGACGATCCGGGTGGCGATTGATCAGGCGCATGGCCAGTTCCTCTTCTTACAGCTTGGCGTCGGCGGCCATCTGCACGTAACTCGGGTCGAAGCGCAGCTTGAGGTTGGTCTTGTCGCCGCTGGTCACGCCATTGGCGAAGGCCATGCCGACGGCGCTGGTGTCCTTGGCGCCTTCACCGAGCAAGCCGTGCTGAAAGGAGAACTCGGCGACCTTGCGCATGGTCTCCGGCAGTTGCTTGCTGGTGGCGAACCCCAGGGCTTCTTTCGGCGTGGCGAACAATTTGGTGGTGTCGAGCTGCGCCTGGAAACCTGCGAGGTCGGTGCCAGACGCTTTGGCCATGTGTTCGAGGGCCGCCTTGCTGGCCGCGTTTTTCGCGTTCATCAACTCGACCACTT
Source organism: Pseudomonas sp. SJZ080 (assembly GCF_007828295.1). NCBI lineage: Bacteria > Pseudomonadati > Pseudomonadota > Gammaproteobacteria > Pseudomonadales > Pseudomonadaceae > Pseudomonas > Pseudomonas sp. SJZ080. The sequence goes on from NZ_VIUK01000005.1 coordinate 15,053, forward strand.
CGAACCAGGCGCCGGTCAGCGCTTTGCCCAGGGCAGGGTTGTTTTTGAGGGTGGCGCTGTTGACCACCATCATGTCCATGATTTCGCCGGGGATCTGGCTGGAGTTGAAGACTTCGGTCACACCGGGCTTGGCCTTGATGTCGGAGAGCATCGGGTTCCAGGTGGTGACGGCGTTGACCTGGTCGGTGTTGAACGCCGCCGAGATGTCGGCGTCGGAGGTGTTGACCACTTTCAGGTCTTTCTCGGTGAGGTCCACCGAATCCAGTGCCCGAGCCAGCAAGTAGTGGGAAACCGACAGCTCGACGAGATTGACGTCCATGCCCTTGAGGTCGCTGACTTTCTTGCCGTCGCCCTTGAGCACGATGCCGTCGTTGCCGTTGGAGAAGTCGCTGACGATCAGCGCGGTGCTGTCGACGCCACCGGCTGCCGGAATGGTCAGCGCGTCCATGTTGGTCATGGTGCAGCCGTCGAACTGGCCGGCGGTGTATTGGTTGATGGATTCGACGTAGTCATTGAGCTGCACCACATCAATCTTGATGCCGTACTTTTTCGCCCATTTGTCGACGATGCCTTGGCTGCCGGCGTACTCCCAGGGCATCCAACCGGCGTAGATGGTCCAGCAGACGCTGAAGTGGTCTTTTTGCGCAGCCTGGGACGAAACGCTCACGAAGGCTGCGAACGCAGCGGCGAGGAGGGCGGGTAAACGAAGCTTGAGCATGGGTGGTTCTCCAGTTGATCAAGGGCGGGCAGGAGTCAACGCGGCACCGTGAACGGTGGCTTGTCTCCCGGGCTTTTGTCCCGCCGTGTAACCTCAACTGGAGGTCGCCAACTCTCGGACCAGTCACTCGCGTCAGCGAGCCGGAACCCTAGTCAGCCATTGCAAATTGTGGTGCCGCGAACCTGTGATGACTCCTGCACGGGGTTTGTTAAAGCGAGAGCCGTGCCAAGTCGCCCGAAGCGCTCTGGGCCGAGGGATTGCCATTAAATGGCGTGATGGAAGGGGTGTTCGTTGCTTTGTGATGGTGCGTCCGTGCACCGAGATGCAGCGCGGCTGGCCGCTGATCCGAAGGCCGGAGTCGCCCGGCACTCGCCATCGTATTTCCAGTCAAAACAGGTGTCAGCCGGCCTGTATCGGCTGCGGGTCTTTCAGGAGGCCACGCCATGTTTCGTCGACTGTTGCTGGGTGTTGTGCTTAGTGCCGGGCTGGCCGGTTGCTACTACTACGCCGGCTCATACGATGTGTACTCCACACCTTATTACTATCCCGGCTATGCGCCGTATTCCTACTACTACGGCCCGCGCTATTACTATGGCCCACGCTTTTATGGCGGCTATCGCTACTACTATTGGGGCGGGCATGGGCCACGTCATTACGGCGGTGGATATCGTGGAGGGCACCATTAATCAGCAGGTGAATGGATGAAAAACCTTTCATCGGCCAGATGTTTCAACTTGTTGCAGGACCGCACCAGATTTCGAATTCGATGTCTGATCTTTCGACAGTCACCGAATAATTGACTGTCGCTCGCCAGCGTCGCTGGTGTGGCTCACTCGCGGTCCAGGAGGCCGCTATGCTCCGTCGAATTCTTCTGATTGCCTTGTTGGGTTTGTCTGTTGGTGCGTGCGTACCCTATGCCGATGGAGGAGGCAGCTACTACAGTTCCGAGGTGTACACATCCCCTGCGCCGTATTACTCCGGTGGCGGGCCTTACTACTCCAATGGCGGTTACTACACATCGCCACGCCGGTATTACTCGCCACCGGCCCGGTATTACCAGCCTACTCCGCGGTATTACTACCAGCCGCGGGTTTATCAACCGGCGCCGCGTTATTACCAGCCGTCGCCACGAGGCGACTACCGAGCTCATCAGAGTCGCGGCTGGGACGGTCATGGCCGTGGCGGTTGGGACGGTCGTAACCGTGGCAATTGGAACAACGACAATCGCGGTGGCCATGGCGGACGCGATGGTCGGGGTGGACGGGGCGGCCATGATGGTCGCGGCAGTCACCGTTAACATGAGTTAACTGCAATACCTGTGGGAGCGAGCCTGCTCGCGAAAGCGGAATGTCAGTCACATCATTGATGGATGGCAAACCGCATTCGCGAGCAGGCTCGCTCCCACATTTCGTTTTGTGACCTTATAAGTCCGCCAGCGGATGCCGCCCTTCCCAAACCTTGTGAAAATGCGCCTCCACCACCGCATCCGGCACATTATTGATATCTGGCCAATGCCAGTGCGGTTTCTGGTCCTTGTCGATCAACCGCGCCCGCACGCCTTCGCTGAATTCCGGATGACGGCAGCAGTTGAGGCTCAAGGTGTATTCCATCTGAAAAACCTGTGCCAGCGACAGGTGTCGGGCGCGGATGATTTGTTCCCACACCAGATGAGCGGTCAGCGGCGAACCTTCACTCATTGTCCGCGCAGCACGGCTGAGGAGCAGGTCGGTGCTATCGCGCTGTTGGCTGATGGCCTTCCAGGCGCATTCCACGTCACTGACGTCCAGCAGTTCATCGATCTGCTGACGACGCGGCAGCCATTGGGCTTCGGGCATCTGCGCGAGCGCTTCCTGTTGCAACGCCTTCAGCAGACTGTTGAGCTGCATCGGCGTCTGTTCCTGCCAGTTCAATTGCAGCAAACCTTCGATCAGCTCTTCTTGCTGTTCATCGAGCAGGAAACGGTCGGCCAGGTCAAGATCGATCGCATCCCGACCGTTCATGTGCGCACCGGTCAGACCGAGGAACAGACCGAGCTTGCCGGGCAGGCGCGACAGAAACCAACTGGCGCCGACATCGGGGTACAGACCAATGCTGATTTCCGGCATCGCCAATCGGCTGCTTGGCGTTACGATGCGGATGCTCGCGCCTTGCAAGAGGCCCATGCCGCCACCCAGAACGTAGCCATGGCCCCAGCAGATCAGCGGTTTCGGGTAGGTGTGCAGGCTGAAGTCCAGTCGGTATTCCGCCGCGAAGAAATGCGCGGCCAGCGGCGGTACTTCACCCGGATGCGCGCGGCAGGCTTCCACCAGGCTGCGGACTTCGCCGCCGGCGCAAAAGGCCTTGGCACCTTCGCCGCGTAATAATACGCAGACGATTTGCGGCTCCTTGGCCCAAGCGTCCAATTGATCGCGCAAGGCGTTGATCATCGGCAAGGACAGGGCGTTCAGGGACTTTTCGGCATCCAGGCTGGCAACGCCGATGCGGGCGCCGTCGGTGCCGGTGAGTTCTTCGAAGTGCAGATTCATCGTGACCTCGATCGGGAATTTGAGCGTTCAGTATGATCGCAATGCAGGAAAGTGCCGGTTCTGTGTCAGATCAATTGACAAGCGTGATGGGCTTTCCTAGGGTTCGCCCCATTGTTTTTACCGGATGTAACCATGACTGCTGATGACCGTATCAAACTCGAACCGGGCTGGAAGGAGGCACTGCGTGCTGAGTTCGACCAGCCCTACATGGCAGAGTTGCGCAATTTCCTGCAGCAGGAGCGCGCGGCGGGCAAGGAAATCTATCCTCCGGGACCGATGATTTTCAATGCGCTCAACTCGACGCCGCTGGACAAGGTCAAAGTGGTGATACTCGGTCAGGACCCGTATCACGGCCCGGGCCAGGCCCATGGCTTGTGCTTCTCGGTGCAACCGGGCGTGCCGGCGCCGCCGTCGCTGGTGAACATCTATAAAGAGCTCAAGCGCGACCTGAACATCGACATCCCCAATCACGGTTACCTGCAGAGCTGGGCCGATCAGGGTGTGTTGATGCTCAATACCACGATGACGGTGGAGCGGGCCAATGCCAATGCGCACAAGGACAAGGGCTGGCAGTTTTTTACCGACCGGATCATTGAAGTGGTCAGCCAACAGCAACCGCATCTAGTGTTCATGCTGTGGGGCGCCCATGCCCAGAGCAAGCAGAAACTGATCGATGCGACCAAGCATCTGGTGTTGACGTCGGTGCATCCGTCGCCGCTGTCCGCTTATCGCGGTTTTCTCGGGTGCGGGCACTTCAGCCGGACCAACAAGTTTCTTGAGCAGAATGGCGAGACACCGATCGAGTGGCGGTTGCCGCCGGTTTGATGGGGTGTACGTGATGGCCCCATCGCGAGCAAGCCCGCTCCCACATTCGATCTGCTGTGAACACAAACAGTGTGTTCACAGCAGATCGAATGTGGGAGCGGGCTTGCTCGCGAAGTAGGCGCCTCGGTCTATCAGACGGAATCTGGGGTGCGATTCCAATACTTGAACAACGGCTCCGCCAGAAACAACACAAACAACAACCGCATCACCTGCATTGCCGTCACCAGCGGCACCGACAATTGCAGGGTCTCCGCCGTCAGGCTCATCTCCGCAATCCCGCCGGGCATCATGCCCAGGGTCAGCGAACGCAAATCCAGATGCGTCAGCGCACTCAATCCGAGCGCTGCCGCCGTGGCGATCAGCATGGTCAGCACCGTCCCGATCAAGGTCCGCCCCATAAACGAAGGCGCCCGCCGAAAAAACTGCCGATTGAAATGACAGCCCAGGCCGCTGCCGATCAGCCATTGGCCGATCTGGCTGCCGCCATGGGGCAAACCGATATGCAAATCCCAGCCAATGCTCACCGCCGCACTTACCAGCAGCGGTCCGAACAGCCATGGGTTGGGTTGACGAAGACGTTCCCAAAGCCAGGCCGCCAAGGCGCCCGCCGGGAATAGAAGGGCCAGCCACCACCAGTTGACGGCTGTCGGATGAACGATCGGCGCACCGTCACCCAGCAAATACTTGAAGGCGGCCGGCACACACAGCACGACTACCAGCACCCGCAGACTTTGCCCGGCCGCTACGCGACTGAGCACCGCGCCATTGCGCGCGCCGAGGTTGACCATCTCCCCGGAGCCGCCGGGCATGCTGGAAAAGAACGCCGTGGCGCGATCCTCACCGGTGCGCCGCATCAGCCAGACCCCGACGATGGCCGAGAGGCTGGTGACCAACGCACCGAAGAAGATCAGACCGAAGTGGCTCAGCACCTGCTCCATCACCATCGGGGTGAAGTGCAGGCCGATGCCGATACCGACAATCCACTGACCGCACTTGCGGCCGCCAGGGATTTCCGCCAGTTGCCAGGGCGTCAGGCAACGCACCAGGATGATCGCCAGCAACGAGCCGACCATCCACGGCAGTGGCCAGGCGACAAGGCTGGCCAGGTAACCGCCCAGCGCGCCGACCAGCGGCGTACCCCACCAGGCGTTGAAGGGTGTTCGATCAGACATCAGCAATGGCGCGCTGAGCAGCCGAACGTTTACGCCAGATCCGCAGCAGTGGCATCAGCAGCATGATCGCTGTCAGTACCCAGACACCGAACGTGATCGGGCTCGACCAGAGGATCTCCAGCGCACCGTTGGAAATTGACAGGGCGCGACGCAGGTTCTGCTCCATCAAACCTCCGAGGATGAAACCCAGCAGGACGGGCGACAACGGGAAGTCCAGCTTGCGCAGGATGTAACCGAAGATGCCAATGCCGATCATCAGGAACAGGTCGAATGTGGTGGCGTGCACCGCGTAGACGCCGATCCCGGTGATGATTGCGATCACCGGCACCAGTGCCCAGTTCGGCACGGCAAGGATGCGGGTGAAGATGCGGATCATCGGGATGTTGAGGATCACCAGCATGATGTTGGCGACGAACAAGGAGGCGATCAGGCCCCAGACAATGTCCGGTTGCTGTTGGAACAACAGCGGACCCGGGGTGATGTTGTACAGCGACAAGGCGCCGATCATCACCGCCGTGGTGCCTGAACCCGGGACACCAAGGGTCAGCATCGGTACCAAAGCGCCGCACGCTGCACCGCCGATGGCGGTTTCCGGTGCCGCGAGGCCGCGCATGTCGCCCTGGCCGAACGTGCCTTTGGCACCGGCGATGCGCTTCTCGGTCATGTAGGCCACGGCGCTGGCCAGTGTCGCACCGGCACCCGGCAGCACGCCCATGATGAAGCCCAGTACGCCACAACGGATGTTCACCATAAACACCGCCGACGCTTCCTTGAAGTTGAACATCATTCGGCCGGTGGCTTTTACCGCTTCCTGACCGTGATGGGTTTTTTCCAGCAGCAGAAGAATTTCACTGATGGAGAACAGGCCTAATACCAATACGACGAATTGAATACCATCCGTCAGATGGATGTTGTCCCCGGTGAACCGGTACACACCGCTGTTGGCATCGATCCCGACAGTCGACAGAAACAGGCCGATCAAGGCAGCGATAAAAGTCTTCAGCGGACGATCACCCGCCATGCCGCCCAGGCAGACAATAGCAAACACCATCAGCACGAAATATTCCGCCGGCCCGAATGCAATCGCCCATTTCGCCAGCAGCGGTGCGAACAGAACCATGCCGCAGGTGGCGATAAACGCACCGATGAACGAACTCCATGCCGATAGCGACAGCGCGACACCAGCCAGGCCTTTGCGGGCCATCGGGTAACCGTCGAGGGTGGTCATGACGGTGGACGCTTCGCCCGGAATGTTCAGCAGAATCGAACTGATTCGGCCGCCGTATTCACAACCCAGGTACACCGCTGCCAGCAGGATCAAGGCTGACTCCGGTGGCAGGCCCAGGGCGAATGCAATCGGGATCAGCAATGCCACGCCGTTGATCGGGCCCAGGCCCGGCAACAGACCGACCACGGTGCCGATCAAGGTGCCGCAGAGGGCGGTCACCAGGTTGTACGGGCTCAGCGCGACGCCGAAACCCTGTCCCAAATAGCCAAGAGTATCCATATCAGTTCTCCAGAACGTCGAGCACGCCCAACGGCAGCGGTACGTCCATCAACTTGTCGAACAGCAAGTAAAGACCCACCGCCATCAGCGTGATGATCACCACACTGGGCAGCCAGCGGCCACCGTACAGGCGGGCCATCGGGATGCCGATCAGGGTGCTGGCGACGATGAAACCCAGTGGCTCGAAAGTGCCTGCGAACACGAGCAACAGCAGCACACAGATACCGATTTTGGTCAGGGTTTCGCGGTCCATCGGCGGTTCGTCGGGGTTGTGCTTGATCGGTGCGGGACGAAACACCATGTACAACAGCGCGATGCCCATCAGGCCGAGCATCAACAATGGAAAGGCCCGAGGCCCGACGGGTTCATAAGAAAAAGCCGCCTGATACGGCCACGCCATCAGCGCCAGGCCAATACAGGCCAGCAACAGCACCGAAGCAAAAATGCGTTGTAAGAGCATAGGGAACTCCTGTGCCGCAGCCCCGCAGAACGGGGGCCGCAGCCGCTAGACAGAGGCGATCACTGAATCAGGCCGAACTCTTTGGCCAGCACTTTGTAGTCCGCGACCTGCTTCTTCACGTAGGTGTCCAGCTCCGGGCCGGTCATGGCGAACGGGAACAGTTCACGCTGATCGCGCAGCTTGGCGAACTCGGGTGACGCCAGCAGTTTGTCGAAGGAGTCTTTCCACCAGGCGTAGTCTTCATCGCTGACCTTTGGCCCGAGGTAGAAGCCGCGAACCACTGGCCAGACGATGTCGTAGCCTTGCTCCTTGGCGGTCGGAATGTCTTTCATTTCCGGCTCGTCCAGGCGTTTCTCGGAGAACACGGCCAGCAGGCGCATGTCGCCACTCTGGATGTGCGGCATGGAGTCGGAGATGTCGGTGCTCCCGACCTGGATATGACCACCGAGCAGCGCGGTGGCGATTTCACCGCCGCCTTCGAGGGCGACGTAACGCAAGTCGCGCGGGTTGATCCCGGCGGCCTTGGCGATCAGCGCGGTTTGCATCCAGTCCTGGCTGCCGACGGTGCCGCCGGAGCCGATCACCACTTTGCTCGGATCTTTCTTCAGGGCCTGAACGAGGTCGTCGAGATTCTTGTAAGGCGAATCGCTTTTCACCGCGATGGCGCCGTAGCTGGTGCCGACGGCGGCCAGCCAACGCACGTTGGTTTCATCGAAGCGACCGAACTTGCCCTGGGCCAGGTTCAGCAACGAACCGCTGGACCACGCCACGAGCGTGCCGGCATCCGCCGGACGTTGAGCGACCACCGCGTTGTACGCCACCGCGCCGACACCGCCGGGCATGTAGGTCACGCGCATCGGTTTGGTCAGCAGCTTTTCGTTGACCAGCGCGCTCTGCGCCAGTTTGCAGGTCAGGTCGAAACCGCCGCCGGGGGAAGCCGGGGCGATGCATTCCGGGCGTTTCGGTTCGGCCATCAGTTGGCCGGCAAACAGCATGCAACTGGCGGCGAGGGCGAAACGGCGCAGTGATCGATTCATTGTTATCTCCACGGGAGTTGTTGTTTTTGGGGATGTTTCAGATGCGACGGTTTCGCGTTGCGCAGCCAGCAACGGCGCTGACGAGCGTATACGAAGGGAATCGAGAAAAGGGGTGGGGCGGGCAAATCTGGAGCTGTGTGGACAGCATGGCGGAGTACCTCGTTATTGTTCTTATTGGCGAAAACGCATCGGGGCGTTTTTCGGGAGCTACATTTCAAAGCAGGTTCGGTGGCTTACAGTCGAAACCATCCGTGGGCCGACTCTAACGGTCGAACCTTTCGCTAACCTTTCAGCGGACTTTCACGGTTTTCGGGCTTCACAGCGGCGGATGCGGCTGTAAACTCCGCGCCAAAGAATGGCGTCGAACATCCCTGAGTGAGGTAAAGATCCATGCGTGTTCTGCTCGTCGAAGACCATCTGCAACTCGCCGACAGTGTCGCCCAGGCGCTCAAGAGCACCGGGCTGACCGTGGATGTGCTGCACGACGGCGTGGCCGCCGACCTGGCGTTGAGCAGCGAGGAATACGCCATGGCGATCCTCGACGTCGGCCTGCCGCGCATGGATGGTTTCGAAGTGCTGGCGCGTCTGCGGGCCCGTGGCAAGAACCTGCCAGTGCTGATGCTGACCGCACGCAGCGACGTCAAGGACCGGGTCCATGGCCTGAACCTTGGCGCTGACGATTACCTGGCCAAGCCTTTCGAACTGACCGAACTCGAAGCCCGGGTCAAAGCCTTGCTGCGCCGTAGCGTGCTCGGCGGCGAGCGCCAGCAGACCTGCGGCGTACTGGCTTACGATCTGGACACCCGGCGCTTCACCCTTGGTGAAGAATTGCTGACCCTGACCTCCCGCGAACAGGCGGTGCTCGAAGCCCTGATCGCCCGTCCCGGTCGGGTGATGAGCAAGGAGCAACTGGCTGCCCAGGTGTTCGGTCTGGACGAAGAGGCCAGCCCCGACGCCATCGAAATCTACGTCCACCGCTTGCGCAAGAAACTCGACGGCCAACCGGTCGCCATCGTGACCTTCCGTGGTCTCGGCTACTTGCTGGAAAGCCGTGATGCATAAGCCCAGCAGCCTGCGCTGGCGGTTGCTGTGGAACCTCGCGCTGTTGTTGGTGGTGTTGATGCTGGCCAGTGGTTTGAGCGCGTACTGGAATGGGCGCGAGGCTGCCGACACCGCGTACGACCGGACCCTGCTGGCCTCGGCACGAACCATTGCCGCCGGGGTGTCTCAGCGAGATGGCAGCCTGAGTGCCGACGTGCCTTACGTGGCCCTCGATACCTTCGCCTACGACAGCGCCGGGCGGATTTTCTATCTGGTCAATGACATCAATCAGAAGTTGATCTCCGGTTACGAAAACCTGCCGCCACCGCCACCGGGTACGCCGCGCACCGATGACTACCCGGCGCTCGCACGTTTCTACAATGCAACGTATCAGGGGCAGAACGTGCGGGTGGTGAGCCTGCTCAAACCCGTGAGCGAGCCGAACATGAACGGCATGGCGGAAATCCGCGTCGCGGAAACCGACGAAGCGCGGGTCAGCATGGCCCGTAGCCTGGCGGCGGACACGTTACTGCGATTGGGCATGCTGGCGGTCGGCGCGTTGCTGATGGTGTGGTTCGCGGTGAGTGCGGCGTTGCGTCCATTGGAGCGCTTGCGCACGGCGGTGGAGGAGCGGCAGTCCGACGATCTGCGGCCGCTGCCGTTGGTGGAAGTGCAGCACGAATTGTGGCCGCTGGTGCGCGCGCTCAATCACTTTACCGAGCGTCTGCGCGGGCAGTTCGAGCGACAGGCGCAATTCATTGCCGATGCGGCGCATGAACTGCGTACACCATTGGCGGCGCTCAAGGCCCGGCTTGAGCTGGGGCTGCGCTCGACCGAACCCGAGACCTGGCGTAACACATTGGAAACGGCGGCCCAGGGCACAGACCGTTTGACCCATCTGGCCAATCAATTGCTCTCGTTGGCACGGGTCGAGAACGGTGCCCGGGCGATCGCCGAGGGCGGCGCGCAGTTGCTGGACTTGAGTCAGCTGGCCCGCGAACTCGGCATGGCCATGGCGCCGCTGGCCCATGCCCGTGGCGTGGCGCTGGCGCTGGAGGCGGACGAGCCGGTATGGCTGCGCGGCGAGCCGACGCTGTTGAACGAGCTATTGAGCAATCTGGTGGATAACGCGCTGGCACATACGCCGTCCGGCGGCAATGTGATCCTGCGGGTTTCGGCGCCGGCAGTGCTGGAGGTCGAGGACGATGGCCCGGGGATTCCTCTTGAAGAACGCGACCGGGTGTTCGAACGCTTCTATCGACGCAACCAGCAAGTCGCCGGCTCGGGGTTGGGGCTGGCGATTGTCGGCGAGATTTGCCGTGCGCATTTGGCGCAGATCAGCCTGCACGACGGTGAACAGGCGGGGTTGAAGGTGCGGGTGAGTTTTATCGCGGGAGAGTGATGGTGTCTGTACCGGCCTCTTCGTCGGAACACCGTCCGGAGCAAGCCCGCTCCCACATTTGACCGAGTTACTCCTGGAGAAATGCGATCAAGTGTGGGAGCGGGCTTGCTCGCGAAGGGCGCGCTGCGGTCTCGGCTAGTAAAACATCGACCGCGATTCTTCCAGGTCCCTGCACATCGCCTCGTTCTCCGGATCGATCCCCAACTTCCTGAAAGCCGGGACACTGATCGCGTCGATACGGGCGATAGGATGGTCGGTGTCCTTGTGGCAATACAAGCTGGCCACTTGCACCAGATCCACATAGTCGACGCACTCGGAGTCACGCTTGAAGTCCAGATACAGCCCCGGCAATTGCACCAGCATTTCCGGAAACTCCCAGACCCGCAGCAGTTTGTCGCCCAGTAACGGGTGAATCTGGTCGATGACATGGTTCAGGCTGACCGGGTCGGACAGCAGCTCGTAATGGTCTTCGGCGTAGGTCAGGATCGGCAGTACGCCAATCTGATGTACCAGCCCGCCGAGAGCCGCCTGGTCAGGTTTGAGTTGCGTGTAACTGCGGCACAGCGCGTAACTGACGCCGGCGATTTCCAGGCTTTTGCGCCAGACATCGCGCATCTTCTTTTCCACCACGTCGGAACGCGCGTGGAAAATCTGCTCCATCACCAGGCCAATGGCCAGGTTGCTGCTGTAGTTGACGCCCAGGCGCGTAATGGCCGTGTGCAAGTCCGTCACTTCCTGAGTCGCACGAAGGAGCGGGCTGTTGACCACTTTGATCAGTCGCGCCGACAACGCGGTGTCACGACCGATCACTTTACTCAGGGTGCTGACACTGATTTCCGGGTCTTCAGCGGCCTTGCGAATCTGCAGGGCCACTTCCGGCAATGTTGGCAGAACCAGGTCATCGTTATCGATGGCCTCAACCAAATCCTGTTGGACCTTATCCGCCAGCTCACTCATTTCTTTTCTCTAGGTGTTGCGACAATTGCTGCCGTTAACGCTGGATCTCACGATCGCGATCCAGTTCATAAGGCAGGTCGAGCAGGTGCAGGGCTGGCCCTTCGAGTGCGCCCAGATGGACATCACCACCTTCGGCTGCTTCGGCTTGCAGCACGGCCAGGAGTTCAATGTTTTGTTCGGAGTGTGCGGCGATAACCACTTCGCCGATGGAACTGCCGTGGGTCGGGGAGAACAGTTGAGTGCCGGGCTCAGGCAAATCATTGGCGTCCAGCTTCAGGCGATACAAGCGGCGCTTGAGTTTGCCCAGGTACTGCATCCGCGCCACGATTTCCTGGCCGGTATAGCAACCCTTTTTGAAACTCACGCCACCGATGGCTTGCAGATTGAGCATCTGCGGAATGAACAGCTCGCGGGTGCTCGGCATGACCTGGCCGATCCCTGCGCGGATCTGGCCCAGCAGCCACTCGTTGAGATCGCCTTCGGTCAACAGGGCGGATAACCGGCCTTTGATGGCATCGGCCTGCTCGGCGGCAACCCAGAGTTCAGCACGGTCCGGCGAAACGCGGACGGCGATCAGCCCGTCATTGCGCGCAACGCTGTCGGTGTCTGCCGGCAGTTCCAGGCCCAGACTGATCAACGCGGCATCGCCATGGTCGACGCCGAAGCGGACCCACGCGGCGCTTTCATCAGTCAGTTTGGATTTGGAGAATACGGCGTACTTTTTCAGATCCGCCAGTTGCGGTTCCAGCAGCTCGGTGGCCATGGCCATGAGCACACCGTCGCCTTGCAGCAGGATACGGAAACTCGATTGCATCCGGCCTTTCTGGGTGCAGCGTGCGCCGAGGCTGGCCTGGGTGTCGCTCAGGTAATTGAGGTTGCAGGTCAGTTGGCCTTGCAGGAATTTACCGGCATCCGCGCCGCGGACCGCGAGAACGCCTTCGTGAGACAGGGTGCAGAAAAAAGCAGAATCGGCCATGGGTCATCGCAGAGAAGAAGAGTCTGGGGGACATCATAAGGGGGCGCCCATGAAATGGGTAGTTCACAAAAGGTCGGCAGTGCCCGACCAAAGCCGACTGTTCGATGGTGTCGGGGGCTGTATACTTGCCGCCTATTTGAGGAGCGCTCCATGGTCGAAGATGTAGAACTGAATCGCCTCTACTGGCACAGCCGTCGCGGCATGCTTGAACTTGACGTGTTGCTGGTGCCGTTCGTGAAAGAGGTCTACCCGCACCTCAATGATGTCGACCGCGAATGCTACCGCAAGCTGCTCGAATGCGAAGATCAGGACATGTTCGGCTGGTTCATGGAACGCGCCGAATCGGAAGATCCGGAGCTCCAGCGCATGGTTCGCATGATTCTGGATCGTGTCCAGCCCAAGTAACGCGTTCGAATGCCGCTGGCATGCCTCACGGCAGTTGCTGGCGGCGTATCTGTTGGCTCAGCTGTTCGCGCTGGGTTCGTTGTTTTTTCTTTCCATACCGGTCTGGGTCAGTTTGCCCGGCGCTTTCTGCTGCCTGGCGCATGGCATGTGGGCATTGCCAAGACAGATTTTACTGACACATCCGCAGGCGTTTCGCGGCTTGCGTCGCGATGCAGATGGCTGGCAGTTATGGAATCAGGCGGCCGGTTGGCAGGCGGTTCAACTGCGACGGGACAGTCTGGCGCTGCCGCTGGTCGTCGTCCTGCGTTTTCGCCTGCAGGGCGAGCGGCGGGTCCGGGCAATCTGTGTGCCCAGGGATTCGCAGACGGCGGATGTGCACCGACGCCTGCGGGTTCGGCTCACGTTCAGTCGGCGTAGGTGGGCGGCACCAGAATAGTGTCCAGCGCCTCCGGCAGCAGGTTCGGGTAGTCGAGGGTGTAATGCAGGCCGCGACTTTCCTTGCGCTCCATGGCTGACAGAATCATCAGCTCGGCGACCTGGGCCAGGTTACGCAGTTCGATCAAATCCCGACTGACCTTGTAGTTGCTGTAGAACTCGTCGATTTCATCCAGCAGCAACTGCACGCGGTGCTGCGCTCGTTGCAGGCGCTTGTTGGTGCGCACGATGCCAACATAGTCCCACATGAAGCGCCGCAGTTCATCCCAGTTGTGCGCAATGATCACGTCTTCATCCGAGTCGGTGACCTGGCTGGCGTCCCAGACGGGCAGGGCGACGGGGATCGAAACCTGCGGCAACTGCTCAAGAATGTCTGCTGCTGCCGAGCGCGCGTAAACGAAGCATTCCAGCAGTGAGTTGCTGGCCATGCGGTTGGCGCCGTGCAGACCGGTAAAACTGGTTTCGCCAATCGCATACAGCCCTGGCACGTCGGTGCGACCTTGCTGATCGACCATCACGCCGCCGCAGGTGTAGTGCGCCGCAGGAACCACCGGGATCGGTTGTTTGGTGATGTCGATGGAAAACTCGAGGCAACGCTCGTACACCGTCGGGAAGTGCGACTTGATAAAGGTTTCTGGCTTGTGACTGATGTCCAGGTAGACGCAGTCGATACCGAGCCGCTTCATCTCATGGTCGATCGCCCGGGCGACGATGTCCCGTGGTGCAAGCTCGGCGCGCGGGTCGAAACGCTGCATGAAACGTTCGCCGTTAGGCAGTTTCAGGTGTGCGCCTTCACCACGCAACGCCTCGGTGATCAGGAAGCTTTTGGCCTGCGGGTGATACAGGCAGGTCGGGTGGAACTGGTTGAACTCCAGGTTTGCCACCCTGCAGCCCGAACGCCAGGCCATGGCGATGCCATCACCGCAGGCGCCGTCTGGGTTGCTGGTATAGAGGTAGACCTTGGCGGCACCGCCGGATGCGAGGATCACAAAGCGTGCGCCGTAGGTGTCGACTTCGCCTGTACCGCGGTTGAGCACGTAGGCGCCGAGACAGCGGTCGCCTTCAAGGCCCAGGCGTTTCTCGGTGATCAGATCGACCGCGACGCGCTGTTCCAGCAGTTCGATATTGGGTCGTTGTCTGGCTTTGTCGAGCAGGGTTCTGAAAATCGCTGCGCCCGTGGCGTCGGCGGCGTGAATGATGCGCCGATGGCTGTGACCGCCTTCGCGGGTCAGATGGAATTCGAACCCGCCGTCTTCGGTGCCGGACTGCTCATCGCGGGTAAACGGTACGCCCTGATCGATCAGCCATTGAATGGCCTCTTTACTGTGCTCGACGGTGAAGCGTACAGCGTCTTCGTGGCACAGGCCGCCGCCGGCGTTGAGGGTGTCATCGACGTGGGACTCAACGGTATCGGTGTCGTCCAGAACGGCAGCGACACCGCCCTGGGCCCAGAATGTCGAGCCATTGGCGAGGTCGCCTTTGCTCAGTACGGCGATACGCAAATGATCGGGCAAGGTCAGCGCAAGACTCAAACCGGCTGCACCGCTGCCAATGACCAGAACATCGTGTTGAAACTGTTGGCTCATTTCAGGATTCCGCTCAAAGCGACCCGGGTCGGGGTTGGCGCCAGACTACTGGAACGACGAGTCAAGGCGGCCACACAGCCCACTAGTATATAGAGGGGGGGAGCGGCACAATAGCCGGGCTGACATGGCATTGTGAAACTACAGTGACAGAAAAGACCTGACGCTTCGTCGGATGGTTTTTCGACCTGTTCGGCGACAAGACGACTGTATCGTGGATTTAACAGTCTTTTTCCGTTCCGGGTTGCACAATGTCGGTCTGGCACAGCTATAAATATTTGGAACTTTTGCCAAAGGCCCAAGATCAATAGACCGTTGCCTGAATCAAGGGACAGTGTCGGCTTCATTGCGGGATTGCGGTTTGATCCTGGCAGTCGAATCCGATGACAAGATTATTCGCGCAGCCGGGTTCGCTCGAGCTGCGCTTTTCGTGCGTGCCAATCAGAGCCCGCAGGAAACTTGCTTGGAGGGGGAGAACTTTTGCGAAAAGCCCGAGTCTATGTTTGCAAGTCTGGTCGTTTAGTTATGCAAGCTTCCTCCGAGCTTATCGAGGAGAGTTCATGCTAACCCAGGAAGAGGATCAGCAGCTCGTCGAACGCGTCCAACGCGGCGACAAGCGAGCTTTCGATCTGCTAGTGCTGAAATACCAGCACAAAATTCTCGGGTTGATCGTGCGTTTCGTGCACGACACCCATGAAGCCCAGGATGTGGCACAGGAAGCCTTTATCAAGGCATACCGTGCGCTTGGAAATTTTCGCGGAGACAGCGCGTTTTATACGTGGCTTTACCGCATCGCCATCAACACGGCGAAAAACTATCTGGTTTCACGCGGCCGTCGGCCGCCGGATAGCGATGTCAGTTCCGAGGATGCAGAGTTCTACGATGGCGATCATGGCCTCAAGGATCTCGAGTCGCCAGAACGTGCATTGCTGCGGGATGAGATCGAAGGCACCGTCCATCGAACCATTCAGCAACTGCCAGAAGATTTGCGTACGGCTTTAACTTTACGTGAATTCGATGGTCTGAGTTACGAGGACATTGCTAGCGTCATGCAATGTCCGGTGGGTACCGTGCGCTCCCGGATTTTCCGCGCTCGGGAGGCCATCGATAAAGCCCTGCAGCCGTTGTTGCAGGAAAACTGAGACAGCGGCGACAGCCAAGAGAGGAACGCCATGAGTCGTGAAGCCCTGCAGGAATCGCTGTCCGCAGTGATGGATAACGAAGCGGACGAATTGGAATTGCGTCGGGTATTGAATGCCTTTGACGATGTTGAAACCCGTGAAACATGGGCTCGTTATCAGATCGCTCGGGCAGTGATGCATAAGGATCTGCTGCTTCCACGTCTGGATATCGCCGCGGCCGTTTCCGCTGCGCTGGCTGACGAAGCCGTACCGGCAAAAGCTTCCCGTGGTCCATGGCGCAGCCTGGGTCGTCTGGCGGTCGCAGCTTCGGTCACCGTTGCCGTGCTGGCGGGTGTTCGTCTGTACAACCAGGACGAGATCGCAGGTGTCGAGCTGGCTCAACATTCCAGCCAACCGGGTCTTGCCGTTCCTCAGGTCAAGGGCCCAGCTGTATTGGCAGGCTATAATGAGAGTTCGGAAGCCACCGGTCCTATGGCCAACGGCGTTTTGCAAGGTCAGCCGGGCTGGCACGATCAGCGTTTGCCAGGCTACTTGCGCCAACATGCTCAACAGGCTGCACTGAAAGGTACTGAGAGCGCTCTGCCTTATGCTCGTGCAGCAAGTATGGAAAACCGTTAAGGAGGATCATGCGCGCCATACCTCTACTTTCGCTTCTGCTCGGTGGCTGGTTCATTGTTCCAGCCCACGCCGATGAGGCCCAGGACTGGTTGACCCGTCTTGGTCAGGCCGAGCAACAGCAAAGCTTTCACGGCACTTTTGTTTACGAGCGAAACGGTAGTTTTTCTACTCACAACATCTGGCACCGTGTCCAGGATGGCAAGGTCCGCGAGCGTTTACTCCAGCTTGATGGCTCTGCTCAGGAAGTCGTGCGCATTGATGGACGTACTCAATGCGTCAGCGGCACCTTGATCGCAGGACTTGGGGACTCCCCCAATTCCGCTGCTCGTGCACTCGATCCCCAGAAACTCAAGAATTGGTACGAACTTGCCGTCATCGGCAGGTCGCGTGTTGCCGGGCGTGCCGCGGTAATCGTTTCCCTGAAGCCGCGTGATCAGCACCGTTACGGTTTTGAATTGCATCTGGACAAAGAAACCGGTTTGCCGCTCAAGTCATTGCTCCTGAATGATAAAGGGCAGTTGCTGGAGCGCTTTCAGTTCACGCAACTGGATACCTCCGGTGTCCCTTCCGACAGTGATCTGCAGCCGGGCAGTGATTGCAAAACCATCGCTCTCGACAGCGACAAGGCTTCAGCGGTCAAGGTTGCCCAGACCTGGCATTCAGACTGGTTGCCTGCAGGCTTCGAGCTGACCAGTAGCACTTCGCGCAAGGATCCAGAGACCAAAATCCAGGTCAACAGCCTGATGTATGATGATGGTCTCGCCCGTTTCTCGGTGTTCCTTGAACCGCTGAATGGCGCTACCCTCACCGATACTCGCACTCAGCTCGGTCCGACCGTTGCTGTATCCCGACGCTTGACCACGCCTCAAGGCGACATGATGGTTACCGTGGTCGGTGAAATCCCGGTAGGTACTGCTGAACGGATCGCGCTGTCCATGCGCACCGATGCCGCTGCAACCCAGTAGTGAGCTGATATCGAAATGTTTGGTGAGCATTTCAGTTTGCAAATATCCCCAAAATTTTTTATAGGTCAGAGCCCCTCGGCTCTGGCCTTGTTTGTTGTTCCCGGAACAAAAATACCGGCGTATCGTTCCCGGTGTTCCTTGCTCCATATCGCTTAACCATGCTCGTCGTAACGGGAGCCGTATGTCGATACCACGCTTGAAGTCTTATCTCACCATTTTTGCCACGGTACTGGTGCTCGGTCAGGCGGTCGCTGCTCAAGCGGTCGAATTGCCTGATTTTACGCAACTGGTCGAACAGGCCTCGCCTGCTGTGGTGAACATCAGCACCACGCAGAAACTGCCGGATCGCAAAGTGAGCGAGCAGATTCCCGACCTCGAAGGTTTGCCGCCGATGTTGCGCGAGTTCTTCGAACGAGGCATGCCGCCGCCGCGTTCACCTCGGGGTGATCGTCAGCGTGAAGCACAGTCACTGGGTTCGGGTTTCATCATTTCCCCGGACGGCTACATCCTGACCAATAACCATGTGATCGCCGATGCTGACGAAATTATCGTCCGTCTCGCCGACCGTAGTGAGTTGAAAGCCAAACTGGTTGGCACCGATCCACGTTCCGACGTGGCCTTGCTGAAGGTAGAAGGCAAGGATTTGCCGGTCCTGAAGCTGGGTAAATCCCGGGACCTGAAAGCGGGGCAGTGGGTCGTCGCAATTGGTTCGCCATTCGGCTTCGATCATACCGTGACCCAAGGCATCGTCAGCGCCATCGGGCGCAGCCTGCCGAACGAAAACTACGTGCCGTTCATCCAGACCGACGTGCCGATCAATCCGGGTAACTCCGGTGGTCCGCTGTTCAACCTGGCGGGTGAAGTAGTCGGGATCAACTCGCAGATCTACACCCGTTCCGGCGGCTTCATGGGCGTGTCCTTCGCGATCCCTATCGACGTGGCCATGGACGTTTCCAACCAGCTGAAAAGCGGCGGCAAAGTCAGCCGTGGCTGGTTGGGCGTCGTCATTCAGGAAGTGAACAAGGATCTGGCCGAGTCGTTCGGTCTTGAAAAACCGGCCGGTGCGCTGGTGGCTCAGATCCAGGACGATGGCCCGGCTGCCAAGGGTGGTCTGCAAGTGGGCGACGTGATCCTGAGCATGAACGATCAACCGATCGTCATGTCCGCCGATCTGCCGCACCTGGTGGGCGCACTGAAAGCCGGCTCGAAAGCCAATCTGGAAGTGATCCGAGAAGGCAAGCGCAAGAATGTCGAGTTGACGGTCGGCGCTATCCCGGAAGAAGGCAAAGAGCTGGACGCATTGCCGAAATCCAGCGCCGAGCGTAGCAGCAATCGCCTGGGTGTTTCCGTGGCCGAGCTGACCGACGAGCAGAAGAAAACCTACGACCTCAAAGGTGGTGTGGTGATCAAGGAAGTCCAGGACGGTCCTGCTTCCATGATCGGCTTGCAGCCGGGCGACATCATCACTCACCTGAACAATCAGGCGATTGGTTCCACCAAGGAGTTCACCGATATCGCCAAGGCGCTGCCGAAGAACCGCTCGGTGTCGATGCGCGTTCTACGTCAAGGTCGCGCCAGCTTCATCACCTTCAAACTGGCTGAATAAACCGGTTGTCGGCTGAATAAAAAACCGCCTCGAAAGAGGCGGTTTTTTTGTGCCTGACTGTTTGTTTGAACAACAGGTCAGCCCATCAGGTCCTTGATCATGCGTTCCTGCTCCATCAGCTCACGTTGTCGAGCGTCGATGCGTGAAGACAGCGGGAAGTTGGTTCCGGCCTTGCGCTTGGCGAAGTCCAGTTGCTGGATGGCCTGGCGGTAGTCGCCGACCAGTGCGAAGTACTCGGCGCGAGCCTGATGCAGGCCGATGATGTTGCCGGACAGGCCTCGGGTTTCAGCCACCATGTACCAGACGTCCGGATCATCCGGGCGACTCTTGAGCAGGGCTTCCAGTGCTTTTTCCGCTTCGGGCGCACGGTTCTGCTTGAGCAGTAAGTCGACGCGCACCTGATTCAGCGGATAGTTGCCCGGATACTGAGTCAGCATCCGGTCAACCCGAGTCTGAGCATCCGGCAGTCGATTGTTGGTGATGTCCAGATCGATCTGCGCCAGGTTGTAGATGATCTCGTTCGGCGACTTGGCCAGCAGCAACTTGAGGTTTTCCCGTGCTTCGTTCAGCTGACCACCCTTGATCTGGGCGATCGCCAGGCCATAGCGTGCGACATCGTTTTTCGGGTTCTCATCCAGCTGCGCACGAAAGCGTTTGGCGCCCAGGCCTGGGGTTTCTTCGTAGATCAGTTGGACACGCGCACGAATCAGCTGATAACGCATGGAGTCTTCAATGCCGCCCGGTTTGGCCTGCTCGGCGCGGTTGCGGGTGTCGGCGATCCGCGATTCGGTCACCGGGTGAGTCAGCAGGAATTCCGGCGGCTTGGCGTCAAAACGGTATTGGCGCGCCAGCCGCTCGAACATGGTTGGCATCGAGCGTGGATCGTAACCGGCTTTTTCAAGGTTCAGGATGCCGATGCGGTCGGCCTCCTGCTCGTTCTGGCGCGAAAAGCGTCGTTGTTCCTGAATCGCCGCCGCCTGTGTGCCCGCAATGGCGGCGATACCGGCATCGCCGGCACCGGCAGCGGCAATCACGATCCCGGCCAGCAGCGCGGCCATCATCGGCACCTGCATGCGCTGTTGCGCTTCAACGCCGCGTGCGAAGTGGCGCTGCGACAAGTGAGCCAGTTCGTGAGCGAGTACCGAAGCGTATTCGCCCTCGGTCTGGGCATTGAGGAACAAGCCACCGTTGACCCCGACAATCCCGCCTGGCGCCGCAAAGGCGTTGAGTTGCGGGCTGTTGATCAGGATGAATTCCAGGCGCCGGTCGTTGACCTGGCTGGTCTCCACCAGGCGGTAGACGCTGGATTCGACGTAATCCTTGAGCTGCGGATCGTTGAGCTGGGAAACCTGACTGCGCAGCAGCGCCAGCCAGGCACGGCCCAACTGATATTCCTGTTGCGGCGAGACAATGGCAGAACTGGCGTCGCCGAGTGACGGCAGGTCGTCGGCGAAGCCCGGTGAGGCGAGCAGGCAAGCGAGCGTCAGCAGGGTAGGGCGCAAAAAAGTCATGCACAAAGCCTTAGTCGACAAAGACCTTACTGTAGCCGGACAGTACGCTTCGGACCAGATATTCTAAGCCCCTCGACCATCTGACCCGGAGTGACGCAATGACCGACGCTGTAGCCCATGACGCCGAACTGGACGCCAGCGGCCTGAATTGTCCGTTGCCGTTGCTCAAGGCCAAGATGGAACTCAATCGCATGGCCAGTGGCGCGGTGCTCAAGGTGATCGCCACCGATGCGGGTTCGCAGCGCGACTTCCGCACCTTTGCTCGTTTGGCCGGTCATACGCTGCTTCGTGAAGAAGATGAAGCAGGCGTTTACCGCTACTGGTTGAAAAAAGCCTGAAACCTGCCGCATTCGTTTCTAAGGGATTATTGATGTTCAAGGTGTTACGCGACTGGATTCAGCGCTATTTTTCCGACGAAGAAGCCGTGGTGCTCGCGGTTTTGCTGTTTCTGGCGTTTACCGCTGTCCTGACGCTGGGCGGCATGCTTGCGCCGGTGCTCGCCGGTATGGTGCTGGCGTACCTGATGCAAGGACTGGTGGTAACCCTCGAACGCTTGCGCATGCCGGGCGGGGTGGCCGTGGGACTGGTGTTCGCGTTGTTCATGGGGGTTTTGCTGGTGTTCATCGTGATCGTGGTGCCGTTGCTCTGGCATCAACTGATCACGTTGTTCAATGAACTGCCGGGCATGCTCGCCAAGTGGCAATCCCTGTTATTGCTGCTGCCCGAGCGCTACCCGCACCTGGTGTCAGACGAACAGGTGTTGCAGGCCATCGAAGTGGCACGGGGCGAGATCGGCAAGTTCGGCCAGTGGGCACTGACGTTTTCGCTGTCGAGTCTGCCGCTGCTGGTGAACATCATGATTTACCTGGTGTTGGTGCCGATCCTGGTGTTCTTCTTCCTCAAGGACCGCGAGATGATCGGCCAATGGGTGCGCGGTTACTTGCCCCGCGAGCGCGCGCTGATCACCCGTGTCGCCCACGAGATGAACAGGCAGATCGCCAATTACATTCGCGGCAAGGTCATCGAAATCTTCATCTGCGGTGGCGCGACCTACATCGGGTTTGTCGTGCTGGGGCTCAACTACGCGGCGTTGCTGGCGTTGTTGGTGGGGGTGTCGGTGGTGGTGCCTTACGTCGGCGCGGTGGTGGTGACGGTGCCGGTGCTGCTGATTGCGTTATTCCAATGGGGCTGGAGCGATCAGTTCATCTATTTGATGGCGGTTTACGGAATCATCCAGGTGCTGGATGGCAACGTGCTGGTACCGCTGCTGTTTTCGGAAGCGGTCAACCTGCACCCGGTGGCAATTATCTGCGCGGTGCTGTTGTTTGGCGGGTTGTGGGGATTCTGGGGAGTGTTCTTCGCGATTCCGCTGGCGACGTTGTTCAAGGCGGTGCTGGATGCCTGGCCGCGCAAGGAGCCGGTAGTGGCGCCGCTGCTTTAACGGATCACCCTGATTTTTTCAGTGAGGCTAAGGGCCTCTTCGTCGGAATGCCGCCCGGAGCAAGCCCGCCCCACATTCGATCGCATTCTTACAGGAAGAACTCGGTTGAATGTGGAAGCGGGCTCGCTCGCGAAAGCGCCAGAACAGGCGCCAAATATCTATCAGGCCTTGTTCAGCGCCTGTGCCGCCGCCAAAACAGCATCCACATGCCCCGGCACCTTCACGCCACGCCATTCCTGACGCAACACACCCTCCTTATCAATCAGGAATGTGCTGCGATCAACACCCATGTATTCCTTGCCATAAAGCTTCTTCAGCTTGATCACATCAAACAGCTGGCACAGCGCTTCTTCCTTGTCGCTGATCAGCTCGAAGGTGAACGCTTGCTTGGCCTTGAAGTTTTCGTGAGATTTCAGGCTGTCACGCGACACGCCAAAGACCTCAGTGTTAGCCGCTTTAAAGGCGTCCAGCTGATCGCGAAAGCCTTGGCCCTGGGTCGTGCAACCCGGCGTGCTGTCCTTCGGATAGAAGTAGATCACCACTTGCTTGCCTTTGAGGCTCGCGAGGCTGACGGTCTGCCCGCTGGTGGCGGGGGCTTCGAAGTCGGCAACCGGTTGGTCGATGGCAACGGCCATGAAAGCTTCCTTACATTGGGTTTTGTGGGCGCCACGGTTCGATCAGCGCATCCAGGTTCAGCGCGTCGGCGAAATCCAGGAACTGATCGCGCAGCCAGCTGATCTGCACACCGGCCGGCAAGGTCACGGTAAACGTGGCATTGAGCATGGTGCCGCCGGTTTGCGGCGCCTGATACGTGTCGCAGGTCAGGTTTTCCAGCTCGACGTTGTGGTCCATGAAGAACTGGCACAGCTCGTTGATGATGTCCGAGCGATACGCCGAGCTGACGTAGGCGACGTACGGCAGGGCTTGAGGGCGATTCTCCAGCGCCGCACTGCGCACCACGTTGACCGTGAAGGCGTGCTTCTTGGCGAGGGTCGGCAGGCTGCCTTCGAGGCGCGCCAGGGCGTCCCAGCTGCCGGAGACCTCGAGGACCAACGCACTGCACTCGCCATGTCGGGTCAGGCGAGAGGTGACCACGGCGCAGCGGTTTTCATGGCTGGCGCGGCACAGGACGTTAGTCAGCTCCATGGGGTTGGCGCCGAGGGCACTGATGACAAGGAATTGTTCGCGAACTGTGGGGGTGGACATGCAGCATTCCTAAAGCGATGAGCGGTCGATACTTCTACGGGCTTTTTTTGCCGGGGGCGAGCCTGCGGATGCGAATTCAGAAAACCCGGGCCGAAGGTTGCAACGTGCTCCATCAAGGCAGGAGCGAAGGGTGGCAACGCTGGATCGGGGCTTGTGATGCCGAAAATGGAGGCTGAAACCCGGCGTAAGAGCATGTCAGTACCGATCAAAGTCTGAAGGGTAGCGAAAAGCAGCGCCAAGGGGAATGGCAGCAGCGCAGTACTTCGCTTGTACAAGCATCTTGGCGCCAGTACCATTACGGCTCTCTTTTTCCGGCAGGAGCGGTTGCATGATTGCGGGCAGTATGGTGGCACTGGTCACACCCATGGATGCACAAGGTCGTCTCGACTGGGACAGCCTGAGCAAACTGGTGGACTTTCACCTGCAGAACGGCACCCACGCGATCGTGGCGGTCGGTACTACAGGCGAATCGGCCACCCTTGACGTGAACGAGCACATCGAAGTGATTCGTTACGTGGTGAAGCAGGTGGCAGGGCGCATTCCGGTGATCGCCGGTACCGGCGCCAACTCGACGCGCGAAGCCATCGAGCTGACCACCAATGCGAAGACCGCCGGCGCCGATGCCTGCCTGCTGGTGACGCCGTATTACAACAAGCCGACCCAGGAAGGCTTGTACCAGCACTTCAAGGCCATCGCCGAAGCCGTCGACATCCCGCAGATCCTTTATAACGTGCCTGGCCGCACGGCATGCGACATGCTGGCCGAGACCGTTATCCGTCTGTCGACCGTGAAAAACATCATCGGTATCAAGGAAGCCACCGGCGACCTCGATCGTGCCAAAGCCATCCTCGACGGCGTCAGCAAAGACTTCCTGGTGCTTTCCGGTGACGACGCCACCGCGGTCGAGCTGATGCTGCTCGGCGGCAAAGGCAACATCTCGGTGACTGCCAACGTTGCCCCGCGCGACATGGCCGACCTGTGCAACGCTGCTTTGAAAGGCGATGCCGTCACAGCCCGCGCGATCCATGAAAAGCTGATGCCGCTCAATAAAACCCTGTTTATCGAATCCAACCCTATTCCCGTGAAATGGGCGCTGCATGAAATGGGCTTGATGCCGGACGGTATCCGTCTGCCGCTCACCTGGCTCAGTGCTGCCTGTCACGAACCGCTGCGGCAGGCCATGCGCCAGTCCGGCGTCCTGGTTTAATTGAGGAAGCACTACGCATGAAGCGATTGGCCGGACTTTCCGCACTTGCCTTGATTATCTCCAGCACCAGTGGCTGTGGATGGGTCTGGGGCCCGGAAGGTTATTTCCGTGACCGTGGTAGCGATTACCTGGAAGCGCAACAGACTGCACCGATGCAATTGCCACCGGACGTCAGCACCTCCAAACACCTGGACCCGCTGCTGCCGATCCCGCGCAACGTGGCTGATGACACCGTCAAGGGCGAATACATCGTGCCGCGTCCGCAGCCGCTGTCCGCCGCTGCCGATGCCAGTGCCTACTCGCTGCAGAAGACCGGTGACTCGCGCTGGATCGTCGCTCAGAACCCGCCGGCCGAAGTCTGGCCAGTGGCTGTGCAGTTCTTCCAGGACAACGGTTTCCGTCTGGATGAACAGCGTCCGCAAACCGGCGAGTTCACCACCACCTGGCAGCATTCCGACGAACTGTCCGCAGCGATGGCCAAGCGCCTGAGCGCAGCCGGTGTCGGCGCTGACAGCGAAACCCGTGTGCGCGTGCGCATCGAGCCGGGCGTGCAACGCAACACCAGTGAAGTCTACGTGGTAAGCGCCGAACGTCCTGCCGGCAGCACCGCCGATGTGGCCTTCACCAACCGTTCGGTCAACACCGGCCTGGACGCGGCACTGGTCGACGACATGCTCGCGAGCATGAGCCGCATCTCGGAGAAGGGCGGTTCGGTCTCCATGCTGGCATCGCGTGATTTCGACACGCCAAGTCGCGTCAGCCTGAGCGAAGACGGCAGCGGCAACCCGGTTCTGAACGTCGGCAACGACCTGGACCGTGCCTGGTCGAGCGTCGGTCGTGCGCTGGAGCAGGGCGAATGGCGCGTTGAAGACATCAACCGCAGCCTGGGCCTGTACTACATCAACCTGTCTGAAAAAGCCGAGAAGAAAGACGAGAAGCCCGGTTTCCTCAGCGGCCTGTTCGGCAGTGCGCCGAGCAAGGAAGAAGTTGAAGCCCGCGCCGAGCGTTATCAGGTTCGCCTGAGTAAGGTGGGCGATACAGTTCAGGTCACCGTCGAGAAAAACATCAACACCGTGGCGCCGGCTGACGTGGCGCGCAAAGTGTTGAGCGTGATTCAGGACAACCTGGGCTGATCACATGCGTTTTGCCGTTCTCGGCAGCGGTAGCCAAGGGAACGGCACGCTGATAGCCAGCGCTGACACGTATGTGCTGGTGGATTGTGGTTTCTCCCTGCGGGAAACCGAAAAACGCTTACTGCGCCTGGGTGTGAACCCGGCGCAACTGAGCGCGATACTCGTGACCCACGAACATGCCGACCACGTGCATGGCGTGGGTTTGCTGTCTCGGCGCTACAATCTGCCTGTCTACCTCAGTCGCGGCACCCTGCGCGGGATGCGCAAGCCGATTGAACCGGCCGGCCTTCTGGCCGGCGGCGAGCAACTGCAGATCGGCGCACTGAGCATCGGCGTCATTGCCGTGGCCCACGATGCACAGGAACCGACGCAATATGTGTTCAGTGACGGTGAGCGGCGCTTCGGCCTGTTGACCGACCTGGGTTCATACTGCAACAAAGTGCTGGACGGCTATCGGGATCTCGATGCGTTGATGATCGAGGCCAACCATTGCCGTGACATGCTGGCTCGCGGTCACTACCCGTACTTTCTCAAGCAGCGGGTGGGCGGTGAACTGGGACATTTGAACAACCACCAGGCGGCATTCCTGGTGTCCGAGTTGGGCTGGCAAGGCCTGCAACACCTGGTCCTGGCCCATCTGAGCAGCAAGAACAACCTGCCGCAGCTGGCCCGGCAATGTTTTGTCGACACCCTCGGGTGCGACCCGGACTGGCTGCAACTGGCCGATCAAGACTCAGGGCTCGACTGGCGACACATCGCCTAGCCCACCTACTTAGCAAGCGGAGCCCATCATGGAAAAACGTGAAGAACTCTACCGCGGCAAAGCCAAATCGGTTTTCAAGACCGACGACGCTGACCGCTTGATCCTGCTGTTTCGCAACGACACCTCGGCGTTCGACGGCAAGCGCATCGAGCAGCTCGACCGCAAAGGCATGGTGAACAACAAGTTCAACGCCTTCATCATGCAGAAACTCGAAGCAGCCGGCGTGCCGACTCAATTCGACAAACTGCTGGGCGACAACGAATGCCTGGTGAAAAAACTCGACATGATCCCGGTCGAGTGCGTCGTGCGTAACTACGCCGCCGGCAGCCTGGTCAAGCGCCTGGGCGTCGAAGAAGGCATGAAGCTCAACCCTTACACCTTCGAGCTGTTCCTGAAGGACGACGCCAAGGGCGACCCGTTCATCAACGAATCCCACGTCGTGGCCTTCGGTTGGGGCACCGCCGAGCAACTGGTTCGCATGAAAGAACTGTCGCTCAAGGTCAACGAAGTCCTGAGCAAACTGTTCGACGACGCCGGCCTGCTGCTGGTCGACTTCAAACTTGAATTCGGCGTGTTCTCCGACGGCTCCATCGTTCTGGGCGACGAGTTCAGCCCGGACGGCTGCCGTCTGTGGGACAAGGCCACCGGCAAGAAAATGGACAAGGACCGCTTCCGTCAGGGCCTCGGTGACGTCATCGAAGCCTACGAAGAAGTCGCCAATCGTCTGGGCGTACCGCTTTAATCGACGCAAGCATCTGATAGCACAGAAATATTTCGCTCAGGGGGTTCGCTTCCGGCAAAAGTGTTGTTATGATGCGCGCCGTTGGAGAGATGCCAGAGTGGCCGAATGGGACGGATTCGAAATCCGTTGTACCTTCACCGGTACCTAGGGTTCGAATCCCTATCTCTCCGCCATTATTGAATACGACTAAGCCCCTGAAATGGTTGAACATTTCAGGGGTTTTTTCGTTTCTATGATTTTAATTAGGGCATTTTTAGGGCAGAAAATGCAGTCATTGGAACGCTTTAGGCCGTCCTGCGCTCGTTGCTGCAGCACCTTAAGGGAGTAAAAGGTATGTGGATTTGGAGGGATGCGCGGGAGCGCTGGTTATTGGCTGCAGTAGTTGCGGCGTTTGTACTTGTTTGCCTGGTAAACGCTAGGCTTCCATTGTGGGGAGTGTTTGAAGGCGGGGTAACTGCATCCTTTCTTCGCGCCGACGCGACGATTAGCGTCACCAGTGATCTCTTGGTGGGCCTCATTTCCGCGTACATTTTCTATGTGATCATTGAGTTGTTACCAAATCACCGCCGAAAAACTGAGACGTTTCGAGTACTGAATCTATTGGTTGCTTCCGTGGTTGATGCGTTCGATAGAACCAGGCTGTTCGGACATGAGACGCCAATAATTTCAGTCGATCTCAATGTACTCAAACTCGCCCGGCTGGAATCAAATATCGCAATCATACGTGCTCATCCTGAGTTTCTTCGCCTGAAATATGCAATGGAAACCGGTCATTCCCGGTATCAGGATTTTCAGCACGCCCTTAGCCTGGCTATAGGATTATCTCCGGAGCACGCGTTGGACTGGCTTGTGCTGACTGACAAAATTCGGTTGCTTGCTCAAGAGTACGGAGGGCAGCCAGTAAATCCAGTAACGGAAAATTTTATGGTTGAGCTTCCCAACCAACACATGGGCGTTGAGTTTTTAGGGGCAGTAAATAATTACAACCTTGCAATGGCAGATTTCGAAAGCACTCTACAGTTGAGGGTTTTGGAGGTATTTGAGTCGTCAGTGAAATGGATGAAACGTCAGAACGTTCCTGAGATCTAGATAGTCACGATAGGAATTAGGCCCTTTAATCGGGCCTGTAATTTCAATCTTTTCTAAATCCAAGCATCTTAGAAACGATTCCCGCCATGCTCTTGGTGTCCTTGGGTATCCATCTCCCGTAGTGCTTTCTCACCATCGTTGTATCGGCGTGCCCGAGTTGCCGGGCCACCCATTCGACCGGAACGTAACTCGACAGCATCTGGCTGGCAAAAGTGTGGCGACACTGATTCGCACCACGATGGCGGACCTCTGCCTTTTTCAGATGGGCGGTAAACCAGTTGCTCAAAGTCTTGCCGCTCCAGAGCAAACCGCTGGTCGAGCTGCGGAAAAGAAACCTGACTTTCATCTTCTTGGACGTGATGTTGTCGCGTTGGATAACGGTGATCTCTTCGACTACTGCTTCCTTGGCAGCGGCGACTATCTCCCGCATCAGTTCGAGGGCTGGGTCTATCAATTCGACGACTCGGACCCTGGAGCGTTCTTTGGGGACTTTGAATTCGCCGACGACCAATGCCCGGCGGACGTGTACTACGCCGGCTTCAAGATCTACGTCTTCAACGGCGAGCCCGATGAGTTCGGACAGGGACAGTCCGGCCCAGCAGTTGAACTCAATCATCCGGGTGTCAGCTCGCCGGTCTGGGTCCGCTTTACTGATCAATTCGATCTCGGTGCGACTGAAGGGGTCGGCATGTTCTAGGTCGACGTCTGATCCGACGTTACTGATCCGGTCGAGCGGGTTGGCTTTCAGGATGCCGTCGCCGAAGGCATCAGCCCAGACCCCGCGGACGACGGTGAAAATGTCGTTCACTGTCTTCGGGGCCAGGCCTTGCTTGAGCAGTTGCGCTTGAAACAACTCGATGTCGCTCTTGCTGATGTCGACGATCCGACGCTTGCCGAATTTCTTCTCGACGTGCACAGCCTTGCTGACGTAGTTGACGACAGTGCTCGAAGCTTTTAGCGCGCGCTGAACCTCCAGCCAGCGATCAATGCCTTCCTTCACGGTGCGCTTTAGCGAAGGGCCGCCAGTCCCCGTGAACATGGCAGCCCTGGGCGAGTTCGGAAAGTGGGCCGCGTAGTCGAAGCGGCCCTCTTTAATTTCTGCGAGGATGGTACGGCGCTTGTTATCGGCATAGGCGATCGCGGCCTTGTTGACTTTCGAGATCCCTTCCAAGGGTTCCCGACACCGTTGGCCGTTAAAGATGAACCAGATGCGTAGCTGCTTGCCGTTCATCTCAACGCCGGTCGGCATCTTGTCGATCATGGTTTCCCTTCCATCCAGCGTTCAATTGCGGCGCGGTTGTAGACGATCACGTTGGCTGGGTCATAGCGCCAGTGCTTGCCCTCAAGCCAGAGCCCGCGTGTGCGATATTTACGAACAGCCTCAGAGCTCAGACCGAACACTGGGTACAGTAGGTCCTGACGGAACCAAGCACCTGGCGTGATGTGGAAGTCGAGTTTTTCTGCTGCGCTCATGCGTTCACCTCAACGTTATCCCTTGGAAAGCTCATAAAATGCTGCAGCTGCCACTCGCGGAACTTGTCCGTTTCCAAGGGCTTTAATCCGGTCCACCCGATAGGCCACCCCATTAGCCACTCGACCCATTCCGGGTTCAGTTGGCCACCGTCGGAAGCCATCACCGCGTGGTCCAGTCGATCGTTCGATCGGTCTGCTCCGGACTTGCGTGTCAGTGCTGCTGGAGATGATCCCTTTGCCATGCTCGCTACGGGCGTGGGCCAGTTCCGGTACGCCGACACCAAGCTCGGCGATCGCCTTTGGCGCTCCGATGGACAATCTCCTCGCCGGCTGTCGCCAGCCATTGGCGTGCCAACAAGCCAAATGCGTTCGCGCTGATGGGGCGCTCCAACGTCGGATGCTGAAACAATGCACCACTGCGCGTCATACCCCATTTCGGCAAGGTCACCGAGGACCAGTGCAAGTCCTCTTCCCACAAGCAGAGGTGAGTTTTCCAGGTAGACCTCTTCAGGTCGTACTTCGCCGATGATTCGCGCCATTTCACGCCAGAGCCCAGACCTCGCACCGTCGATGCCGGCGCCATTCCCGGCAGCCGATATGTCCTGGCACGGGAATCCGCCAGAAACCACGTCAACAAGGCCGCGCCATGGTCTTCCGTCAAAACTGCACACGTCAGACCAAATCGGGAAAGCTGGGAGGGCTCCATCGTTTTGTCGTTGCGCCAGAACTTGTGCGGAGTAGGCATCACGCTCAACGGCGCAGACGGTGTGCCATCCGAGCAGGTGGCCACCGAGTATTCCGCCACCAGAGCCCGCGAAAAGAGCCAGCTCATTCAAGATTCATCCTTACAGATGGGTGTATTCCGCTAACCGGGCGAGCGCTGTGAGTGGTTACGAGGTGTTGAGTTTGCATGTGCTGTGTTCCTCGGTAGAGCCCGCCGCCGGGATTCTTGGTGAGAGGCCGGCGGCGAGGTGTTGTAATGGTGGTTAGCCTAGGTTGAAGTTGCCGATGGTCAGCTTCGCGCCGCCGCCGACTTCTTGTTGCACGACATCCTTGAACTCTTGGGCGAGGTCTTCGCGCAGTTGCTCTTCGCCGATCCAGCGCAGGCGCAGCAGGGGTTTGTCACCGCCGGTGAGCACGGCAACACGGAGGCGGATGATCTGGACCTTCAGCCCTTCGTATGGCTCGACGGTGAACAGGAGTTCAGCGGGCAGGCCTTCGGCGGATTTGGCCTCAATCTGGTCCATTGCCGAACGGGATGTGCTCATGTCGCCGACGACGTGTTCGCTCTTGCGTGCCTGCTCGATGCTGATGGAGCGGATTGCGCTCGCGGCTTTGCGTAAGTCGATCTGACTGTCATCGGCTGCAAGGGCTTGAAGGTTCGATGCCCAATCCTCAATCCAGTCGCTCAGGTCTTTCTGCGCGAATTGGACGGAGGCGGCACGCTCCAGGGCCCGGAAGGCAGCGGTCTTTCTCAGGTTGAGGGTGGCTGTGAAGTCGCCGTGCCCTGGCTCTTTGGTGTTACCCAGGTTGAAAATCACGGTGCACGACATGGCTTCTGCATCGACAAAGCCAGAGGCAACGACATCGGTGCTTTGCTCCATCACGTAATTGCCGAAGTCCACCAGTGAGTGTGTAGTCAGCGCGCCACGGAAGCGGCTGCGTGCAGCCTGAAATTTCTCGATGCTGTGGATCTTCTGGTCCGACGGCAGTACCAATGTCGGGGTGAAAGTGCCCAGCGGCTTGGCATAGGCCAGAACGGCAGTGTCTTGAATCAACTGAATTGCTTTGGCTTCCATTGGATCTATTTCCTTTTGGTGAGAGGCATGGAGCGGGTTGGTTTAGGACCTGGCGTGAACCGGTGCGTCGTTGCGATTGAACAGCTGGCCAGCGCGAGGGGCTTCGGCAAACAGCGTCAGGCGTCCGCCCTCGTTGACGTGCATCGGCGTGTCGAGCGTGGTGTCTTCGCTGCGGCTGCCACGTTTCGTTGGCACCTTGTAGGCGAGCTTGTGGTTGACGGTGACCTGGTGGCTGTCGGCGATCTGCTTCAGGGTGAAGGTCAGCGTGACGGAGCCGACCTTGCCGTTATCGACAACGCCCGATGCCACTTCGGAAAGTGCATGACCGATCTGATTTGCGAAAACACCGGCGTTCAGTTCGCCGATGAATTCGGCTGTGTCGGTAGGTTTCATGTGCTGTGCCTCGTTGAGTGCGAGTTGTTTGCCCTTGGGCGGCAGGGGCTACCGTTGAATCAAGCCGCTGCCTTCGTCGCTTGGGCGTCGAGGTATTCAGCGAGGTTGTGCAGGTACACCACCGGCTTTGCTCGTGCCGAGCAGTGCAGGCGCGTTACGACCAAGGCGATGCGGCCGGCCTTGATCTCGGCCAGCAGGTAGCGGTCGGTGCGGATGTGTGCGAAGTACTGTTCGCGTACTGCCGACAAGGTCGGGCAGGGCGTGGCGAACTGTTTCCGTAGTTGATCTAGGGTGTCGCTCACGCGGCATCCTCCCCGAACCCCTCCGATGGGGGCACCAGCTTGAGGCGGATCAATTCGGCGAGGCCTTCTTTGCTCTTGCCTATGCCGGCGGCGCAGATGTGGCCAGCAGCGTCAGCGACGACGGCACCGAAGGGGTATTCGGGCGAGTTGGTCGGGGTGACGTAGGCGGTCTGGCCTTCGTGGATCACGTTGTTGACGCAGCGGAACACTTCGGCCAATTCGGTGCTGAGCGCTGGCATGCTTTCCAGCAGCTGAACCGCTTCGGTCGAGGCGCCCAGGATCGTGGCTCGGCTGATCACGCCCGGGCACGTCAGGTAGATTGGGATCAGCTTCAGGGCGCCGAGCGCTTGGGTGTAGGCGTTGAGTTGATTGGTTTTCATGCGGCGGCGTCCTTTTTTGTGATGGTGATTCCCAGCTTTTTTGCCAACCAATCCACACCGTCTTCCTTCACCATCACCACGGAGTAGTGACGGCATTTGTTGAGCGACGGGATCAAGGTGCTGCGTGGGTCCGAGTACAGGTGCCCACGGTCTCTGTACTGGCTGGCAAGGTCACCACTGCTATTCAAAATGCCCACTTCCCGCAGCCTTGTGCGGAATGCGCGGGGCTTGAGGCCGAGCACTGCGGCCGTTTCGTCCAGGGTGCGGTTCATGGCGCTGGCCTCAGGCGGCAATCAGTTTGCGGACGCGGTCAAGCAAGGCTTTTGACTCGTCCAGCATCTGATCAAGTTGCGCAAGCGCGCGCCCGGGTTGCACGTACGGCGGCGTCGGTTGTGCCGACTCTATGCGGCCGTTCGCGATGTCCTGGATAAAGTCCCGCAGATGAAGGTGGTTGGCCCGATCTGAACGCTTAAGGGTCAACTCTCCAGTGTGGCTGCCGAAGTCAACGCTGATAACGGCGTTGTTGTCGGTGAGCTCAACTTCAAATTTTGCATGGATAGTTTGCTCTGGCCGTTGGAGGGGGCACACGGCGGCGCCGCCAACCTGCAGCATGTGATGCAGGAGCTCTTGTTTTTCGAGTGGAATGAGATAGTTGTTCATGCCGCGTCGCCTCCGAACGGCCGAGTGCTGGCCTCGGTGTCGGAGTTGCTGAATGGCTTGATGGCCTCGGTGCGGCCTTTGGGGTTGGTAATCACCAACAATCCGGTGCGTTGCTGAATTGATTCGACGGCTGCCCGGCTGCTGCATGCAGAGGGATGCAGGTAGACCGGGCAGCGGGTGTTGCTTTGCTGTGTGGTTTGCATGGCTCGTACTCTTTGGTGAGAGGTATACGATGCGAACGATACAAATACGTATTGATCTAGTCAATACGTATTTGAATTGATTTTGGCGGCGCGCATAAAAAAGCCCGCAAGGTGCGGGCTCTGTCTGCTCGGAAATGTATTAGAAAATTTCTAGTTTCGAAAAGACAACGCCGCAAATCATCGCGTCGGAGCCTAGCTCAATGATGGGCTCCGGCCAAGCTGGGTTCAACGGCTTCAGGAAGCGGCGGTTTCCTTCCATCACCAACTGTTTAAAAGTCGCCTCTTGGCTATCAACAAGTTTTGCAATGACAAGCGAACCGTTTTCCGCGTCCTTTGCGGGATCTACAAAGATGATGTCGCCGTCTCGGAAGGAGCGTCGTTCGTGTTGGTTGAACATAGAAAGCCCGCGGACTCTAAGGGCATAGCTCTGGCTGCTATGTGAGGCGGCGCAGGGCAGCCATATCTCTGCATCATCAAGTGTTCGCACGTCCTCGACTTCACACCAGGCGCCTGCCTGCACCCATGAAATCAATGGAACATAGCCCTTGATAGCCGGTCCTGGCTCGACGTTGGAATCAGACGTAGATGGTGTTGCCTGATCATTGGTCGGGTTTTTGTGTTCGCCTCCCTTCCAGAGCCAGTTGCTACTGACCTTCAAAGCTTTGGCGATCTTTTCAACGTTCTCATGACGCGGACTGGCCACGGCATTCGTCACGATTCTATGAATTGTTGGCTGCGGAACGCCGGAGCGGCGACCGAGTTCGCCTTCTGATAACTCCATTTCCTGCATGCGTTGAGCGATGCGGTCTCCGATCACTTTTCTCTGCCTTGATTCAAAAACGTATCGCCGATTGTATTGAATCAATCAATACGTTTGTGTATTGTGGCGTTCAATGCGAAAGCGCATCGGTGAACGATATGACTATCCAAGAAATGCTCGCGGAATTACTGCGGTCCGGTTTATCCCAACGGGTTATTGCAGATCGCGTAGGAACAACACAGCCGACTATTAATCGCGCCGCTAAAGGTGCGGATGTTCGGTACGTAACGGGTAAGGCCATTGAAAGCCTATACATCCAAGAAAAAGAAGCGGCTGACGTGAAGTCGGCAGCTTAAAGGGTGCCGAGCTGGGGCCTCTCACCAAAGAATCCCCCAGCTCAGCTACGACGACACACAGCACATGCACATCGGTCGTGGTTGTAGGATAGGGACTACCCTGTTTTATGGCTACACCGTAAACAGGGGATTTACGGTTATGAGTCGCACAGATCTTTTACCGGACGCTGGTCCGGTCCTACCACTACGCCAGGCGATCTATCGCGCTGGTCGGGACTATAAGGGCGGAATCACCGCCCTTGCCTTTGACATGGTGTTGGATAACGACACCCTCCAGAAAAAACTCAAACTCGACGAAGAGCGCCGTTGGCTGAACCCTGATGAGCTGGAAGAGCTAATCAGGTTGACTGGCGATGCTCGCTTGCTTGATGCGCTGATGCGCCCGGCGGGTGCAGTTTGGTATCGCCCGGTACCGGTACCGGCGACGCGTGACGCATTAAAAGCCGTTGGCAAGTTGCTCGGTGAGACCGGTGAGTTCGTGGCTGCGATGCACGATGGCGCTGCCGACAATGTCTGGGAGTTACACGAAGTCCTCGACCTTGAGAAGCAGGGCATGGATGTGATCCGCGAAGTCCTCGGCATCATGGCGGGTGCGCGCCAAGCGATGGAGGATCGCGACAATGGCTGACGATATCGATCGCGCCAATGATCAGGCGCAATACCTGCTCGACGTCGCCATCCATCGCAATCGTCGCGTGCCGTCGAGCCGCATCAGTGCACAGTTCTGCGAGGACAGCGACGAACCTATCCCGTTGCTTCGACAGCAGACGATTGAGGGTTGCGAGACCTGCGTCCATTGTCAGGGGTTGCGGGAGGCTCGGCGATGAGTGAACCGGCCAAAGGAATAGCCATCGCCACATGGGCAAAGCGTTACATCAATACATTCAACCTCGCCCTGGTATCCATTGAGCCAGGTGAGAAGGCCCCAAAAGGCATGGGGTGGAACAAACCGGGCGGCTATATCACCGATGCCGCCGCGGCTGAAGCATTCTGGCAACGAAACCCTAACCACAACCTCGGCGTCGTGCTCGGGCCGAGCCGTGTCTGTTCGTTGGACGTGGATGACGTTCAGTGGACACGGCATGTGCTGTATGAGTTGCTGGGTGTTGATCTGGATGCCATGGCGGTGGTTTACCCGACCATCGTCGGCAATCCCCTGCGCTTCCGGGTGTTGTTCAAATTGCCGGAAGGCGTTGAGCTGACCCGGCATTCTCTTTCATGGCCTAATGAAAATGACCCTGACGGTTCGATTTTCAAAGGCCTGATGGACAAGGCCAAGGCTGCGAAAGAGCAGGGTGATTTCGCCGGGGAAGCCGCTGCACGTGCGGAAGCTGATCCTTTCAAACGCTTCACGGTGTTTGAATTGCGTGCTGGCCTGGTTCAGGACGTATTCCCGCCATCGATTCATCCGGGTACCGGCAAGCCTTACACCTGGAAAACTCCGCCGAACGCTGAAGACGGTTTGCCTACGCTGACCAACGAGCTGCTTGCCATTTGGCAAAACTGGGACCTCTTTAAGCGTGATGCTGAAGGGGCGTGCCCGTGGGCGATCAAAGCTGCAGTGCCGACGCCGAAGGTTGCCAAGCGCACCATATCTCCGGCGGGAAAGTCCCCTTCGGTGATCGATGAGTTCAACCGCAGCCATGACATCGAAGAACTACTGCGTGCGCATGGCTACATCAAGCGTGGCAGCAAGTGGCTTTACCCCCAGAGCAGCACCGGCTTGCCGGGCGTGACGATCAGCGAGGGTAAGGTTTATTCGCACCATGGCGCCGATCCGCTCGCGAACGGGCATCAGAACGATGCCTTCGAAGTTTTCTGTTTACTCGAGCACGGCGGCGACCAGTCGAAGGCGGTGAAGGATGCTGCGCGGATGCTGGGTATGCAGCATTCAGCGCGACCCGATCCGCGTGATCTTCCCCCGACCCCATCTGGTGACCTGAGCGAGCAGAGCTGTGCGCCTGACGGCGACAGCGAGGCCGCTCCGGCTCCTGACGGGGGCGCGGGGGAGGTGCTGACGCTTGACCATATTCTTCGGCGGTTTGCGCTGGTGGAGGGCACCACGCATGTGTGGGACTTCGACCAGTCGCGGGTGATGAAGAAATCGGCATTTGAAGCGCGGGTCGGTAAGCCGCTGGCGAAGCAGTGGTTGGAAGACACCGTGCGTCGCAAGCTGATTTCGGATGACCACGTGCGTGACATCGAGCAGTCGCGGCGGATGGAGGGCAAAAAGGGCGGCGCCTTCGGGATGCCGCCGACCGAGCGTTATGTGTACATAGACGGCACCAAGGATGTTTGGGATCGCGAGAAGAAACGCCGCGTTGCCGAAGGTGCTGTGAAGATGGCCTTGGGCGACACGTACCCGTTGTGGTTGAACAGCAGTGAGCGGCGGGTGGTGGATGTGGACCATATCGTCTTTGACCCAACGATGACCAAAGACCCGAGCGTTTATATCAACACGTTCGACGGCTTGCCGCTGGAACCGGTCAGGGATGATGACGCTTGCGTGAACCTGCGTTGGTTGATTTCGTTCCTGTGCAACCACGATCAGAACGCAGCGGCTTGGTTGACCCGGTGGATGGCGTACCCGCTTCAGCACCTAGGCGCCAAGATGGATACGGCGGTTTTGATGCATTCCATTATGGAAGGCTCGGGCAAAAGCCTGCTGTTCGCTGATGCGCTGGGGATGCTTTACGGTCAGTACGCTGCCACGGTCGGTCAGACGCAGCTCGAAAGTAACTTCAATGCCTGGCAAAGCCGAAAGCTCTGGTCAGTGTTTGAGGAGGTTGTGAGCCGTGATCAGCGTTACAACCAGGTGGGGAAGATCAAGCACTTGATCACCGGCAAGACGGTGCGCATGGAATCCAAGTTCATCAATGGCTGGGAGGAAGCCAACCATATGAACGCGGTTTTCCTAAGCAACGAGATCCTGCCGTGGCCTATCAGCGAGAGCGATCGGCGAATGTTGGTGATGTGGCCCGAGCAGACCCTGCCCGAAGTCCGCCAGAAAGCTATCGGACACGAGCTGAAGAATGGCGGGGTCGCGGCGCTATATGGCTGGTTGCTGTCGGTCGACTTGGGTGACTTCGATGAGCGTACACGACCGCCAAGCACTGCGGCGCGTGAGCGTCTGGTGGCGTTGAGTCGAGCTGGTTGGCAAACGTTCCTGAACCTCTGGAAGTATGGCGAGCTGGGGCGCGACTTGTGGGGTGTGTGCCTATCAACCGACTTGTATTCATTGTTCCTTGAGTGGTGTCACCGCAACAAAGAGCACGTGATGAGTCAGACGAAGTTCTCGCTGTTCATTGGCTCTGAAGTCGACAAAACCCGCTCGATCCCATGGACTGAAGGCAGTAACAGGAAGTTCGGCGCGTTCTTCTTTCCGAACGATCCTGACGCTTCCCAGCCCCCATCACTGAAAGCGGCCGACCTGGGCAAGACGGTCAGCGCCTGGCGAGCGCAGGCGAAGCTGGCGGGTTGGAACGTGGACAACTGGGACCACGTGAAGGCGGCAGCAGCATGAGTGCGTCTAAAAGTGTGTTGGGTGTGTCGGGTGTGTGTTGGGTTGGTTTTTCGAACCCCACACAGTTTCAGGCCTTGAATTACGCGGGTTTCCGCCTGTTGTGTGGGGTGTGTTGGGTTTGTCGTCGCGCACGCGCATGCATGACGTTATTTGAACAGCAAACAGAGGCCGTAATTTTTTCTTATGCGAGGATCGATAAACCCAACCAACCCAACACACTCAACTCAAAGCTGATAAAGGTATTGATTTCAAAGAGATTTATTTGTGTTGGGTTTGTGTTGGGTAGTGTGTTTTTTGTGTCGGGTTCGGTTTTTCGGGGGGAAGGGCGGTGATCGAAGAAATTGAAGCGTTGATGCAGCACTGGGCACGCCAGCACTGCCAGGTCGGTGACGGCGCTGGATTGGGCAGTCCCATGGCGACAATCATGCAGTGGGGTGGAAGCGCGCCGCGCGGCACGCCTGGATCGCGTGACCTGTTGATGGCGGCGGGTGGCGGTATGGATCATGTCGCAACGGAAGTAGCGGCAGCCCTTGCGCAACTTGAGCGGCAGTCAGAGAAAGGGGCTCAGCTCGCGACGTTGGCTCGCAATCGGTACTTGCCGCAGCCTGCGTACTCGGTTCGCTCACAGTTGCAGCTACTTGGGCTTCGTGAGGACGCTGACCGGACTTACCGAAATTGGGTTCACCGTCTACACGAACAGGTGCAGTTAATTCTCACGGTTCGTAGTGCCACCACTCGAGGGATCGAGCGACGCAGTGGTGTGCCGGAAACGAACTTCACCCGCGTGTCGACTAGCAAGCGGGTCCGTACATGTTGACCATTGGTCAGAGTGTTTTGCCTCAAACCTGCGTCAAAGTTGCGTCAACTTTGCGTCGAGCCGAAGTACCGAAAATTACCCCTTTTCGGTTTTTCCGGAGAGGGGTAAAAAGTCCCCACGATATGGAATTTGCGCCTCGGCGCTGACCTCGCACGTGCTGTGCAGCTTCACCCGGCCCACCCTGAGCCGGTCACCTAACCCCGCTTCGGCGGGGTTTTCTTTTGGGGGCACGGCACCACCACTTAGGACAGAACATGACAAATGAACAGCAGGCGCTGGCGGAAATGCCGATCTGGTTGGTGATCCTCTTGGCCTTGGTCGGCGGCGTTTCGGGTGAGATGTGGCGGGCAGATAAAGACGGGGCTCGCGGTTGGGCATTGTTGCGGCGTTTGGCTCTGCGGTCTGGTGCCTGCATCGTCTGCGGTGTGTCGGCAATGATGCTGATGATCGGCGCCGGTATGTCGGTTTGGACGGCAGGCGCGATCGGATGCCTCACCGCCATGGCCGGCGCCGATGTGGCGATTGGGTTGTATGAGCGTTGGGTCGCGAAGCGGCTCGGAGTGTGCGAGGTTCCTGTTGATGTCCAGTCCGAGCAGTGATCGTCGAGGCAGTAGCACCGAGCGTGGTTATGGGTACAAGTGGCAGCGGTCTCGTGATGGGCATCTTCGTCAGCATCCCTACTGCACCATGTGTTCGACCGATCAGCGACCGGTTGCTGCCACTGTGGTTGACCACAAGATTGCGCCGAAGCTCAAGGACGCTAAGGAAAGTGGTGATCCGGTCCGCATCAAGGCCGCATGGAAGTTGTTCTGGAACCCGAAGAACTGGGCGAGCCTGTGCAAGTTCTGCCACGACTCGACCAAGCAGCGGATGGAGAAGAGCGGTCGGCTTCCTGGCTGTTACTCAGATGGCCGGCCGGTCGATCCGGGGCACCACTGGAACCGGTGATCCTCCATCCCCGACGCACCAAAAAAGCATCACCCCGAGGGTAGGGGGGGTGAAAAACTTCCGCGGGAATTTGTTCTAGACCGCTCGCCCCCCTCTCTTCGCAAAGTCGGTAAAAATGAGGGAGGGGGGGTATCAAGGTAAGGGGGTATTTTATGGCCGGAAATGGAAACTCAGGGCGCCCCGGAATGCCGGTGGCGCTCAAAATTTTGCAGGGAAATAAGGGGCGGGAAAATATCGATGACCTGCTCGCCCAGGTAGCGCAGCCGGCTGTCCCGGTGGGCGCGCCGCCAAGGCCCGATGTCTTGTCTCCTGAAGCAATCGCCGAGTGGGACGAACTGATCCCCGCGCTGATTTCTCTGGGCATCGTTTCACAGCTCGACGCGATGGCGCTGGCCACCTACTGCCAGGCCGTTGCTGATTGGCGCCGCTACCAGCGTCTGATCACCAAGCGCAACGCTGAGTCCAATGACGAATTGGGCGGCGATATCCAGACCTTCAAGACCGGCGCGCAACAGATGCACGTCCTTCGGCAGCTCGCGAACGACGCGGAGAAGCGTGCCAATGCTGCCGGCGCCCAGTTCGGCATGTCGCCAATGTCCCGGCGCAACCTGAAAACTGCCCCGGCCCCGCAAGGTGATCTATTCCCAAATGCCCAACGAGACGCCGCAGAGAAGTACTTCAGCTGACGACCGCGTCACTTGCTTCGCCCACGCCGTCCTGGCTGGCGAAATCGTCGCCGGCCCCAACGTCCGTAACGCTTGTAAACGCCACCTTCGAGATCTTGAGCACGGACCGTCTCGCGGTTTGGTCTGGGATCTTGAGCGCGTCAACCGCGCTCTTGGCTTTTTCGAAGAGGTCCTTTGCCTCAACGGTGGCGACTACGAGGGCATGCCTTTCATGCTCGCGCCCTGGCAGGCGTTTGTCGTCGGCAGTTTGTTCGGCT
Organism: Pseudomonas sp. SJZ080; assembly: GCF_007828295.1. Classification (NCBI taxonomy): domain Bacteria; kingdom Pseudomonadati; phylum Pseudomonadota; class Gammaproteobacteria; order Pseudomonadales; family Pseudomonadaceae; genus Pseudomonas; species Pseudomonas sp. SJZ080. The sequence goes on from NZ_VIUK01000005.1 coordinate 56,076, forward strand.
GGATGACCATTGACGGTTATCGCCGCTTCAGACTCGGCTACATCGAGACAGGGAAAGGGTCGGGCAAAAGCCCGTTGGTTGCTGGCATCGGCCTTTATGGGTTGGTGGCCGACGGTGAGCAGCGTGCTGAAATCTACGCGGCTGCCACCAAACGCGACCAGGCGATGATCCTGTTTCGGGATGCCGTGTCGATGGTCGACATGTCGACGAAACTTCGCTCGCGACTTGTGCAGTCTGGTCGCGATGAAAAAGTCTGGAACCTGTTCTACCCGAACACCAACTCCTTTTTTCGGCCCATCAGTGCCGACGAAGGCAAATCCGGCCCGCGGCCGCACATTGGTTTGCTCGACGAGCTGCACGAGCACAAGACCGCTTCCACCGTGAACATGATGCGCGCCGGTACCAAGAACCGTCGCAAAGCTATGGTGGTGATGATCACCAACAGTGGCTCCGACAAGAAGACGGTCTGCGGTCAGTATCACGACCTGGGTGTGCGGATCTGCGCGGCCATCGAAGATGACGACAGTTTCTTCGCTTTCATCTGTTCGTTGGATGAGGGCGACGACCCGTTCAAGGACGAGGCCTGCTGGCCCAAGGTCAACCCCTCGCTGGACTACATCGCCGAAGGGCAAAGCGACGGCATCCCCGGTCGCAAGTACTTGCGTGAGCAGGTCCAGTCGGCCCGAGGGTTACCGGCTCAAGAGTCGGTGGTGCGCCGCCTCAACTTCTGCGAATGGACCCAAGCCGATGCCCCATGGATTTCTTGGGGCGTTTGGAAGCAAGCCGAAGAGCGCGTGCCAATGCGGCTACTGCGCAACCGCCGATGCGTCGGCGGGCTCGATCTAGCCAGCACCACGGACTTGACCGCATTCGTCCTGATCTTCTGGCCCGCCCCGCACGATCCGCACTGGCGTCTGCTGCCGTACTTCTGGATCCCGGACGACGACCTTCAAGGGCGCGAGGATCGCGACAAGGTGCCCTACGCGATGTGGGTTAAAGATGGGCACCTTGAAACGACCCCAGGCCGGGCCATCAGCAAGCTGCATGTGTTGCGGCGCTTAGTCACCATCTGTGCGTACTTCGATGTCGAGCGCATTGCCTATGACCGTTGGCGCATCGAAGACCTGCTGCAACTGATGTCCGAGTACGACATCTCGTTGCCGGAAATGGTCGGCTTCGGTCAGGGCTACAAGGACATGGGGCCGGCAGTCGATGAGTTTGAGCGCCGCTTGCTGGGCTTGGCCCCCGAACAGGAGGTGATCGACCTCGATCCCGCTGATTGGGAGGTCGTCGAAAGCGAGACAGTTGAAACCCTGCGTCACGACGGCAACCCGGTAATGACCTGGTGCGCCGGCAACGCGGTGATTGTTTCCGATCCAGCCAACAACCGTAAGGCCGACAAGGCCAAGGCGACGGGCCGGATCGACGGCATCGTCGCATCCATCATGGCCGTCGGCATCAGCAGCAAGGCAGCTGGGCAGAGCGGTAAATCCATCTACGACGAAGGGGCGGGTATATGAAATTGGTCATCCTTTCATGGCTGGCCGGTCTGCTGGGCTTCGGTCTGCTGGTGTGCGGCGTGGCAATGATCAGCATGCCGGCTGCCTGCATTGTCGCAGGCCTGGGCTTGATGGCCTGGTCATTCCTTGCCGATCGCGCATCCGCCGCACTGAAAGCCAAATCCAAACCCCAAGGAGGTTGAGCATGTTCTTTTCAAGCGCGCTCGGCGAGGGGCGCGGAAATCTGACAGAAACGGGCGGCGGCTTTTGGCGCGGTCTGCTGGGTGGTGGCCGCAACAGCACGGGCATGAGGGTCACGCCCGAGTCGGCGTTGGGCCTGCCGATCCTGCAAAACTGCGTCACGCTCCTGGCTGAAACCATGGGGCAACTGCCCTGCGAGATGTATCGCCGGCTGGACAACGGTCAGCGCGAAGCGGCCATCAATCATCCGGCGTATGACGTCCTTCGGTACCAGCCAAACGGATTTCAAACGCCGTATGAATACCGGGAGTGCACGCAAGGTGCTGCCGGTTTGCGGGGTAACGCTTACAGCTTCATTGACCGACGGGATGACGGCAACGTCGCGGCGCTCTGGCCGTTGTGCAACGACAAAGTGCAGGTGCTGAAGGGCGGCGACATGCTGCCGTATTACAGGATCAGCGGCGGGGAAGCGCTGCCGATGCGCATGATCCACCACGTGCGATGGTTCAGCACCAACCACTACGTGGGTCTATCGCCGATTGAAGTACATGCTGAATCGATAGGCTTGGCTCAAGCTGTGCGGCAGTACACCGGGAAAAGCTTCGCCAATGGGGCAACCGTCTCGGGGGTAATTCAGCGGCCGCACGAGGCGCCGGCAATCAAGGATCAGAACAGCATCGACAAGATCGTCGATCAGTGGGGGCAGAAGTTCGGCGGTATGGACAACGCAAAAAAAGTCGCCCTGCTGCAAGAAGGGATGACCTTCAAGCCCGTGTCGATGAGCAACGTGGATGCCGAGGTATTGGGCATTCTCAAAACCAGCGGTACCGACATCGCCCGGATCTACAAGATCCCGCTGCCCATGGTCAACGACCTGGAAAAGTCCAACTACAACACTCTTGAACAGCTGATGATTCAGTTCGTCGTGTTCGCCCTGTTGCCGTGGGTCAAGCGTCACGAGCAGTCGATGATGCGCGACTTTCTATTGCCTGCTGACCGGCGCGAGTACTTCATCGAATTCAACCTTTCCGGCCTTTTGCGCGGTGATCAGAAGAGTCGTTATGAGTCCTACGCCATCGGTCGCCAGTGGGGCTGGCTCAGCGTCAACGACATTCGCCGGCTGGAGAACATGCCTCCGGTTCCGGGCGGTGAGATCTATCTCCAACCGCTAAACATGGTGGACGCAGGCAAGGGCGTCCCTGACTTGACCAACCCTAACGTGCGAGCGCAGCTCGAACTGCAGCACGCTGAAATAGAGAGGATTCTCGCGCAATGAAAAACTACCTGCGAGCCTCCAGCCTGCTGTTCAATCAGCCGCTGTTGGTGATGCCTGACATGTTGGACCTCGGCGTCCGTTGGGCCAACCAGGCAATGAGCCTGAACATCGTCAACATCGGGGCCGTAGCAGGCGCCGGTCTCTGGTCTGACGATGGCCTGGACCGCATCGCCCAGCGCGAAGAAGAACGCCGCACAGCAATTGCGCGAACCGGTATTGAAGTGATTCCGGTCAGCGGCGTATTGGTCAGTCGCGGCAGCCACGTCAGTATGTGCGAGACGATGACCAGCTACGAAACGCTTCGGGCTCAGATTCGCAACGCTGTTGCGGATCCGATGGTCGAGCGCATCGTGTTGGACATCGACAGCCCTGGCGGTTCTGCCGTCGGCGCGTTCGAGCTGGCGGCCGACATTCGTGCCATGGCCCAGCAAAAGCCCATCACCGGCATCGTCAACTTCATGGCCTACAGCGGCGGCTACCTGATCGGTGCCGCCTGTAGCGAACTGGTGGTGAGCCAGACCAGTGGTGTCGGCTCTATCGGCGTCATCGCCAGTCACATGGACCGATCCAAGATGGAGGAGGGCATGGGCGTCAAGGTGACCACTGTGTTTGCTGGTGCCCATAAAAACGACCTCAGCCCTCACGAACCGTTGAGCGACCAGTCGCTCAAGTACCTCAACGACGTTGTGCAGGAGAGCTATCAGCTCTTCGTTAATGCGATCGCCGACTACCGCGGGCTCTCGGTGCAGCAGGTTATCGCCACCGAGGCTGGCTTGTATCGAGGGCAAGCCGGAATCACCGCGGGTCTCGCCGATCGCATGCAGAGCCCGCAACAGGCCGTCGATGATTTATCCAACTCGGTGGCAGTGAGCCGAGCCAACCGGCAGCAGGGCCGCCTTTCGGTCCGTGCAGCAGCAATGGATTTTCAAACCAAGATCTGACCGCGTTCGCGGCAGTCGTTCGAAGCCCGCCTTGTGCGGGTTTTTTTATGCCCAGGAGGCAACATGTCCCTCGTACTTCAATTGCGTAGCGAACGCGCCAAACTCAATGAGTCGCTTCAGGCTCTGGCAAAGCTTGAGTCTGGCGGTGAAACCCTCTCAGCTGAGCAGCTGACTCAATTCACCAGTCTGGAGGCTCAGTTCAATGCGCTGACTGACAAGATCAGTCGAGCGGAACAGGCCGAGAAAATGGCCGCCGCCAGTGCGGTCCCGGTAAACGAGTTGGCGAAAGGCCGTACTAACCATTCACCAGGTTACATTTCTGAGTCGGGTCCAGCTGGTGCACCAGGTGTGCGTATGGCTCAGATGGTCCGTTTGTTGGCCGCTGCGGGAGGCAATCAGCAGCAGGCCGCTCAAATGGCGGAACAAGGTGGTTTCTCCACTGATGTTGCCATGGCTCTGAGTACAGTGACGCCGGGTGCCGGCGGTGTATTGGTTCCTCAAAACTTTGCGACCGAGATCATTGAGGCTCTGCGCCCAATGTCGGTTGTGCGCAAGATGGGCACCCGAAGTCTGCCGTTGAACAACGGCAACCTGACCATGCCACGCATCACTGGCAACACCGTTGTGACCTACATCGGTACCGATACCGATATCCCGATCACTGGCATGACGTTCGCAGATACGAAGCTTTCCGCGAAAAAAGCGGCTGCGATTGTACCTATCTCAAATGACCTGATTGCCAACGCTGGCACCAGCCCGCGAACCGATGACATCGTTGTCAGCGACCTTGCGGTATCGATGGGACTCTCGGAAGACCTGCACTTTGTCCGGGCAGATGGCACGGGCTCGTTGCCCAAGGGCATGCGCTATTGGGCACAGGCATTCAACGTGTTGCCCGCTCCCGACACCGCTGGCATCACCCTGGAAAAAATTGACCTGTTCTGCGGCGGCATGATGCTTCGCATCGAAACGGCCAACGTGATGATGAAGGACTGCGGTTGGTTGATGCATCCGCGCGTGTTCCGTTGGTTGCAATCGCTGCGTGATGGCAACGGCAACAAGGCCTACCCGGAAATTGAACAGGGTCTGTTCAAGGGTTACCCGGTTGGTCTGAGCAACCAGATCCCGGTGAACCTTGGCGCGGGCAGCAACGAGACCGAATTCTACTTCGTCAACTTCGCCGACATGATGATCGGTGAGGACATGGACCTGACGATCTCGTTCAGTAGCGAGGCCTCGTACAAGGACTCCGAGGGGAACATGGTCAGCGCCTTCCAGCGTGACCAGACCCTGGTCAAGGTCATCGCCAAGCACGACTTCGGTCCGCGTCACGTGGAGTGCATCGTGGTCGCCGTCGCCGTGAAATGGGGCGCTGGCATGTAACTCTTTTGCCCCGCTTCGGCGGGGCTTTGCATATCTGAGGTTGAAGCGATGAGCGATAAAGTTGTTGTGCGGTTTCTGAAAGCCTGGCGCGGTTACTCGGCTGACGAGTTGGCCGGATTTGACCAAGAGGTTGCAGAAGGCCTGAAATCCAAGGGTTTTGCTGAGGCCTACGAAAAGCCAAAAGCCGGCAAGGCAGTGGCAGCCAAAACCGGTGGTGCAAAGGGAGCTGGTGAAACGGGCGCAGCAAACTCTTCCTCCGAGCCATCGGGTGCGGCGGAAACCGGTGCTGAAACTGGCAGCGATAACGCGGGTACCGATGACGACGCGAAGCCGTAAGTCATGGCCCGTCGAATCGAGTACTTCGGCGACCCTGCACTGACACTGGATCAGGTAGCTTTCCAGTGTCGGGTTGAACCGGAGGACATGGAGCCAGCGCTGATCGAGCAGATCATCATTCCCGGCGTCACTGCTCAGTGCGAATCGAAAACAGGTGCTGCAATTCGCGGTGCCGTTTACGAGGAGGAATGGCCAGCAGATCGGGTAAGTGGGCACGCCTTGGATGTGGGGCAGGCCAATGAGGTCGTCTCTATTTTCGCGCAACAATCAGACGGCACATGGTCCGAGGTGGTCGGACCGTTCGAACTGCGACAGGAGCAACGGGAGAGTTTTTTGTTCTTCCCCGCAGCTCGGCCCAGCGGTCGACTTCGCATTCGCTACAAGGCCGCGCTTGAGCTTGACCTTTATCCTGGTGTTCGCAACTGGCTGTTGATGGCTGCAGCGACAATTTACCGCCATCCGGAAATGTTTCTGGTGGGCCAGACCCTGGCCGAGCTGCCATCTACTTTTCTTGATCACCTGGTGGCCGAGGTCACCGTCCCGCCGAGGTTCTGAATATGGCGATGCGCGAGCCGAGCGCTGGTGAACTGGACCGGCGCATCACGTTGCGTTTGAGGTCGGACATTCCGGCGCCCGATCAGGGGCTCGATTCGTTGTTCACTGATCAGAAAAAACGGTGGGCAAAGATAGAGCCAGTCGGTACCGCCGTTTACGCCGCCGGGGTCCAGACCGATGTGAAGATCACTCACAGGGTGACCTTCTATTACCTGAAGGGTATTAGCGAGGCGCACGAAGTCGTTCACGGCGCAACGATTTACCGGGTGCGCAGGGTCGCGGACATGAACGGTAGTCGCCGATTCACCCTGCTTGAGGTTGAAGAACTCGGACCGGTGAAAGCCGCGGGAGGTATTTTTGTCTAACTCAGCTTCGATTGACGGCTACCTACACGTCGAGGGCTTCGACAAATTCGAGCGTGATGCCTTCGATAAGCGAAAAATCCGCGCTGCGATGCGTAAGGTCGGCCTGCTAGTCACGCAAAAGGCTCAGATGAACCTCGCGCTAGGGCATGGCCAGGATGGCTACCCGGTTAATCGTACCGGTGCCACTGTGGAGTCGATCAGCTTCAAGGTGTCCCGGTCGGGTTTTCTCGTTCGGATATCGCCTACTAAAACTTCGGCAATGGAAGCTTTCTATCCGGCCTACCTGCACTACGGCGTAAAGAAGGGCAAGAAGCTCGGAAAGTTGGCGCCCGGGAAGGGTAAGGGTAAATCGAATCGGCGTGCCCAGGGCGCGCGTGCCGCTGCTCTAGCCGAACGTGCGGCAGGTGAATGGAGAATCAAGCCTCGCGACAACTACATGGCAGATGCGCTGCAAGATTCGTCATCGCAGGTCGAGTTGATTTTGAAGGCTGGGTTCGCAGGAGCGTTGACGTGACTCCCCAAACCGCTTTGGGATAGGCTCACTGTTCTAACTACAGGGAGTTCCCTATGAAAGTGTTGACCTTACTCGCTCCTTTCGCCGTGTCGGCGCTGATGATGAATGCCAGCGCAGTCGAAGCTGCCGATAAGGCGCCAAGCGCTGCGATTGATCGCATTACGCTCATCTACCTGAACCACAAGATTTACCCGAATGGTTCTGTTCAGTGCGACTCGAAAGTGATTGGTGACCGCTCAATGATCGGATGCTGGAACGTCACGCTGAATGGCAAGAGTGCACCTCACATCTGGCTTTACGAGGCGGGTACCTTTAAGTCGGTGAATGGCAATGCTCGCCAAATGGCGGAGACAAAATTTTCCAACGAGTCCGATGTTGCAGTTATGAAGCTTCCGCTGCCAGCTGATATCGACATTGGGTCTGCTTTGGAAAGTTTCAAAAACGGCTAAAAGCCACCTCAAAAAAAGAACCTCGCTGATGCGGGGTTTTTTTATACCTGAGATTCGATCAATGAAATTGAACCCGATTGTTGCTCACCTACGAGCGACATGCCCCACCTTTGCCCGGCGCATTACCGGCGGCATTGATTGGGACGCCGTAGTGGAGAGTGCCCAGCTGGCCCTGCCCGCCGCCTATGTCATTGCTTCGGCAGACGCTGCGAGCCCGAGCAAAGCCCAGAACTCCGTCATCCAGGACATCACTGAGCAATTTGCTGTCGTTATTGTCCTGGACACCGGTGATGAGCGAGGCCAGCAAGACAATGATTTGTTGCATGACCTGCGGGCGGAGCTCTGGCGTGCGTTAGTTGGATGGTGCCCCGGACCCGACTACGACCCAATTGAATACGGCAAGGGAGCGCTGCTCCACATCAGTCGGGCGCGGGTGGTGTACCAGTTCACGTTCCTCTCGAGTTTCCAGCTCGGGCGGCACGGTGGCTACGGTGCTGGCGACCCAATCCCCCCCGCTGAAACCTGGCAAGAGCTGGTGCTTGATGGCTTGGCGCCGCTGGAAGGGGTGGATATGGACGTCGATTTTATCGACGTGTTTGTCGACCCGAACCTGTCCCCGAAAGGCCCTGACGGCCGTATCGAAATTAAAACCCGCGAGGATCTGCAACCGTGAAACGAATCTATCTGAAGCCGGTCGCCGGTCGGGCGTGCCCCGATCCCGACAAGGGTGGCGCCCTGCTGCCCGACAAAGGCGCGGACGTGCCGCACACCGTGTATTGGCAACGCCGGATTAGCGCGGGTGACGCGGTTCTGGCTGAGCCGGAAGACGTGCCGCTGGTCGAGACGCCGCCCGTGAAAAAGGGCGGCGCCAAAGCTGCCGCCGCTGCCAGCGCTGGGGGTGAGCAATGAGCGTCAGTTTTAACAATATCCCGTCTGATATCCGTGTCCCGCTGTTCTATGCCGAAGTCGATAACTCGATGGCCAACAGCGCCACGTCGACCCTGCGCCGGCTGATCGTCGGCCAGGTCAACGACGACGCCACCGACGACGATATCGGTCGCCTGGTGATGGTATCGCGCACTTCGCAAGCCATCGCCATAGCTGGTGCGGGCTCGATGTTGGCGGCCATGCACAAGCTGCACAAAGACATCGACGTGGCCGGCGAGGTGTGGTGTCTGCCGTTGCGGGTGACCACTGGTGTGTCAGCCAAGGCCACCGTTACCGTAACGGGCACCGCCACCCAAGCCGGTTTGCTTAACCTGTACGTGGCTGGCAAGCGCGTGCGCTCGATTGTGCCGGAGCAGGCGACCGCGACCGCCACGGCGGCGGCGCTGGCCACCGCGATCAATGAGGCGCGGGATCTGCCGGTTTCGGCGGTCGCGCTTGCCGGGGCGGTGACGCTGACCAGCAAGTTCAAGGGTGAGTTGGGCAACGACATTTCGTTGTCGCTGAATCGCCTGGGCCGCGTCAATGGCGAAATTACCCCGGCCGGCCTGACGGTGGCGGTCACGCCGATGGCTGACGGTGTCGGTACGCCGGATATGGCGGTGGCCTTGGCCGCCTTGGGCGACGAACCGTTCGAGTTCATTACCCAGCCATGGACGGATGCGTCCACCCTGGATGACTGGCGCGACGTGATGAACGACAGCACCGGCCGTTGGTCCTGGGCGAAACAGATTTACGGCCATGTCTACAGCGCCAAGCGCGGCAGCCTTGGCCAGTTGGCGGCGGCCGGGCGTTTGCGTAACGACCCGCACATCAGTATCGGCGGGATGGAGGCAAGCATTCCCCAGCCGGTCTGGGAAGTGGCGGCGCAGTTCGGTGCGCGTACGGCGGTGTTTATCAGCGCGGACCCGGCACGACCGACGCAAACGGGCGCCATGCCAGGGATCGACCCGGCGCCGTCGAGTGATCGCTTCCTGATCGATGAGGCACAAGCGTTGCTCGGCAGCGGTATCGCGACCTTCAACTATTCCGGCAGTTCGATGCGGATTCAGCGGGCCGTGACGACGTACCAGCGTAACGCCTATGACCAGCCTGATAACTCGTACATGGACAGCGAGCCGCTGCACCAGTCGGCGCACGTGCTGCGCTTCCTGCAAAACCGCATTACCAGCAAGTACGGCCGGCACAAGCTGGCCAATGACGGCACCAGCTTCGGCCCCGGCCAGGCCATCGTCACGCCGCTGGTGATTCGTGGCGAGCTGATCGCGGCCTATGGCGAGCTGGAGCGGATGGGCATCGTGGAGAACATGGAGCTGTTTAAGGCCAACCTGATCGTTGAGCGCGACGCGACCAACCCGAACCGCTTGAACGTGTTGTTTCCGCCGGATCTGGTCAATCAGTTGCGGGTGTTCGCGCTGCTGTATCAGTTCCGTTTGCAGTATTCCGAAGCGGCGTAAGCCGATCCAAGTAACAACTAAGCCCGCCCTGTGCGGGCTTTTTAGTGGGGGTTATTCATGGGCCAGAAAGTTGCTGGTACTTGTTACATCAAAGTGGACGGTGATCAGTTGGTGATTACCGGCGGCGTCGAAGTTCCGGCTTCGGACGTTAAGCGGGAAACCGTCGTCAAAGGTTACTTCAAGGAAGAGGACGTAACGCCTTTCGTCAAGGTGGATGCGATTAAAACCCCGGGCCTGGATCTTTCGAAGATTACCAAGGGTACTAACTTGACCGTAACCGCCGAGTTTAAAGACGGCAGTAGTTATGTGTTGAGCGGCGGTTATGCCGTAGACGACATCACCTTCACCGGTGATGACGGCAAGCTGAGTTTGAAATTTGAAGGCATTAGCGGGGATTGGCAGTAATGGAAAAGACAGAATTTAAACTCGCGGCCCCGATCCAGGCGCACGGCGAAGAAGTCAGCGTGTTGAACATCCGCCGCCCAACCGTGGCGGAGATTCGCGCGCTTAAGGTGCTGCCGTACACCCTCGGTGAAACCATGCTGCCGGTGCTGGACATGGAGGCCGCGTGTAAGTACCTGGCGATTTGCGCGGCGATTCCGGCCAGCTCGGTCAATCAGCTGGAGTTGTCCGACCTGAACACCCTGGCCTGGCAGGTGGTCGGTTTTTTCATGCCGAGCAATACGGAAGCCCCCACGACCTGATCGCGCTGGCTTATGACCTGGCGTACTTCTGGAAAACCGACCCTGAACTAATGATGGGTCGGCCTCTCGACGTGGTGTTTGAAAGTTACGACCACGCTTACAGGATCGTGCAAGAACAGCGGGTGGAATAATGGCCGATAAGTTTCAGTTAAAGGCGCTTATTACCGGCGTCGATAAACTGTCGCCCATGCTCCAGGGTGTTCGTAAAAATGCCATGGGGTTGCGTAAGCAACTTAATAGCACGGGCCTGGGCAACATCACGTTTATGGACGCTATTAAAGGCGGCGCTTTGGCGACCCCTTTTATTATGGGCGCCCAAGCGGCAATGGGCTTTGAAAGCGCCATGGCCGACGTTAAAAAAGTGGTCGACTTTAAAACGCCGGACCAGTTCAAGCAGATGAGCCAGGATGTTCTGGCGCTGTCTGAGCGGCTGCCGATGTCGGCCGAGGGTATCGCGGCCATTGTCGCGGCCGGTGGTCAGTCGGGCATTGCCCGCGACGAGCTGCAAGCGTTTGCCGAAGACGCAGTAAAAATGGGCGTGGCCTTCGACCAAACGGCCGAAGAATCCGGCTCGATGATGGCCAAGTGGCGAACCGCGTTTAAGTTGAGCCAGACGGATGTTGTCAGCCTGGCGGACAAGATCAACCAGTTGAGCAACACCGGAGCGGCCAGCACGGCGCAAATTTCCAAGATCGTTACGGCCATCGGCCCCCTGGGCGAAATAGCCGGGCTTAACGCTGGACAGATTGCGGCCATGGGTTCCGCCCTGGCGGGCGTGGGGATCGCAGAGGACGTCGCGGCGACGGGCATGAAAAACTTCGCCCTGACGCTGACGTCGGGCACGGCGGCGACCAAGGCGCAAAAGGAAGCGTTTAAGGCCTTGCGCCTGGATTCGGCGCAGATCGCCAAGGGCATGTCGACCGACTCCGAAGGCACCATTAACAAGGTGTTGAAGTCGATTGCGCATGTCGAAAAAAGCAAACAGGCCGCCGTTCTGACACAGCTGTTTGGCAAGGAATCGGTGGGGGCGATTGCGCCGCTGCTGACCAACTTGGACACCCTGCAAGCCAACTTCAAGATGGTCGGGGACCGTCAGCAATATGCCGGCTCGATGCAGAAAGAGTTTCAGTCGCGCTCGGAAACCACCGCCAACGCTGTGCAGCTGCTGAAAAACCGCGTCACCCGTTTGGGCATCGAGGTCGGTTCGGCATTGCTGCCACCGTTTAACGACTTCCTGAAAACGGTCGGGCCACTGATCACCAACGTGTCGAAGTTGGCCGGCGAACATCCGGGTTTGATCAAGGGTATTTTGGGCGCGGCGGTGGGCTTCACCGTGCTGCGCCTGGCGGTGATGGGCGGCACCGTGGCCATGACCATGTTCAACAACGTGACGAAGAAAAGCATTGTCGGCCTGGTGGTGCGCGGCATCGCCCTGGCGGCCGGCTTCCTGCTGGCCAATTGGTCGACGGTGGCGCCGTTTTTCCAGGCGGTGTGGGCCAAGATCGAAGCGCCTGCCATGCGGGTCTGGGGTTGGATGCAAGCGGCGTTCGAGTGGTCGCCGCTGGGCCAGGTCATCGAAAACTGGGAGCCCTTGAAAGCATTCTTCTTGCAGCTGTGGGAGCTGATCAAGGTGATGTCGGTGCCGTTCTTCGACTTCCTGGGCACGGTGTTCGACTGGTCGCCGATGGGCATGATCGTTAAGCACTGGTCGCCGATCACGGCCTTTTTTAAAGGCATCTGGGACAGCGTGCGGCCGTTCTTGGAACCGATCCTGAATTACTTCGGCGCTGGTGAAGGCGGCCCCGGGGTGATCGCCACGGCGACGGACAAGATCAAAGGGTGGACCGATCAACAACGCGACCTGAATGCCGGGGTGGGTGGCGGCGATGGCAGCTTTGTGCAGGCCGGTGCCGTGCAAAACGCCCAAGGGCTGCAAGCCCAGCGCAACCAAACCCAGGGCGGCGGGCTCGATCCGAAATCGCTGCTACGGGCGCCAGGCTCGCTTAACCAAATGGCGGCCGCTAATCAGCGCGCCAGTTTGGACGGCGCCCTGGTGATGCGGTTCGAGAACGCGCCGCCGGGTTTGAAAATGGAGTCGAGCCAAACCAATCAACCGGGCTTGCAAGTCAAGTCGCAGGTTGGTGTCCGCAGCTTATCGAAATAATAGGAACTCCCATGGCAGCGAAGACGTGGCGCGACGAGCTACAGCCGGCGTCGTTTCGGGGCGTGCCCTTTTGGGTCGACGACGACAGCGCCCCGGCTGGACGCCGGACCCAGCTACACGAGTACCCCCAGCGCAACAAACCGAAGGTAGAAGACCTGGGCGAAAAGACCCGGATCATTCAGTGGGCCGGCTTCGTCATTGGTGACGATTGCTTTTTTCAGCGTGACAACCTGCTGCACGCGCTGAACCAGCCCGGGGAAGGGATTCTGGTCCATCCCTGGTTTGGCCAGATGACCGTCACGGCGACCGATTGCAACGTGTCCCATCGTCGCCGCGACGGCGGCATGGTCATGTTTGATCTGACGTTTATCGAGGCGGGCGACAAGGGTTATCCGGCCGGCGTGCCGAACACAGCGCGGCAACTGGAGGACGAAAACGAAAGCCTGCTGGATTCGATTGTTGGCAAATACAAGGCAGCTATGGCCTTGGTCAACAAAGCGAAAATGAGCATCACCCAACTGCAAAACGGCATTGCCGGGGTGCAGATGGCGATTCAGCGGGAAATCAGCCAGATAACGGGCCTGGTCAGTTCCGTGGTGGCGCTGGCGGACATGGTGATGAATTTCCCCGACAACCTGTCGTCGATGTTGCGGGCGCAGTTTTCCAGCATGACCGGGGAGTTCGACCGTTTCAGTTCGTCCAAGCGCGAGGCCAGTAGCCAGGTCGAAAGCGCCCAGGCCATCGCCGCCTTGCCGCCGCCATCTGGTGGCGCGGCGACGGTGGCAGCGGTGCAGGCGACCCGGGATCTGGTGCGCGAAATCCTGATCGTCTACGCCGTGCGGGTGGTGTCGGCCATGCCGATCGTTCTGCCCCCAGCGGCGCTGCCGGGCGTGCCCACGGTGGCGCAGCAAACGGCGCTGCCCATCGAGCGCCCCGAGGTGCCGACCGCTGACGAGGTTCTGGCGCTGCGTGACGCCCTGGTGGCGGTGTTGTGGGAGGCGGCGCTAGTGGCGCCCTTTGAGCACTTCGAACGGCTGCAAAGCGTGCGCAAGCTCGTTAAGGAGCATTTGACCGCCGTGGCCCAGGCCAGCGTGCGCATGGTGGCGGTGACGCCTAAGCAAAGTTTGCCGGCGTTGGTGCTGGCCTATCAGCAGTTTGGCGACGCCACCCGCGCGGCCGAAATCGTTACGCGTAACAAAATCACGCACCCCGGTTTCTTGCCGCCGTTGCCGCTGCAAGTCGCCCAGGAGTAAGCCCCCATGCAAGACAACAATGCTGTGACGCTGAGCGTCAACGGCCTGGATTATGGCGGCTGGAAGAAAGTCAGCATCAGCGCCGGCATCGAGCGCCAGTGTCGAGACTTCACCCTCGACATCAGTTGGTCACCCGATGGCCCATCGACCATGGTGCCGGTGCCAATCAAGCAGGGCGACCGTGCCCAGGTGCGCATCGGCCAGGATCTGGTGTTGACCGGCTACGTCTTTGCTACGCCGATCCGCTATGACGCCAATCAAATTACCCGGGGCATGGGCGGGCGTTCCAAACCGGCGGATCTGGTCGACAGCGCGGCGATCAATCAGCCCGGGCAATGGAGCGGGCAAAGCATGCAGGCCATCGTCCAGGCGCTGGCGGGTGAGTACGGCATTCAGGTCATCAGCCAGGTGACCGAGACGTCGCAAATCTCCGAGCACACCATCGAGCCCGGCGAGACGGTGTTCGAATCCATCGACCGGCTGTTGACCCTGTCGCGCTTGCTGTCCACGGATGACGAATACGGGCGCCTGGTGATCATCGAGCCCGGCAGCGGCGGCCGCACCTTCGACCGTCTGGAGTTGGGCGAAAACGTGCTGGAAGGCTCGATGGGGGCGGACTTTTCCGGGGTGTTTTCGGAATACCGCGTGGTCGGCCAGCGCAAACGCAAGGACGACGAAGACGGCGCCGAGGCGTCCGAGGTGCAGGCCCGTGTCACCGACCCCAGGTCGCCGCGTAAGCGGGTGCTGCTTATTCAGGAGAGCGGCCAAATGACCACCGAGCTGGCCGAGGCGCGGGCCAACTGGGAGCGCGGCAACCGCATCGGCAAAGCCTTGATGGTGCAGTACACCGTCCAGGGCTGGCGGCAATCGAACGGCGCGCTGTGGAAGGTCAACACCATCGTGCGCGTGGTGGATGCGCTGCTGGGCCTGGACCGGGACATGTTGATCAGCGAAATCGAATACAGCCTGGACGAAGGCGGCACGCTGTCGCACATCACGGTCGGCCCGATTGAGGCCTTTCTACCCGAACCGAAAGACCCGCACAAAGCCCGCAAGCTCAAGAAGGGCGGCAAGGCGGACAACTTCGAATACCTGATCCCGGCTGACTGGAAACCCGAATAATGAACCTGAAAAATCTGCTGTCACGCGGCGTTGTGGTGCTGGTCAATGCGGCCAGCAAAATGCAAGGGATGCAGGTCAAGTTGCTGGCCAACGAAGTCAAAGACGGCATGGAGCACTTCGAGGCCTACGGCTTCACGTCCAACCCGCTGCCCGGCGCCGAGGTGCTGGCGGCGTTCTTCGGCGGCGACCGTTCCCACGGGGTGATTCTCTGTGCCGGCGACCGCCGGTTTCGCCTGCAAGGCATGGAGTCGGGCGAGGTCGCCTTGTACACCGACGAGGGCGACAAGATCCACCTTAAGCGCAATCGGGTGATCGAGGTCGAAACCGTGACGTTCAAGGTCAAGGCGACGGAGGCGGTCGAGTTCGATACGCCTGTGATTCGCACCACCGGGCGGATTGAATCGGATGACGATCAGGTGGCCGGTGGCATCAGCCAGATGCAGCACGGACACGACGGGGTCGAGCACGGCGACGACGTCAGCGGCCCGCCCGTGGCGGCTGCACCATGACCCTGATCAATGAAGACCTGACCGAAAGCGCCTGGCGCCGCGCGGCCGTCGTCAGCTTGTTGACCTGGCGCCGGGCCGGGCCGGATGACCCGCTGGACGACGGCGAGCTGTACGGCTGGTGGGGGGACAGTTACCCGAGCGTCACCAATGACCGCATTGGCTCGCGCCTGTACCTGTTGCGCCGTCGTTCGCTGACCGCGCAAACCGAACGTGACGCCCAAACCTACGCCCGTGAGGCGCTGAAATGGATGCTCGACGACGGCCGCGTCACTGACGTGGCGATCACCACCGAGCGCACCACCGACCGCCTGAACATGCGGGTGCTGCTGACCTTTCGCGATGGCGCCACGCTCGAACTTTTCCTCGACGATCTTTGGCAGGTGATCCATGCCGTTTAATACCCCTTCACTGCCGGCGCTGATCACGCGCGCCCAGGGCGATCTGGCGGGCTCCAGCGCCTTGCTGCGCTCCGACGCCGAGGTATTGGCTCGTGTCAACGGCGCCGCCGCTTATGGCCGCTATGGGCATCAGGCCTACATTGCCGAACAGATCCTGCCGGACACGGCCGACGAGAACACGCTGCGTCGTATGGCGCGGGCGCGCCTCAAGCGTGACCAGTTGCCGGCGGTGTCCGCGCAAGGTCCGGCCGGGTTTATCGGCTCGGCCGGCCGGGTGCTCGATGCCGGCACCTTGTTGCGCCGCGATGACGGCCAGCAGTTCCGCGTGCTGTTACCCGTAACGCTGACCGGTTCGGCCGGCGTTGCCCAACTCCAGGCGGTCACGCCCGGCCAGGCCGGCAACACGCCGGCCGGCACCACGCTGCGCACGGTGTCGCCGGTCCTGGGCGTCTCCGACACCTTTACCGTGCAAGCGCCTGGCCTGACCGCCGGCAGCGAACAAGAAAGCCTCGAAGCGTTGCGCGCGCGGGTGGTTCGTTCCTATCGGCTGGTGCCGCATGGCGGCAACAAAACCGATTACGAAACCTGGGCGTTGGAGGTGCCCGGAGTGACGCGTGCCTGGCTAATCCGGCGCTGGGCTGGTCCTGGCACGGTGGCGGTGTTCATCGCCCGGGACGGCGATATCGACCCCATCCCATCACCCGAAGCGCTGCAACAGGCTTTCGACTACATCGAAAGCGAATGTCCGGTCACGGCCGAGCTGTACGTGTTGCCGCCGGTCGAGAAGCCGGTGCAATACGAAATCAAGCTGACCCCCGACAGCGGCGTCGTCAGGTCGGCCGTGGAGGCGGCGCTGGTGGATCTGCATCAGCGCGAATCTGACCTCGGTGTCGGCCTGCTGCTGACACACATCCGCGAAGCGATCAGCGGCGCGGCCGGCGAGAAGGATCACCAGTTATTGAACCTGTTCGAGGACGTGCCGGCGGCGCGCAATGAGCTGCTGACCTTTGGGGGCATCCTGTGGAGATAAGAGCCGCAAGTGACTATTACGCGCAACTGGTGGCCCTGTTGCCGCCGGGGCCGGCGTGGGACGTGGAACTGCTGCCGGAACTGCGCGACGTGCTGTTAGGCACCGCCCAGGAGCTGGCTCGCGAGGATCTGCGTTTGTCCGATCTGTTTAACGAGATGTTTCCCGACACGGTGCGCGAACTGGTGCCGGACTGGGAGCGGGTGATGGATCTGCCCGACCCGTGCTTGGGTGAAAACCCGGCGTTTGAGGATCGCCAGTTAGCGGTGCGCCGGCGCCTGGTCGAGGTCGGCGGGCAAAGCCGGGCGTTCTTTATCCAGTTGGCCATTAGTCAGGGTTACCCCGAGGCGAGCATTACCGAGCGTCGCGCGCCGAGGTTCGGCCGCTCACGCTTCGGTCGCGCGCACTTCGGCACTTGGTCGGCACAGTTTATGTGGACGCTCAACACTGGCCCGCGCCGCCGCCTGGGCCGTCGCTTTGGCGCCAGTTTTTGGGGGGAGCGCTTTGGGATGAACCCGAACGGCGCGCTCGAGTGCGTGATTCGCCGGGCAGCCCCGGCGCACGCGCTGGAATTTATCAATTATGGGGAAGGTGTGTAGATGGATTATCCGAAAAGTGTGCCCGGCGTTGGCTTGGTCGACGGCAAGTTTATTGATGAAAACACCACGACCGGACAGGTCGGCTCGCTGATCCCGTGCGGTTGGGGTAATGCGGTCACGGACGAGCTGTTGAACGTGATCCGTGCCGGCGGTGAAGAGCCGGTCGAGGGCGAACATGACCAACTGGTGGCGGCCATTCGCGCCATTGTGCTGGACACCATTCCCGAAGAGGAGATTCGCACCACGCTGGCCGCGTACGGCATCACCGACGCGTACACCAAGGCGGTGACCTACACCAAAACCGAGATTGAAGACCTGCTGAAAAACCTGTCGGCGCTGCCGGTGGGGGCCATGGTGCCGTTTCCTAAAGGCACGGTGCCGACGGGTTTCCTTGAGGTGGATGGTAGCGTGCAGAGCAGTGCCACCTATCCAGACTTGTCGGCCTACCTGGGGACCACTTACAACATCGGCGGCGAAGGTGCTGGCAATTTCCGTTTGCCGGACTCGCGCGGTGAGTTCTTCCGGGGCTGGGACCATGGGCGCGGGGTCGATGCTGGTCGCGCGCTGGGCTCTTATCAGCTCGACGCAATGCAAGGCCACTGGCACGAGAACTGGTACGCGGTTGGTGGGCGGAGTGGCGCGACCTTTAGTGACGGCTTCGACGTCCCGGCTGACACCAAGGACAATCGTGGGGCCAATTACACGCGAGCGCGAAACCCTATTTCGGATGGCGTGAATGGTGCTCCGCGCACGGCCTCAGAAACCCGCCCGCGAAACGTGGCGGTGATGTGGTGCATCAAGGCCTGGAACGCTCCGGTCAATCAGGGGAGCATCGACATCGCGGCGTTGGCAGCGTTGGCGGCTCAGGCAACCGAAATCAATCAAGGGACGGCCAAGGTCGCCACGGCGGCGCAAATGCTCGACAGCGCCAACGATGTGGTGATGGCGACGCCGAAAAAGCTGCGTTTGGGGTTTGCCGCGAGCCTGACGCCTAACGGTTACATGGTCTTCCCGTCGTGGCTGGGCGGCCTTGTGGTTCAGTGGGGGCTGTCGGCGTCTATTCCTGACGACTCGAAGATCACCGTGCCATTCAATCTTCAATTTCCCACGGAGGCATTCGCGGTGATTGTAAGTAACCAGCAGCCTACGGTTGTAAACGGGGCTTGGGTTGGGTTTGTCGATACGATCTCGCCCAGCTCTTTTGTCGCCGGGGCAGATGATGTGGGCAGCTCAACGGGCACGCCGATCAAGGTGTTTTGGGTAGCGTTTGGCCGATAAGGGGAAAGGCAATATATGAAAAGGTTCTATAGCCAATCTACGGGATGCACTTACTTAAGTGGAATTAGTCCTGAGATGCCAGAAGATGCAGTAGAAATCAGTGAGTCGGTTTTCCTCAGTGTGATTGCGCGTCCGGTGCCGGGTAAAGTTCGCGCGCACGATGCAGCAGGGCAGCCGTTGTTAATTGATCCGCCCGGGCTGACAGCTGAGCAAATTGCCGCCAATGAGCGCACCTGGCGGAACGCTGAAGTGGCCTCGATGGTTTGGTTGCGCGACCGCCATCGTGATCAGCTCGAAATCAGCGCCAACACAACGCTGACGGCTGAGCAGTTCACGGAGCTGCTGGTGTACATGCAGGCCCTGCGCGACTGGCCTCAGTCGCCAGACTTTCCTGAGAACCAGCACCGGCCAACGCCGCCGGTGTGGATCGCCGAACAGCCCCAATAAACGCCCCGCACTGACGGGGCGTTTTCTTTTCTGAAGTCTCGAAATCAATCCGTGGAAACCCATATAAACCCGCCATACGGCGGATATTGCCTGGAGAAAAGTAATGTCAGTTACCGCCAAGGACCGTGACATCCTCGCTCGCACACTGTGGGGGGAGGCGCGCGGCGAAAGCCTGTCCGGTCAAATCGCCGTTGCGTGGACCATTCGCAACCGCGTAAACGACGGCAAGGATAATTCGTGGTGGGGCGAAGGCTATGCCGGGGTCTGCCAGAAGCCGTACCAATTCAGTTGCTGGAACCGGAACGATCCGAACTACGCCTACCTGACCGGTGCCAGGTCGATACCGTTCCGTGAGTTCGCCCAAGCGCAGATCGCTGCCGATCAGGTGATGTCTGGCAAGGTGCCGGACCCTACCGGCGGCGCCACGCACTACTACGCGACGACCATGCCGGAGCCGCCGAACTGGGTGAAGGGCGCCAAGGAAACGCTGAAGCTAGGTCGCCACGTGTTCTTCAAGGACGTGCCATGACTCCCGGCGCACTGAAGGCGACACTGGCCGTTGTGTTGGTGTTGTTACTGATCACCGCCGGCGGTGTCTGGAAGGTGCAGGACTGGCGCTACGGCAAGCAGCTCGCAGAACAGGACCTGCTGCATCAGGACGATCTGACCGTGATCGGCAATACAGCTGCCGCCCGAGTCCGCGCCGATCAGGATAAGCGGCTCGCTCTTGAGCAGCGACTTTCAGTCAGCGACCAAACCCACCACAAGGAACTGAGCGATGCTCAAGCCAACCAGGCTCGCCTGCGCGATCGCCTTGCCACTTCTGATCTGCGGCTGTCAGTCCTTCTCGACGCTACGGATTCAGCCAATGCCTGTTCAGTGCCAGCCGGTACCGCAGCCGGCGGCGTGGTTCATGGAGGAGCGCGAGCCCGACTTGACCCGGCGCATGCTCAACGAATTGTCGCCATCACCGATGCCGGCGATCAAGGACTGATCGCGCTCAGGGCGTGCCAGGCTTACGTCAGAGAAGTTAATCGCTGACGGGCTTGCCCACTTGTAACTTGCGAATGGTCCTTTCCTTCTGGGACAAGACGAGCGTTAGGCTTTGGATCTCGCCCAGTTGCACTGTGGTTTCGGCTTCGCGGTTTGCCAGCCAGGTGCGAGCTCTCTTCAAGTCCTCTGACAGCTGGTCGTTCATTTGGACGAGACCTGAGATGTTTTCCTTCGCTGCGCGCAGCTCCCGCTTCAGGGCCTGTATGTCTTCCTCGAGCATGCTCGCGTAATGCTTGATGGTTTCGAGCCTGTTTGGCGAGCCCAGCCAGTCGCTAGTGTCTTCGATTTCGTACTGGTCCACGTTCGCGCCTCATTTGTACTGTTTTTATATACAGTAATCGAGATGCGTAGGATGGGCGAGGGTAGGGCGACGAATAGCGGTAGGGAGAAATGCAGATGGGGCAAAAATGGGGCAAACCGTACGCCAACCAATGCCTTTTAATGCAAAGTGAACGTTGAGAGTGAGTTGTCAAATATGCCCTACACCTCTTGCTAT
Organism: Pseudomonas sp. SJZ080; assembly: GCF_007828295.1. NCBI lineage: Bacteria > Pseudomonadati > Pseudomonadota > Gammaproteobacteria > Pseudomonadales > Pseudomonadaceae > Pseudomonas > Pseudomonas sp. SJZ080. The sequence goes on from NZ_VIUK01000005.1 coordinate 77,047, forward strand.
CCGGGGGTGTAGGGCTTTTTTGCGTTAGTACTCCAGCACAATTGGCGTATGGCCGATTTCATGCGACGCTGCAAAGGATAGGCGATGGTTGCTCGCTACAGTGTCACTTATCAGCGCGGCAGTTCAGGTACAAGCGGCAATTGGGTGAATTTGGGCCGCTTTTATAGAGTTTATTTGGGGGGAGGTTTTTTAATTTTGAATAAAGAATGGAGAGATATCGAAAAGCTCGCTCGTGCAATAGAGCAATCTGTTTCGCCAGGTGCTAGCGTACAGCATAATGTAAACTTGCCTCATGTGGACTCTATATCTGGCGCTACATCGCAATGTGATATTGTTATTACGGAGGGTGGTGGTGCGCGCACGTTTACAACAATTGTTGAAGTTCAAAGTAGAAATGTAAAAGTTAAAGTTGGTGAATTCCTCGGATGGCTGGGAAAGAGGAAGCTTGTTGGGGCGGATAAGCTCGTTTGTGTTTCTAGAAAAGGATTTTCTTCGACCATTAAAGAGCTAGCGGCAAAGGAGGGTAAAGTTGTTGTGCTGGTGATGTTGCATGAACTTGATCCGTCGTCGCTGCCAATGAATTTCATCAGTTTTCACCTTCAGTATAGGCACTTCATTTTGCGCGATGTATTGAATATCCGCGCCGGGATTAGTCGGGTGGACCTTGATAGTCTGGGCATCCGCGAAAGGTTCTACGAGCAAAGGCAGCGGCAGAGCAGGGCTGATGCGAAAGAATGGTCCCTTGATGGGATATCAGTTATAACATTAGAAGCGCTAATCAGAGAGTCTGTCGATTACAAAGAAGATTTTAGTGGGGTTTCCAGATTAAAAATTGAGTTTGATTCGGAGGTTCCTCTTTATACTTTCTTCGAAGGCGCATTTATAAGGGCGGCTATCGATGTGGAGTTTGATTATCTCAATCGTTTCTATTCCGTTCCAATGTCTACTTTAGCGTACGAACAATTAGAGCACGGCGTATTGGGTTGGGTTATGGTTGGCGATCTAAAAACAGACTATGGAGATTTGGCAGTTAAAATTCCAATTTATCAAGACAAAGATGGCATCTACAGTATGAAAGATGAGGATGTCATCGTTAGTGGAATGGAAGGCGTAAGGATGCACGTTTCCCAGGCTAGCTCTGAGGTGTCCTGGTGCAGTTAAAACTGGTTGCGTTTGCAAGATACGCGAATGTCCTGGCGACAACGTATGCAAATCACAACTGGTTATGTGCGGGCGCTGAAGAGATGGGTGGTACGAAAGAGGTACGCGCGGAACGTACGTAGTCTGTAAGCCTTTGTTTGTAAGGCTTTCAGGATTAGATGGTCCAATCCATCATCGGACAGTCCCTTGGGCTTGTCCGCTGTGGGGGGTTGGCATAATGATGTTTTATTTAAGCCAAGTAGAGAAATTAAAGATAGGCAGTTTCGAAGACAGTGCAGATATTGCGATCGCCTGGCCGACGCTAGTAGGAGTAATGCACCAAAGCTCATTAGTGCGATACAACTCTACCATTTCGAGAAAGGTAGGTGCTTCCTCTCCGAGCTGTATCTTTAGACTTTCCGTATTGGGATGCTCGAATTGGTGGTATGCCTTTCTGAGCACTTCATAGGGATCAGTTATGGTGACGTTTATGTATGAGCAAGCTCCAGCATATTGTACGTGTTGCTTTTGCGAATACGATAGGCCTCCGCAGCGTTCTAACAGCGGTTTTAGCTGTTGTGCGGGACCCTCGAGAACGGTGAGGTGGGGAATGTTAGAAAATACAACTGACTGGATAAAGAAAGTTAGTGATAGCATAGATATATGCTGGGCCGTAAGCTTGGGGACTACCTGTACTGCTTCAGATAAAACTATATCCTTAAAAGGGCTGGCCTGGGCCGAGACCCTCTCAGTAACGAGCGTGCACAGTACTTCAGTGTTTGCAGCTTCTCCACGGCGGGCAGCAGCAAGAACGGCATCGTTCAAACAAGCCTGTACGTCAGGATCTCGAAATTTGTTAGGATCGATCTGGGCCGAGGCGTCGATGATCCGTTGTTCAAGCTCCGCCGCGAATTGCCGCACTCGCTCTTCGGCGGCAGCTTTTGCCTCTGCTCGAAGTGCTGGAAAATTATTCTCAACTAGCAGCTGACATAGTTCCCGCACTTCGGTGAAGGACATGCCCATATGGACGTCGCGTGCAGCTTGCACTGCAATCGCGCCGCTACCAACATTCTGATCCTGCTTTGGGCCAAGCATAAGTTTCCTCACTTATTGATATTAGCGTCTCGGCCAGCTTGTATGGCAGTCGAGTTTGGACCTACATGTTGTGATTGACTCACATCTGTTTTCTTTTCCAAAACGAACGATCCTAGCAAGGTGCCCAGCGTCACAATGGCCGCAGTCACAGAGTCGAAACCAGGCTTCATGATCGCCCAAGCGAGGCAGGCAATGAATGCGATAAACAAAACCAGTTTGGCAATGAAGCGCATCTGAAAAATCCTATGTGAGGTGTCCATTCGAGATTCTATGGGGGTGCTTTAGAAAGACAAGAGCAAAAAGCTGGGCGCAAGCTTTGGGGCTGAGTTTTTTGAGTAGTACTCAGCAGGTTTAGGGCATATTTAGGGCAAATCAGGGGCCGCATCAGGCCGCAAGAGGCCAAGCTATCAGCCTTCTAGCTCCTGTTTTATAGGCCTATGGCGGCCTACAAATCATGTGGAACGGGTTCGAATCCCTATCTCTCCGCCATTACATAGAAAAAGCCCCGTAGCTGAACAAGCTACGGGGCTTTTTCGTTTCTGTAGATTTTTCAGGGCGTTTTTAGGGACGTCTACACGTACGTATCAGGCGTCGGTATTCACCGGTGGCCACCTCGTCAGCACCTTGTGTACATCATCCACGACGGCCTTGCTCATGGCGGTCAGGTAATGCGCTGCCCAAGCATGTCTGTCTGTGTCCTTGGCGTAAGCCGCATCGACAGTCAACAGCTTGGCTAGGTACAGAAGGTCAGATGCTTGCGCCAAGGCTTTCCCGACAGGTACGCCGGAATTTACGCGGAATAACGGCTGGTTGGAGCAATAGTGGAACGGTGTGAGGCCAATGGTCGTCAGCTCGGGTTTGTCACTCATTTGTCACCTCCTTCAATGAGGCGGCGGGTGAAGCTGAGCGGTGGAGTGGTAAGCGACTTGGGATTGCGTAGAGGGGAAGGACGGGTATCAAGTGTATTTGCTGAGTGCATGTCTAGCTCCTTGACCTAAAGAGCTGCCACTTTCGTTCCAAGCGAATGGGTGGCAGCTGCGCGCAGGTTGGAAACCGGGAGTCAAGGAGACCGGCACGCCCGAGGGCGTCCCACGCACAGCCGCCATAGCACAAGTTTTACGGGCGTAAAAAAACGCCGCCGCTTGTGATTGGCGCTGTTGCGTAACTCCGGGTTTCCAAGCCCGATCACTGGAATTCCAGCGACGTCTTGAGAGTATCCCGCTGAAACTGACGTCATCAAGGCGCTAACTTACTGAAACACGCAGCAGAAGCACGTTCGTACGCAACTCCCGGATTTTGCCTACAACTGCGCCGAGAGTCACCCCGATATTCTTATGGCCTTACAAAAAACAGCTGAATCCTGAATGTGAAAACGCCGCTTCCCTGTGTCTAGAAAGGCGGCGTTTTTTTACTTTTTTTGAGGGTTGAGCTCGAGCATCGGCACAGCCCTGCACGGGCGCGGCGCTCGGGCTTTCCTTGAACAAGCAGGAATTATCCCGTGAACGTGAATCTTACGGCTGCGAGTGACCCAGTTTCCTCTTGATCAGCTCATAGACGTCTTTGTGGGTGGAGTTATGCAGGGTTTTGTCCTTGCAGGCCGATGCCAGGAACGTTTTGACCTCTTCCTTTGCATGAGGGTAAAGACCTGCGACGTAGTCGGCTTCATGGGGCTGGGTGCAGTTGAAGTGTGTGTCGTCTTTTGCTTTATCTCTAGCCATTGCAGAGGCTCCTTTTGAGTTCGCATGATTGTCGATGGTCAGGGCCTTTTTGCCCCGCACGGCGCAGAGCTTAGGGGCTAAGCGTGATGCCGCCAGGGGCTTGGACAAATCAGGAAGGGGCTGTCAGACGATGCCGGAGTCTGCCGCAGGATTAAACAAAAAATCCCTGCAAGCTTAAATCTGCAGGGATTCTGGCTGACCATCTCATCAAGCCCCATAGCTGATTAAGCTACGGGGCTTTTTCGTTTCCGGCGTTTTGTTTTGGGGGATTTTTGGGGGAAGAACGCGGCCATCGCGTCGAGGAACACAGCAATGCAACACGACATCCCGTGAACCAAGCTCATTGTCTATCCTGCAATACAGAGCAACTGATCGAATGACAGGTGATGTCATGAACAGATGGCGGCGTCTTTGGTTGTCTGTGAAGCTGATAGCAGCCGCTGCGGCCTGTGTGGCTGTGGCTGTTCAGGCTTTTCAATACATGCTGGAAAGCCAGGACGCCGTGCAAATTCATCCTTTGAGCATTTTGGTTGTCGGGCTGATCTTTGGATTTATCAGCTATGGATTGCTTTCGCTGATTGAAAGAGGTGTACAGCGGCTTTTAGCCCGTTCTGACACTGTCGCCCCAGAGCCTCGGGCAGAGCTTGAGAGCGATGTGGAGCTGGGCGCTGATCAACCGCTGACCCTGCAAGCTGATGCCTCGACTCATCAGAAAAATCTGTGAACGGACCTCAAAACGAAGGCGGCGTAATCACCCAAGTCACCACCGCATCCACATCCTCGGGATTCCCGTAACGATGCGGCTCCTGACTGGAAAAACTGAAACTGTCCCCCCTCACTCTGCTGCAATCGGCTGGACGTTACATAGAAAAGCCCCGTAGATGAAAATCTGCGGGGCTTTTTGGTTCTCGGGGGAGTGAGGGGTTAACGCTTAGTTGCGAATACGATGTTCCGTAAACGCGTAGTCCTCTTGGCAGTCGGCGGTAGGATCTGTGACGGTGTTTACGTAGTGAATGGTGTTCCCATCCAGTATTTTGTACTCATAGATTTCCGGAGTCCGGACACCGTCCGTTTTCATTTCATTCTTGCCATTCGCCGCAGACCAGGAACCTCGCTCGGTTTGAATGGGTTGGGTCCGTTGCGCGTCTCGGAAGAAGGTGATCGAGAAGCGACCATTGGGCTCGAAATTCGTATTCCAGGACAGGAACTGGCATTTGCCGTGTTCTTCGCGCATTCCTTGCCATGAGCCTACGAGGGATGGGGCCGTGGAGGGACTGTTCGACGTACATGCACTGAGTGCTGTGGTCAGAATGATGAGAGTAAACGTGATGCCCCGGTGCATGTACAACTCCATTTGATGATTCAGAAAACTGCATTCTACTGAGCGGATTTCCAGGGAACTCCGGACGCGAAGACAGCTGTTTGGTCGTGCTTGGATTCTACGGAAGGAACACCGTCAGCGGCGTTGCTGCGTCGGATTCGGTCGCCTCCCGGCGTAAGAAAGATATACCGTTTCACGAGAAAAGTTACTTGCCCGAGTCAGTCTGTTTACTCAACCCCGAATCCATTTGCCGGCCTGAACATTCAAGGTTTTCCTTCGTAATATCCCCTGACACTGAAACTCCCCACCGCAAAACATCCTCATCTACTCTGGTTTCGCAGGGCACGGACCTGCGGTTATCAACCATCGCAAGGAGCGAAAAATGTATTTTGAGATTTACAGGCAAACCCGCGGCACCCTCCAGACTGGCAAAGGTCAATGGCGGTGGCGCTTGAGGGCGGGGAACCATGAAACGATTGCCAGCGGCGAGGCGTACATCAACAAGGCGGATTGCGCGCATGCCATCAGCCTGATCAAGGGGACTCACGATCACATCCCGGTGAAGGAAATCTGAACCCCAAGTGGTGAAGCTGCTCAGTGAGGGCAGCTTCTTTGCAGGCAACCTTGCGCTCGGATCAAACGCAGACTGCTTGAGTCGCATAGACGCCGCTTGCGACAGCTACCTAAACTGTCGGCAGATTTGGGGACTGGGGGCATTGGATGAATCGCAACGAACTTCGCAAGGCGGATATCAACCTGATGGTGGTGTTCGAAACCTTGATGCTTGAACGCAACGTCACCCGGGTGGCGGAGAAGTTGTTTCTCGGGCAGCCAACCATCAGTTCGGCGCTCAACCGCTTGCGCACGATGTTCAACGATCCGCTGTTCATTCGCGTCGGTCATCGCATGGAGCCGACCGCCAGGGCCGAGGAGCTGATTCAGTACCTGTCGCCAGCGCTGGATTCGCTGTCGGTGGCCCTGAGCCTGACCCGTGATTTCGACCCTGCCAGCAGCACCATGACCTTCCGCATCGGGCTGTCGGACGATGTCGAATTTGGCCTTCTGCCACCGTTGTTGCGTGCCCTGCGCCAGGAAGCGCCGAAGGTGGTTTTTGTGGTGCAGCATGTGGATTACTGGCGGATTCCCGATTTATTGGCCTCCGGCGATATCACCGTTGGTATCAGCCAGACCCGCGGTCTTCCGGCCAATGCCAAGCGCAAATTGCTGCGGCACATCCAGCCCAGCATCTTGCGCGCCGATGCGTCCGCCACGCCGCTGACCCTCGATGAATATTGTTCGCGTCCTCACGTGCTGGTGTCCCACACCGCCAATGTCAGTGGCTACGCCGATGAGTGGCTGGCGGAGATTGGTCGCACACGCCAGGTGGTTTTATCCGTGCCGCAATACAGCTCGTTGCCAGCCTTGCTGGCCGGAACCGATCTGATCGCCAGCCTGCCGGATTACGCCGCCGAGGCGATGGCGGCGTCCGGCCAGCTGTTCACGGAGCCCTTTCCGTTCAAGACCCCGACTCTGGACCTGTCCATGGTTTGGCTCAGCCACGTCGACACCGACCCTGCCGAACGCTGGCTGCGCTCGCGACTGGAGGCGTTCATGAGTGAGCGCTTCGAGTCGCCGCCGCTCCAGTGAACAGGGCAACTCTGTGATATACATACGACCTTTGCGCCAATCTCAAGGAGCCACGTCATGCCCCACCTGCACATGGAATACACCGCCAACCTGCCCGGGCTGAATGCCGATTTGGCCCTGATCCGGCTGAACAATTCGCTGGTGGCTTCCGGTCAGTTTGCTGCCGAATACGACATCAAGAGTCGCGCGGTAAAGGTCGAGACGTTCAAGGTCGGCACGGCATTGGCTGAGCGGGCGTTCGTGCATGTGAAGCTGGCGTTGTTGAGTGGTCGCTCGCCAGCGATCAAAAAACAGTTGGCCGAAAGCCTGCTGGCTGTGGTGCAGGAACTGTGTGAGTGGCCAACGGGCGTGGAAGTCCAGTTGGCCGTGGAAATCCTCGACATCGATCGAGAGTCCTACAGCAAAGTCGCCATCAACAACTGAGTCTCAGGTCATTTCCTGCTCGGTGCAGGCCTGCACCACCTGCTCACGCAACCAGGCATTGGCGCAGTCTTCATCGGCACTTTGACTCCACTGCATGTCGAGGGTGAACCCCGGCAGACCGTTGGGCGCTTCGCAGTGATTGAAGATGGCCTCGCTGGCCAGCAACTGCTGGATGCGCCGGGGCAGGGTGACGATGAAGTCGGTGCCGGTGATCATTTTCAGCGCCGCGCTGTAGCTGTTGGATCGCGCGACGATCTGCCGTTTTTGCGCTTGCTGCGCCAACCAGCCGTCGACCATGTTGGTGTTGGACGTCCAGGGTGTCGGAAACACATGACGGCGTTCGGTAAAGGCTTGCAGGCTTAAACGCGGCTCCAGCGGTGTGGCGCGTTTATCGAAGACACAGACCAGATCATCTTCCAGCAGCATCCGGGATTTGAAGTCGGTGTGATTGCGATGAAAGTTCGGGCCGAAGCCAATCACCAGGTCGAGGCTGCCGTCGCGCAGTTCCTCGGCCGGGATGTCGGTTTCGAACTTGTGCATGTTGACCAGCACCGGCCAGTCGGCGAAATCGAAACGTTTCAACAGGCGCGGCAGGATCAGTTGCTCGAAGTATTCCGGTGCGCAAATGTTGAAGGTGACCGGTTGCAAGCTGGGGTCGAACGTCGGTGCACCGGCGTGACAGAGGTTGATGCTTTCCAGAATTTTCAGCACGTGGGCGTACATGGTGCTGGCTTTGTAGGTGGGCCGCATACCGGCGCGGGTATTGATGAACAACTCGTCTTCGAAACCGGTGCGCAGCTTTTTCAGGCAATAACTGACGGTCGACTGGCTGACGCAGAGTGTTTCGGACACGCCGGTGACGCTGCTTTGTTCGTACACGGCGATAAACACCATGAGGTCTTGCATGTCGAGTTTTCTAAGCAAGTTACTGTTCAGCATCCATTCGTCTCGCTGTGATCCGTGCGCTGATTGAGCGCAAACTCGTGCGAACGATCCTAACGGAACGATGGTGCCAGGAGAATGGCTTGTAGGAAGTTTCGCCAATAGTTGTGAGGCAGTGCCGGCGACCTTCAGCGCTGAACAGAGGCAGGCAGGGTGCGGCGGCTGGACATCAACAGCGCCAGCATGCCGATGCCGACGAGCACTGCACCGATGATTTCCAGCGGCAGCGGCGGCTGACGCCACCAGAGCCAATGAAACAGTGTGATGCACAGCGTGCTCAGGTAAATGTAGGAAATGACCGACGACGGGGCGATGACGCCGATGGCCCGGTGTAGCAGCCAGAAGGTCGCCAGTGTGGCGAACAGCGCCAGGTAGATCAGCCAAACGAAGTCGTTCACTGTCAGTAAGGACGCCGATCGCCAGCCACCGCTGAAGCCACAGAACGCCAGCAGGAACAGCGCGCCGAACAGCATGTTCCAGAAGGTCATGCCCACCGGGCCGCGACCTTTGAGGCTGCCGGCCTTGAGCCGCTGGCTCAAGGGAGAGTAGAGCGCCATCGCCAGGCAACCGGTCCCATACACCGACACCGCATAGAGCGAAGGCAACTCGCCTGGCCCCGCACCTTTGAGCACCAGCAATACCGCGCCGGCAGCCGCCATCAGCATGGGAACGACGCGTTGCCGCAGGCGGCTGTCGGGCATCAACACGGCTTCGAAAAACAGGGTCAGCAGTGGCACCAGAGTGAACATTGTCCCGGTGTTGACGGCGGAGGTGTAGCGCAGCGCCTCGAACAATGAGCCGAAGTACACCGCCAGCAACAAGCCGAGTACGGCATGGCCGAGCAGACCGTTGCGGGTCATGGCGAGGTCGCCCTTGAACAGCAGCAACGGCAAAAACACCAGGGCGCAAAACAGCAGGCGTAAACCGGTCAGCAAGACCGGGTCGATGGCCTGGCTGACCTGCGCCGCCGCGGAAAACGAAGCGGCAATCAACAGGGCCCAGAGCAGCATGCCGAGGTGAGCGGTGGCGAAACCGGCGTGTTTCATGATGTCCGTTCCGGGTCAGTGAATGTGGCGGGCGTAGTGCCGTGGGTTAAAGCGCAGGGCCATCAGCAGCATCAGCGCCATGACGCCCGTAAGCGACCACCAGGCCCATTCGAAACTGCCGAGTTGATCGCGGATCATCCCGGCGATCAGTGGCGAGAGACCGGCGATCAGGTAGCCGATGCCTTGAACGAAGGCGGTCAATGCGCCCGCACGTTGTGGATTGTCCAGGTGATCCAGCGACACGATCAGGCTCATGGGGAACAATCCGCCGATGCCCAGCCCCAGCAGGCACGGCCACAACAGACTCAGGTGTTGCGGGCTGAGGATCAGCCCGCAGAAACCGGCCATGATCAGCGCCAGCAACACCACCAGCACCAGGCGTCGGTCACGGCTGCGGTTGGCGATCGCCGGCGTCAGCAGGCCCGACAACACCTCCATGGCCGTCAGAAAACCCAGCAACAAACCAGCGTTTTGTTCGCTCCAGCCTTTTTCCACGTAGTACGGCGCCAGCCAGGCCAGCACACAGGTGTAGGACGCCGTGCCCAGACCAAAGAAGATCGCGAGTAACCAGGCGCGGGAATTGGCGAAGAACGAACCGTTTCGCTGCGCTTGAGCGGCCGGTATCGGTATTCCCGAGCGTTGGGCTAGCCAGAACAACAACGCCAGCAGCGCCAGCACCGCCCAGATCGCCAGGCCCATTCGCCAACTGCCGGTACGCGTCATCACCAGCGGCGCGAAGGACGCGGCAATCGCTGCGCCACCCATGATCGACGTGACGTACAAGCCCATGCACACGGAGACGTTGTCACTGAAACGGGACTTGATCAGCACGGGCATCAGCGCCTGGATCAGCGCAATACCGACGCCTGCCAGCACGGCACTGAGGATCAGTTCGGCCGCGGAGTCGAGGAACAGGCGCGACACCGTCGCCAGGCCGATGATCAGCAACGACACCACTACCGTGCGTTGTTCGCCGAGCCATCGGCTGACGCTGAGGCCGAAGAACATCGCCAGTCCCATGGCCATCACCGGCAGCATGGTCAGCAGCGAGGCCAGGCTGTAACTCAACGGGATATCGCCGCGAATGGCCGACAGCAAAGGGCCGACCGCCGCCATGGAGGGGCGCAGGTTCAGGGCGACGAGAATGATGCTGACCATCAGCCAGAGGGCAGGGCGGGAAGTGGCACGGACGTTTTCCATCGATGGACCCTTGAATGACAAGGGCCCGATTAGGCGCGCGAGCCCTGGTGGCCGCAAATCAGAAAGTCCGGGGCGGTATTTAAAAATCAAATACCTCTGCCGCAACACAGAACAAATGCGGGCTTGCTCGCGAAGGCGCAGTATCAGCCACCATTACTATCGACTGGCGCGCCGCCTTCGCGAGCAAGCCCACTCCCACACGGGTTTCAGGGCGGCTCGCAGAATGTTTAGCCATTTCGCAACCAAAGTTCTTCAAATCCCGATTTAACGACTTATCCAGCCATGTGACGCTGCTGCTCACCTGTTTACTGCGGTCTTCTCTATGGACGGTTGTCCGGTCGCACTTCCTTCTGAACTCGCCTTCTGGGCGTTGTGGCATTGCCGCCACGCGCGCCCGCCGGATTCCCGCCTTTCCCGTTGATTGTTCTTACAGGTCCCGCGCTGTGCGCCGGATCAAAATGGCAGCGCGTGCGCGTTTGCCTGACGCGCAAACAAGAGAATTCCTATGAGTTGTGCCACGACATCCTTCGCCACGAAGCAAGAAGCCCTGACCTTTCTTGAACAGAATCCGGATATCGAGATGTTCGAGTTGTTCATCCTCGACAACAACGGCGTGCCAAGGGGCAAGTTGTTGCATCGCGATGAACTGCTGGCGGTGTATGAAAGTGGCCGGCCTTTGCCAAGTACCATTCTGGGCCTGACCATCAACGGGGATGACGTGGAAAACTCCGGGCTGGTGTGGGACGTGGGCGATATCGATTGCCGGGCCTACCCGATCAGCGGCAGTTTGACGCGCATGCCGTGGCGATTGATTCCGACGGCGGCGGTGCAGGTCAGCATGCACCCGAAGGAGGGCATGCCGGCGACCATCGCCGATCCGCGCCACCTGTTGGCGAAGGTGATCGAAGGCTTGCAGGCGGACGGTTATTACCCGGTGATGGCGGCGGAACTGGAGTTCTACCTGCTGGATCAGCAACGCGACAGCAACGGTCGGCCGCAACCGGCGCGAGACGTTGACGGCGGACGCCCGCGCAGCACTCAGGTCTACGGTTTGCGCGAACTGGAGCAGATCGAGCCGTTCCTGGCCGACCTGTACAGCGCCTGCAAACTCCAGGGCATTCCGGCGCGCACGGCGATTTCCGAATACGCGCCGGGGCAAGTGGAAATCACCCTCGAACATCGTACCGACGCCTTGCAGGCGATGGATGAAGCCGTGCGCTACAAACGGCTGGTCAAGGGTGTGGCGCACAAACACGGGATGACGGCGTGCTTCATGGCCAAGCCTTTCGACGACCTGGCCGGCACCGGCATGCATATGCACGTCAGCCTTGCGGACAAGGACGGCAACAACCTGTTCGCCAGCGAAGCCACGGACGGTACGCCGCTGCTCAAACAGGCGGTTGGCGGCATGCTCAGTACCTTGCTCGATTCGTTGCTGCTGTTCTGTCCGAACGCCAACTCGTACCGTCGTTTCCAGACCAACAGCTACGCGCCGCTGGCCGCCACCTGGGGCGTGGACAATCGCACCGTGAGTTTGCGCGTACCAGGCGGGCCGGCGTTCTCGCGGCACATCGAACATCGCATTTGCGGCGCCGACGCTAACCCGTACCTGGCGGCTGCGGCGATCCTGGCCGGCATTCATCGGGGCATTCGCGAACAACTGGACCCGGGGGCGCCGGTCGAAGGCAATGGTTACGCCCAGGCCACGGAACTGTTGCCCACTGACTGGCTGACCACTTTGCGCGCGCTGGAAGGTTCGAGCTGGGCGCGGGATGCGTTTGGCAGTGAGTTTCTGGGTGTTTACCTCGCGGTGAAGCGGGCCGAGTATCGGCAGTTCATGGGCGAAGTCGGTGAACAGGATTGGCGTTGGTACCTGAACCTGGCCTGAACCATTCTCAAATACAACTTAAGTTTCGACCCCGCACTGGAAGCCAACTAATCGTTGGCTTCTTTTTCACGAAAAATTGATGGTTGGCTGCCTAAAGTTAGTGCTGTCGCGGTAAATGGAATTTTCACATTTGCCGGCGGCGCATCTTTTCAGGAACAGCCAATTACCATGTTGAAGATTAAAGCCGTGCGCCCGGAGTGGGTGACGTTGTTTGCCAGTGCCTTTTTGTTGGCCGGCTTCAATTTAGTGCTCTGGCAACACCTGTTTGAAATCACCGCGTCCGACGGCAAAGGCATCGTCATGCGTGTGGCTTTCGGCTTGATGATTCTGGCTGCCTTCAACCTGGTGCTGACGCTGCTGGCGTTCCGGCCCTTAATGAAACCTGTGCTCACGCTGGTCTTTATGATCAGTGCGGGTGTTGCGTACTTCATGAGCCAATACGGTGTGCTGATGGACACCGGCATGTTGCGTAATTTTGCGCAAACCAATGCAACGGAAGTGCGCGACTTACTCTCGGTAAAGTTGCTTGTTTATATTGTTTTGCTCGGCGTGTTGCCCTCGTGGTTGTTGTGGAACATACCAGTTGGTTACCGCCGCTGGCATCGCGAACTGTTAAGTAAGGCTTTGGTCGGTGTTGCGTCGGTAGCGGTAATCGGTGGTGTGGCACTGGTTAACTATCAAGGCCTCGCGTCGTTGTTTCGCAATCACCACGAGTTACGTTTGATGGTAGTGCCCAGCAACTATATCGGTGCCTCCTTTGGCTACCTGCGCGAACAAGTCGCTTCGGCACAGCAACCCTTCGTCAAGATTGGTGAAGACGCCCAGAGAAACCCTGCCTGGCAAGCCCACGACCGCAAATCCCTGACCGTGCTGGTGGTGGGTGAGAGTGCCCGGGCCGAGAACTTTGGTGTGCTGGGCTATGACCGCGACACCACGCCAAAACTGGACAAGGAGGCGGGCCTGATTGCCTTCACTGATGTGCATTCCTGCGGTACGGAAACAGCCGTCTCGGTGCCGTGCATGTTCTCCAACATGGGCCGCAAGGATTACAACGCGAGCAAGGCAAAGAATGAAGAAGGCCTGCTGGATGTGCTCAAGCGGGCGGGGCTGGACGTCGTCTGGCGCGATAACCAGTCAGGCTGCAAAGGCACTTGCGACCGCGTCACCCTCGATGATGTCAGCAACCTGAAGGACCCGACACTCTGCGCCAACAGTGAATGCCGCGATGAAATCCTTCTGCAGGGTTTGCAGCACTTCATCGACACCCTGGATAAAGACACCGTGCTGGTGTTGCACCAGATGGGCAGTCACGGTCCGGAGTACTTCAAGCGTTACCCGAAAGAGTACGAGCGATTTACCCCGGTTTGCGAAAGCAATGCGCTGAACAATTGCAGTCGCGAAAGTATCGTCAATGGTTACGACAACACGCTGGTGTACACCGACCATGTGCTGTCGACGCTGATCGATCTGTTGCGCAGCAACCAGGACAAAGTCGATACCGCGATGCTGTATCTGTCGGACCACGGCGAGTCCCTGGGCGAATACAACCTGTTCCTTCACGGCACGCCTTACATGATGGCGCCCGATCAACAGAAGCATGTCGCCATGCTGGCCTGGTTCTCCGACAGCTATCAGAAGTCTTTCTCGGTAGACACCCATTGCCTGCAACTGAGCCGTGACAAACCGTTGAGCCAGGACAACCTGTTCCATTCGATGCTCGGTTTGCTGGAGGTCAACAGTAAGGTCTACAACCATGACCTGGACATGTTTGCCGGCTGCCGCGGTGCGGTGATTGACGGTGTCCTGGCCAAAGAGTGAGGGCCACGACCTTTTTTTCACGTATCGGCCGTTAACCTGCAGCCCGGCAGATTTTTCCTACAAGAGCCCCTTACATGTCCGCTCAACCCCCTTCCGCCATCGAGCTTGAGTTCGCCCGGCGTCACGATCAGGAACACGCCCGCGTCTGCCTGCAGCCGCACCCGCGTGGCCTTGCCGGGCGCCTGGCGTTCTGGCGTGACGAGCAACTGGTGCGCAGCGCGCTCAAGGTGGCCGGCGAGCCAGGGCTGATTCTCGACGTCACCTGCGGGGCCGGGCGCTACTGGCCGGTGCTGGCCGAACATGCAAATCGAGTGATTCTGGCGTCCGACCCGTCGCAGGATATGCTCGATCACGCGCCGACCCATCACCCGCAACATTTGCTGAAACGGGTCAAGACCTTTCAGAGCTCGGCATTCGCCATCGGTTTGTCGGCGAATGCAGTGGACTGCATTTTTTGCATGCAACTGTTTCAGCACATCGCCAGTCCCGAGCATCGCTCGGCCATGCTGGGGGAATTCCACCGGGTCAGCCGCGATACGGTGATTGTGGCGGTGCGGATCGATACCGGTTTCAAGCGCCGGCGACCGGATACACCAGGCGTTCAAGCCCGGACGCTGGCCAGTAAGGCCGAAGTGGAAGCCGAGTTCAAACAGGCGGGTTTTCGCTTGCTTAGCCATCAAGACTTCCTGCCCGGTTGTGCACCTTTGCGCGTCTACGTGCTGCGTAAGGCCAGATAACCTCCCCCCGTCAGACAATTCTTGCTATCAGGCAGGTGTTTTCGCTAAAGCTCTTGTTCAGTGGAGGCGCGGAAATCGCCGGGGGCGATATATACTGCGCGCCATTCTTCAAGGGAGAGCCGTGTGGCCATCGATATTCACTGGATTCGCGACAACGATAGCCTCGGCCGGTTTTGCGCCGAATGGCAGCAGCTGCCCTACGTTGCCCTCGACACCGAATTCATGCGGGTCGACACCTTTTATCCGATCGCGGGCCTGCTGCAGATCGGCGATGGCGTACGCGCTTACCTGATTGACCCGCTGACCATCGACAACTGGCAGCCCCTGGCCGCGTTGCTGGAGAACCCGGCCGTGGTCAAAGTCGTGCATGCGTGCAGCGAAGACCTCGAAGTGTTGCTGCGCCTGACCGGCAGCCTGCCGGCGCCGTTGTTTGACACCCAACTGGCCGCTGCTTACCTGAACCTCGGTTTCTCCATGGGCTATTCGCGGCTGGTGCAGGAAGTGCTGGGCATCGACTTGCCCAAGGGCGAGACCCGTTCCGACTGGCTGCAACGTCCACTGTCCGACACCCAGATCAGTTACGCCGCCGAAGATGCCTTGCACCTGGCGGAAGTTTTCGTACAGCTTCGTCCGAAACTGTCTGACGACAAATACGCCTGGGTCCTGGAAGACGGCGCCGAGCTGGTGGCCAACCTGCGCCGCGAAGTTGATCCGTACGAGGTCTATCGCGAAGCCAAACTGGCCTGGAAGCTCTCCCGCGCTCAACTCGCCGTCCTGCGTGAACTCTGTGCCTGGCGCGAACATGAAGCCCGCGCCCGTGACCTGCCGCGTAATCGAATCATCCGTGAGCACTCTCTGTGGCCGCTGGCGCGGACGCAACCGGACAACCTCGGCGCGCTGGCGAAGATCGAAGACATGCACCCGCGTACCGTGCGTCAGGACGGCGAATTTCTGCTTGATCTGATCAAGCGCTCTGGCAGTGTGTCGCCTGATCAATGGCCGCCTGCCGTGCCCGAGCCGTTGCCGGTGGATGCTGCAGCGCTGATCAAACAGTTGCGTGCACTCGGTCAGGCCGAAGCCGAGCGCCTGAACATTGCGCCGGAGCTGATGCTGCGCAAGAAAACCCTGGAAGCACTGCTCAAGAGCGGCTTCCCCAACGGTCCCTACCAATTGCCTGATTCGCTGCGTGGCTGGCGCCGCGAATTGATGGGCCAGGCGCTGCTCGACAGCCTGGCCACCGCCGGAGAACAGCCTTGAAACGTATTTGCTCCATTTATCGAAGCCTGAAGAAAAACGAGATGTACCTCTATGTGCTCAAAAGCGATGCACTGGAGCGCGTCCCGGAAAGTCTGATGGCCGCTTTCGGCAAACCGCACCACGCGTTCGACCTGGTGCTGACCCCCGAGCGCAAGCTGTCGCGCGAGGACATCACCGTGGTGCTGGAAAATCTCGAGAAGCAGGGTTACCACCTGCAAATGCCGCCGGCCGAAGACGAATACATCGAACATTTGCCGGAAGAACTGTTGCGACGCAACGATCCGATGTAGTCGGCAGACAGGCTCTGTTCAGAGTCTGCGTGAAACACTGGAATGATTTTGGCGATGACCGCGATGAGGGATCGATACTCTCTCGGCGGCCGTCTGCACTGCTTTTGAAAGGTTTGAACCATGCGCGTTCTGATTGCTGAACACGACCACGCTGTATATGCCCAACTGTTGCGCCAGGCGGCGCCTGATCTGGAAGTGCTGACCAGCGGCGACTCCGCTGAACTGGCCAGCCAGGCCGCCGATTGCCCGATCTGGCTGGGGCAGCCGGACCTTCTGGCGACCCTGTTGCGTCAGGGGCACCAGCCACAATGGTTGCAATCGACCTGGGCCGGCATCACGCCGCTGCTGGCCGACGGCCTGCCACGCCACTATCGCCTGACCCGCGCGGTGGGGATTTTCGGTCAAGTCATGGCCGAATACGTGTTGACCTACATGCTCGGCCACGAGCGCGAAGTCTTGCCGCGCCTGGTCAGTCAGGTCGAGCGTAAATGGGACAGCCGCCAGGGCCAAAGCCTGGCGGGGCGCAAGGTGCTGATCGTCGGCACCGGCGACATCGGTCAGACCGTGGCGCAGTTTCTGCTGCCGTTTGGCGTTGAGTTGTATGGCATCGCCAGCGAAGCTCGCGAGCAGGCACCGTTTGTCGAAGTGGGCGCGTTGGCGGACTTGCCGCGCCTGGTCGGTGAAGTGGATTACGTGATCAATCTGCTGCCGAATACACCGACGACCCACGACTTGTACGACGCGGCGCTGTTCAAGCAGTTCAAGCCGACCGGGTTGTTCATCAATGTCGGGCGCGGCGTGGCGGTGGTCGATGCGGATCTGGTGGAAGCCTTGAAGGAAGGGCATCTGGCAGGCGCGGTGATCGACGTCTGCCGTCAGGAGCCGCTGCCGCAACGTCACCCGTTCTGGACGGCCTGGGGCTTGCTGCTGACCGGGCACAGTTCGGCACCGACTTCGCCTGCGATGATGGTGAAGCTGTTTGTCGAGAATGTGCGGGCGTATCAGGCGGGCGAAGCGTTGCGCGGGGAAGTGGATTTCAATCGCGGGTATTGAACCCAACATTGACTTGAATAGTGTGCAAAACCTGTGGGAGCGGGCTTGCTCGCGAAGGCGGTGTATCAGTCGATACAAATGGAGACTGATACACCGCCTTCGCGAGCAAGCCCGCTTCCACATCGATTTTGCGGTGTGGCTTAGAGGGTGAAGTCGCCTTCAGCTGCGAGTTCGCTCAACGGACGACGCGGGCTCGGTTCTTCACGTGCCTGCAGGTAATCCGCCAGGGTTGCTTTATCCCCCAGCTTGCCCACCGCAATCGCCGCGTGCAGGGCGTAACCTTCCGGAATGTTCAGCTCCTTGCGGGTCAGCTCCTGGTCGAAACCGGCCATGCCGTGGGTGTGCCAGCCGCTGAGGCTCGCTTGCAACGCCAGGTGGCCCCAGGCCGAACCGGTGTCGAAAGTGTGCCACAGGGCCGGGGTTTCTTCGGTGGCGCCTGGCACCGCGAAGGTGGTTTTCGAGATCACGATCACCAGCGCCGAGGCGTGTTGCGCCCAGCTGCGGTTGAATTCGTTCAGCAAACCCAGGTAGCGCTCCCAGTTCGGCGTATCGCGGCGCGCGTAGAGAAAACGCCAAGGCTGCGAGTTGTAGGCCGATGGCGCCCAGCGTGCGGCTTCGAAAAAGCTCAGCAGGGTTTCTTCTGGAATAGCTTCGCCGGTGAAGGCGCGGGGTGACCAGCGATCGGTGAATTGCGGGTGGATGGCGTAATCGGCAACGCGTGGATTGGCACTCATGCAGAGATTCCTTGCGACATGTGAGTCAGAGGGTCGAGTAAAAAACCGGCGGCGCAGTTGGCTGGGCGATGAGGTTTTTCGTGAGCCTGGCACTTCATCTGAATGCAACGCCGTTGGGCGTTAATGGCACGCAGGTCTGGCTCCTTGCGACTGGCAAAGCTACTTGGCGGCGCAATAACTGACAAGTCCCGTTCTACCGGCAGTCGCCAATGCTTGGCCCGCGGGCCGCTGCACACTAGACTGGCGGCCTTTTCACCACCTGATGTTGATGCTTGAGCCATGGCCGCCAAAGTCGAACCGTTCTGGATACGCAAAACCCTCGATCAACTCGATCAGGAGGAATGGGAATCGCTGTGCGACGGTTGTGGTTTGTGCTGCCTGCAAAAACTCGAGGACGAAGAGGACAACAGCGTTTACTACACGCGCATCGCGTGCAAGTTGCTGGACCTGAAAACCTGCCAGTGCAGCGATTATCCTAACCGCCGCGAGTTCGTGCCGGATTGCATCCAGCTCACGCCGGGCAAGGCCGATGAGTTCAAATGGCTGCCGCCGACCTGCGGTTATCGCCTGGTCAGCGAGGGCAAGGATTTGCCACTTTGGCACCACTTGGTGTGCGGTGATCGCGACGCCGTGCATCACGAACGCATTTCCCAGTCCGGGCGCATGCTCGCCGAAGGCAGCGTGGCCGAAGAGGATTGGGAAGACCATCTGATTTTCCGCGCAGGTTAGTTTTACAAAGGAGTGTGTATGGCTGTGGGATTGCGGCTGGCGCTGGCCGTCGGGCTGTTGGCCCTGAGCTCGCCCGTGTGGGCGGCGAAGAAGGTCGATCTGGATTACCACGTGCGCCTGTTGCCGCAAAGCGATCAGGCTGAAGTGCGCCTGACCCTGGCCCAGGGATCGGCGGTGCGCAGCCTGGATTTCGACCTCGGCGACGGCAGCGACTACAGCGACTTCAAGGCCGACGGCCAATGGCAGCTCACGCCGGGTAAACCGGCCCGTGGTGTCTGGCGCCCGGCCGCCGACAAGGCCAGCCTGACTTACCGTGTGCGCATCAGCCATGGCCGCAAGAAGGGCAGCTTCGACACGCGCATGACGCCGGGTTGGGCATTGATGCGTGGCGACGATCTGGTGCCTGCCGCCAAACTCGATCAGCAGGATGGCATCGAGCTGGTTTCACGCCTGGAATTCGAATTGCCCTCCGGCTGGAAAAGCGTCGAAACCGCCTGGCCACGGATCGGCAAGAACAAGTTCCGCATCGATAACGTCTCCCGCCTGTTCGACCGGCCTACCGGCTGGATGCTTGCCGGCCAGCTCGGCACACGCCGCACCCGATTGGGGGAAACCGAAGTCACCGTCGCCTCGCCCCAAGGCCAGGGCATGCGCCGCATGGACGTGCTGACGCTGCTGACGTTCGTCTGGCCGCAGGTGCAGGACGTGTTCCCGCGTCATCCCGCCAAGTTGCTGATTGTCGGTGCCAACGACCCGATGTGGCGGGGCAGCCTGGCCGCACGCGAATCGATCTATCTGAATACGCGTCTGCCTTTGGTCAGCGAAAGCGGCAGCAGTGCGCTGGTGCGTGAATTGGTCCAGGTGCTCGGGCGCGTCAATGACAAGCAGCGCAGTGACTGGATCAGCGAAGGGCTCGCCGAGTATTACGCGATCGAACTGGTGCGCCGCGCCGGGGGGATGAGTGATGAGCGGTATGAAAATCTGCAGCAGAAGCTGGCCAAAGAGGGCCAGAAGGTCACGACCTTGCGTGGTGAGCAGGTCAGCCCCGCGCAGATCGGTAAAGCGGTCTTGTTGCTGAGAGAGCTGGATCAGGAAATTCGTATTAAAACCCGCAACAAGCGATCGCTGGATGATGTGTTGCGTGGGGCGATGCATCTGGAGAGTGTGGATACCAAGGCGTTTGTTCAACTGGCCGAGAGTGTTATTGGCGAGTCATCCAAGGTCCTCGATAGCGGGTTGCTTCAGTAATACCGCAATCGCCGGCAGGCCGGCTCCTACAGGGGAACGCATTTCAACTGTAGGAGCCGGCTTGCTGGCGAAGGGGCCCTGAGCCTCAACCCATCTTCTGGATCAAACCCCGGTTTTAGGCGACTTCAGCGAATCATTCCCGGTGACGGTCGCGGTTTTGGTCGCCGCCTCGGCATTCGCCTTCAGCCGACCCAACTCTTCCCCGGCACGTTCGATTTTCGCCCGCACGTTGTTCATGTCCTGACGGCTCTTTTCCAGCAGGCTCTTGGCCGAACTGTGGCCGGTAATGCCACGGGCCAGCGCCACGCCGCCGATGGCCACCTGGATCAATCCGAATACACCGCCGCGACGCAGGCCTTTGCCGACCATGACCACGCCACCGGCCAGAGAGCCGATGCGCTCCCAACCCTGAACGTTCTGATCGGGATGGGTCTGGAACGGGGTGGATTCGATGCGCTCTACGCGTTTGAGTTCGCTCATGATCTGTCTCCTGGCGGGAATGACTGCTTCAAGAATAGATAATTAAGCTGACTGCCGAGGCGGGCGGCTTGTTCCATCGGATGTGTGTCGATTCAGCGGAATTTCGGGCCGGAGCGGGTGTTGAGTCCCTTGGCCATGCGGTCATAGAGCACGACGTTGACCGTGGCGGCGAGGTTCATGCAACCGGTGGTCGGGATGTAGACGACGTCTTCGCACCAGTCGCGAATCTCTTTATCCAGAGAACCGTCTTCCGGGCCGAAGATGTAGAGCGCGCGATCCGGGTGGGTGTATTCCGGCAGCGAGCGGGCACCCTCGACCAGTTCCACAGCGACCGGTACGCAACCCAGCGGCAGGATTTTTTTCAGGTCGTCGATGCCGATCAGCGGGATGTCGTAGTGGACGCGCTTGGTGTCGGTGACGAAGTCGGCGGCGCGGTCATAACGCTTGCCGGTGTAGAACACGGACGCCACGTTGTAGCAGCCGGCGGCGCGCATGACCGAGCCGACGTTTTCCGGTGATTTGGGGTTGAACAAACCAATGCAGCTGTACCGTTTGTCTGCCACGAGCGGGGTGCCTTCGGGGAAAAAACGGCGATTATACGGGGATTGGGGGAGGGGGTGTCTGGTTTGAGATTGGTGGTGTCTGGGCTACCGCTTTCGTGAGCAAGCCCGCTCCCACATTTGATCGCGGTCGTACACATAACCTGTGTTCACTGAAGATCGAATGTGGGAGCGGGCTTGCTCGCGAAGAGGCCGGGTCAGTCGCTGAAGACTATTCGTCTTTCTTCATCAAACCGGCCAACGCCGCAAACGGGTTATGCGTCGCCTTGGCAATCTTCGGCGTGCTCAACGAGCCCTCATCGAAATACTGCTGATCGGTGTACCGCGAGTGCTCATTGTCATGGCAATACAGGCACAACAGTTCCCAGTTCGATCCATCCTGCGGATTGTTGTCGTGGTTGTGGTCGCGGTGGTGCACGGTCAGTTCGCTCAGGCGCTTGCCGGAAAACTCGCGGGCGCAGCGGCCGCACACGTGCGGGTACATTTTCAGGGCTTTGTCGCGGTAACCCATTTCCTTGTCGCGCTGGTTGTCGGCGAGGATGCGGTCCAGCTTCGAGGTGTTGGTCGGCGTTGACGAACTCATGGGTTCACCTTTGTAAAAGACTAATGACGGTTATGTACGAAGTTTAGCTCAGCCCTTGAGCTTCTCGGCAATCCAGATGGTGTGGCGGGTGCCCTTGTTGCCATGGGCGAAGACCTGGACTTCCTCGGCCTTGAAGCCGGCTTTCTTCAGTTTGTCGGAAAACTGCTTGTCGGCGCTGGCCGACCAGACGGCCAACACGCCTTTTGGCCGCAGGGCTTTGGCGCAGGCGCCAAGGCCGCCGTCGGAGTAGAGCCAGCTATTGGCCCTCTGGGTCAGGCCTTCGGGGCCATTGTCGACGTCAAGCATGATCGCGTCGAAACCTTGCGGCTCGGCTTGCAGCACCTTGGCCACGTCTTCCATGCGGATCACCGTGCGCTTATCAAGCAACGGGTTGCCGGATTTCTCGCCCAATGGCCCGCGATTCCACTCAACCACGCCGGGCACCAGTTCAGCGACCACCACTTCTGCGGACTTGCCCAAATGCTTGAGGGCCGAGGCGAGGGTGAAACCCATGCCCAGGCCACCGATCAGCACCCGCGAATTCGGCCGTCCAGCCACTTTGCGGCACGGAATTTCTGCCAATGCATCTTCGGAGCCATGCATGCGGGTGTTCATCAGCTGTCCGCCGTCGCCGCCCTGGATCTTGATGACGAAATCCTCACCGTATTCGAACAGGCACAGGGCACCGCCGTTTTCAGGGATGGGGGCGGTGTCGAGCAGAACGAAACGTTTCATGGGGCTCTCTTGAGAAGGATGGGCAGAGGGGAGGCAAACGAACGCAGTTGGGAGTAGCCTGCAAACAGACAACAAGGCTAACGGAGCCATTGATGAAGCGCACCATTCTAACGGTCATTGCCTTGGCCGCGCTCTCGATAACTGCAGTGCAGGCCCAGCAGTTGCAAACGATTCCGACCAGCCCGGCGCCGCTGCCCGGTTCACCCGGCACCGCGACACCGACCCCGTACCCGCAGATCACCCCCAACAGCGTGCCCAAGGCCGGGCCCGGCAGTGGCGGGCCGCCGCTGTTGCCACCGATCGAAGTGCCCAGCCCGCCCAAGGACCAGCCCTTGCCGGGGTTGGAGGATAACCGCACGAAGATCAAGTCGCCGGGCGGTTAGACCTGTTGCGAGAGCAGTTGCCCGTCGGCCATGCGCAGACGTTTAGACAGCGAAACGGCAAGGGCGCGGATGATCTTGGCGGCGATTTTCGGCGCGTCGTTGAGCATTTTTTCCAGCGAGTCCTTGCCCAGGTTCAGCAGCTGGCAATTGCTCGCCGCCACGCAACTGGCGGAACGTCGCTCGCCATCAAGCACGGCCATTTCGCCGAATGCGCGACCGCTGCGCAAGGTGGCCATGGTCACCCGTTGCCCGTCGCTGTTGGTTTTCTGCACCGCCACCTGGCCGGTGTGGATGATGCACATGAAGCTGCCGGCATCGCCTTCGTGGAAAATCTCTTCGCCTTCGGCCACGGTGCTGATGCTGAAGTAGCCTGAGGCCGCAGCGAAGTCGGCGGGCAGCAGTTGATCGAACAGGCCGCAGTCCATCAGCCAGTCACGGATTTCGTTGTTTAACAGGGTCGGTTCTGACATGTCGTCACGGTCTTTTTTCTTGTGTCTGGTTCCGGTTTTTCGGGATGTCCTCAATCCCTTGCGGGAGCGGGCTTGCTCGCGAAGGCGGTGGAACAGCCAACATTGATGTTGAATGTGCTGGCCTCTTCGCGAGCAAGCCCGCTCCCACATTGGAATTGTGTGGGAGTAGACCCGGTGTCTGGTCTTAAGACCGACATGTCAGGCCAAGTTCCTCAGGCAATCCCCAAAACCTCGAAAACAAATGCGTATTCGAGTGCTACGTCACGTAATCCCTGATAACGACCGCTCATCCCGCCATGCCCGGCGCCCAGTTCGGTCTTGAGCAGCAGCGGGTTGGTGTCGGTTTTGGTTGCGCGCAATTTCGCTACCCACTTCGCCGCTTCCCAATACTGCACGCGACTGTCGTTGTAGCCGGCGATTACCAACGTCGCCGGATAAGCCTGTGCAGTGACGTTTTCGTACGGGGCATAGGCCTTGATCCGATCATAAACGTCCGGCTCTTCAGGATTGCCCCACTCGTCGTATTCGGTAACGGTCAACGGCAGATCCGGGTCGAGCATGGTGTTCAGCACGTCGACGAACGGCACTTCGGCAATGGCCGCGCCGAACAGCTCCGGACGCATGTTGAGCACCGCGCCAATCAGCAAACCGCCAGCACTGCCACCGCTGATCGCGAGTTGCTTTGAGGTGGTGAAGCCGTTGGCGATCAGGTGCTCGGCACAGGCGATGAAGTCGCTGAAGGTGTTGTGCTTGTGTTCCTGTTTGCCGGCGCGATACCAGGCTTCACCCAGTTCGCCGCCGCCACGCACGTGGGCGATGGCAAACGCCACGCCGCGATCCAGCAGACTCAGGCGCGCATGAGAGAACCACGGGTCGAGGCTTTCGCCGTAGGCGCCGTAGCCGTACAGATAAAGTGGCGTCGGCTTACCAAGGGCTTCGCGTTTGACGACCAGGCTGATCGGCACTTGCGTACCGTCCGGCGCTGTCGCCCAAAGGCGCTGGCTGACGTAGGCGTCGGCGTCGAACGGGCCGAGCACCGGGGTTTCCTTCAACACTTTCTGTTCGCCGCTGACCAGTTCCAGTTGGCGGATCTGCGCCGGACGGTTCAGCGCTTCGTAACGCAAGCGGATGCGGTCGCTGACAAATTCCAGGCTGTTTTGCACGTGCAGGCTGTAGGCCGCATCCGGCAACTGCACGCGGTAGCTCGGCAAGCCTTGCGGGTGGACTTCGATGATCGGCAAGCCACCTTCACGCAGGCTGAGGCTCATGGCTCCGGCGTTGAGGCTCATGCCGTCGATCATCGTGGTGTCGCTGTGGGGAATCAGGTTCTGCCAGTCGGCTTCCGTCGGTGCGATGCCAGTATCGACAGCCGTGTACAAGGCAAAGTTGATGCCGTCGCGGTTGGTGCGAATGAACCAGGTCCATTGTCCATCGAGGACGCCATGATCAACGTCGTACTCATGGTCTTCAACCCTCGGCGCGATGCAGGTAAACGCCTGTTGCGGCTGGCACGCGTCGAGTACCCAGACTTCGCTGGTGGTCTTGCTGCCCAGCGCCAGCAGCAATTGCTGCTCCGAACTCGAGCGATAGCAATGCATGAAGAAGCGGCCGTCCGTCTCGTGGAACACTTCTTCGGCCGCCGTGCCGTCCAGTCGGTAGCGGAACAGTTTGTGCGGGCGGTGGGTGTCGTCCAGTTCGCCGAAGAACAGCGTCAGGCTGTCATTGGCCCAGGTCATGCTGCCGTCGCAGTCCGCGAATTCCAGTTCGCTGACGCGGCCGCTGGATAATTCCTTCACGAACAGGGTGTAAATCTCATCGCCCGTGGAGTCGATGCTGTAGGCGAGACGCTGATGGTCCGGGCTGATGCTGAACGCACCCAGGGAAAAGAAACCGCCGTTGGCCAGTTCGTTCGGGTCCAGCAGCAGTTGTTCGTGGGCTTCATCGAGCTGCAGGCTGTCGTCGGCCGGACGCGGGCAGCGGTAGTGTCGGGCGTATTCGTCGCCAGCCGTGGTGCGGGTGTAATACAGATACGGGCCCCACGGGGAGGGCAGCGACAGGTCGGTTTCGAGAATCCGGCCCTTGATCTCTTCGAACAGGG
Organism: Pseudomonas sp. SJZ080; assembly: GCF_007828295.1. NCBI lineage: Bacteria > Pseudomonadati > Pseudomonadota > Gammaproteobacteria > Pseudomonadales > Pseudomonadaceae > Pseudomonas > Pseudomonas sp. SJZ080. The sequence goes on from NZ_VIUK01000005.1 coordinate 102,642, forward strand.
TTTCGCGCAGCCCTGCCTGATCGGCGGTTTGCGCTTCCTGGTAGCTGTTTTCAGCCTTGAGGTAATCGAGCACCGCGTCGGTGTCGCGTTCCTGCAGCCAGGCATACGGGTCAGGACCTTCAGCCTTGCGGGCAATCGGGGCGCTGGTGATGTTGGCGGATACGGGCATGAAGGGCTCTCGGACGATGTACGGAATTGGGGCTTCGCAGGGTGCAGGAAAAATCCTGATGCCTTACACAGTTCCCTGTGGGAGCGGCGCATTCAACATTTCTGTTGTCTGACCCGCCGCTTTCGCGAGCGGGCCCGCTCCCACAGGTCCGGAGTGTTGACCGACTGGCATTGGGACAAGCCTGATGTGCGAAAAGTCGTTACTATAAGCGCCTCTTTGCCTGCCTTGCCATGGACACCATGACCGAGAACGACTATCTGATCGCTTGGGGCCTCTACGCCTTCGCCGCTTTAGGCTGCCTGTTGGTCTGGATGCGCATGACCCGCTGGATGTGGCGCTGGCTGCGCGAGCCGTTGCGGCTGCTGGTCGCCGTGTTGCTGTTCAGTCCGACGATCATCGATCCGGTGAAGGAAAAGGTCGCCCCTGCCATCGCCATTACCGCCCTGGACCTCGCGTTCAAGGTGGGCAACAACGCTTGGCGGGCGGTCTCCGACCTGCTCATGTACGGCATGATCGCCTTCGGCATTTATCTGGTGTTCGTCGCGATCCGCTTCCCGATCGAACGTGCCGCCAATGCGCGCAAGGAACGGACGGCGGCTGCCAAGGCGGCGGCCAAGGCCGACGATCCTGAAGAGGATCATCCCTTCGGCGGTGCCGGTGATGACCGTTATGGTCGCCCGCCGGTCCCGAGCAACCCTCAGCGTATGCGCGTAGAACCGCGTTTGTAACCTTGCCCCTGCCTTACAGAGAGTCCGAGCATGTGTGAGTTATTGGGCATGAGCGCCAATGTGCCGACCGATATCGTGTTCAGCTTCACCGGGCTGATGCAGCGCGGCGGCCGTACCGGTCCGCACCGTGACGGTTGGGGCATCGCGTTCTATGAGGGCCGTGGCCTGCGGTTGTTCCAGGACCCGGCGGCCAGCAGTGAGTCGGAAGTCGCGAACCTGGTGCAGCGCTATCCGATCAAGAGCGAGGTGGTGATCGGGCACATCCGCCAGGCCAACGTCGGCAAGGTCTGCCTGTCCAACACCCATCCGTTCGTTCGCGAGCTGTGGGGGCGCAACTGGTGTTTCGCCCACAACGGCCAGCTCGCGGATTTTCAAGCGATCACAAGCTTTTACCGCCCGGTCGGCGATACCGACAGCGAAGCGGCCTTTTGCGATTTGCTCAATCGTGTGCGCGCAGCGTTTCCGGAACCGGTAGAGATCGAAGCGCTTTTGCCCGATCTGGTGGCCGCCTGCGCCGAATACCGCAGCAAAGGTGTGTTCAATTGCCTGCTCAGCGATGGCGATTGGCTGTTCTGTTACTGCTCGACCAAACTGGCGCAGATTACCCGCCGTGCACCGTTCGGCCCGGCGCGCTTGAAAGATGTCGATGTGATCGTCGACTTCCAGGCCGAAACCACGCCCAACGATGTGGTCACGGTGATCGCCACCGAACCCCTGACCGAAAACGAAACCTGGACCCGCTACGAACCGGGCCAATGGAGCCTGTGGCGACGTGGTGAATGCGTCAGCCAGGGCAAGACTGAATAAAGGACGCTCCCATGTTGCTCAGTTATCTACGGCTGGTGTTGTTCGCGGCGGGCCTGTTGATCGGTGTCCAGGTGCCGGGGTTCATCAACGACTACGCCAAGCGGGTCGAAGCCCACCTGATCGAGGCGCAGGCCGGCCTGAGCGGTTTCCAGGGCACCGCCAATCAATTCTTCAAGGGTGACATGCAGGCCCTGGTCGCCCATTACCGCGCCAGCGAAGACCCGATTTTTCGCAGCGATGCCGACAGCCTGAGCAACCTGCTCACCCGTCAACTGGCCCTCGATAAGCAATACCAAGCCATGCAAGGCCCGTGGTACATCCGTTTCCTGCAGGTTGTACTGGCCGCCGACCCGGATATCCGCAAGGAAGCCTGGAACGGCTACAGCTACCAGATCCTGCTGACACCGGAAGCGATGATCTGGGGCATGAGCGGCGCGTTGTTATTGTCGTTCGGGATTGAATGCCTGTTCCGGCTGATCGACTGGGTGGTGCTGGGTGGCAAGCGCCTGCGCCAGAGCCGGCCGATTGAAGAGCGGGATTTGCGCGGGCTCTAAGCGAAAGATCAAAAGATCGCAGCCTGCGGCAGCGCCTACATTGGGATGATGTACACCCTGTAGGAGCTGCCGCAGGCTGCGATCTTTTGATTTAGCTAACCGAAGGTTTGCTCAGAACGATGTAGCGCTCACCCACCTTGCGCGCATACCCCGCCAGCACGTGCTGACACAACGCCACAATCTCCTCGACCCATTCCGCCCCGGTTCGCCACGACACCACCACCTGCAAATCCGGCGGGCGCTGATCGATGGCCAGCAAGGTCAGTTCCCCCCGCGCCAGTTCCTCGGCTACCAGCACCGGTGGCAACGCGCCTATGCCGAAACCGTCTCGCAGCAACCGGGTAATCGCCGACACCGAGTTCACGCAGTTAAGCCGCGGCGTCATGACGCCATTGGCCTGCATCAGTGCGAGAGCTTCCTGGTGCGGATGTGAGTTTTCGAATACGTGATGATCCGCTCCCGCGCCAGATCGGCCACGCCGGAATACTCGCGGTTGTAGATCGAGTTGCTGGCCGCGATCCAGCCCATCGGGTGACTGGCCAGTTCCAGGCTGCGCACACTTTCCTGGCGTAGCAGATCGGTTTGCAGGATCAGGTCGAGAAAGCCTTTTTGCAGCTGGTCGCAGAGGTTGTGCGAGGTATCGGCCACCAGCTCGATTTCCACCAGCGGATAGTGATCCGTCATCTGCGCCACCAACGGGCTCAGCCAGGTATGAATCACCGTGTCCATGACGCCGATCCGCACCCGTCCCACCTTGCTTGATCGGGTTTCGATCGACGGCTTGAGCGCCTGCATGGTGTCCATCATTTGCTCGGCGTATTCGAGCACTTTCAAGCCTTCGGGCGTCAGGCTCACGCCGCGCGAATCACGCAGGAACAGCTTCACCCCGAGTTCGCCTTCGAGCACGGCGATGCGGCTGGAGATCGATGCCTGGGTAGTGAACAGCTTGTCCGCGGTCAGGCGAAAACTCTTGAGTCGGGCGACCCGGCTACTACGCAATCACGTCCTGGCTTCCGACTTTTCTGAAAAACGAGCGCGGTTTGAGCGTACTCGGCACGGGTGGTTATCTGGCGATGGTGATCGTCGGTTCCTACGGGCTGTTTCCCTCGCGGATTTGCGGCTCGGGCCAGGGCTTTTGCTACAACATCGGCCGGGCGCTGGCGGCGTTGTTCGCGCTGTTGATCGGCTTGCTTAGCCAGAAGGTGCCACTGAGTGTCGGCATCGGAGCGTTTGCGGCGGTGTCCTACGGGGTGGTGATTCTTGCGGCGTTGAGTTTGCCGGAAACCCGTGGCAAACAACTGGATGCGCAGTAATCTGCCCACATCTGAAAAGAATAAAACCTACAGGAGTGTTCACCGTGAGCCGCCTGCTATTGAACTGCGACATCGGCGAGAGTTTCGGCAACTGGACCATGGGTCTGGACGCCGAGGTCATGCCCTTCATCGACTGCGCCAACATCGCCTGCGGCTTTCACGCCGGCGACCCGAGCATCATGCGCAAGACCGTCAGCCTGGCCCTGAGCAATGGCGTACGGATTGGCGCGCATCCGGCGTATCAGGATCTGGTGGGCTTCGGCCGTCGTTCCATGGCGTATGCCGCCCAGGAACTTCAGGACATTCTGCATTATCAGATCGGCGCTCTCGACGGTCTTTGCCGGGCGCAAGGCGGGCGTGTCAGCTACGTCAAACCTCACGGCGCGATGTACAACGACATGATGGCCAACCCGGCGCAATTGCGCGCCGTCCTGCAAGCCGTGGCGTCTTATGACAAGACTTTGCCGCTGATGCTGATGGCGACTCGCGACAACAGTGCCGCACAGCGATTGGGCGATGAGTACGGTGTGACGCTGTGGTTCGAAGCCTTCGCCGATCGCGCCTACGACAGCGCCGGCATGCTGGTCTCGCGACAACTGCCGGGCGCGGTGCATCACGATCCGGAAAAAATCATTGAACAGGCGCTGACCATCGCCCGTGGCGACAACCTTACCGCCAGCGACGGCAGCGCCTTGCATTTGCAGGCCAACACCTTGTGCGTGCACGGCGACAACGCCAGTTCGGTGGCCGCGGTACGGCGGATTCGCGATGCCCTCGATCAGCAGAGCGCACCATGAATCCTCGGGTGGAAGTGGTGGCGCTGGATTGCCTGAGGGTGCGCCGGTTTTTGAACCGCTAAAAGCATCGCGAGCAAGCCCGCTCCCACATGGATTTCCGTCGTACACAAATTATGTGTGTGCTGGAGATCAACTGTGAGGAGCGGGCTTGCTCGCGAAGAGGCCTTCACAGACAACGAACAACTCTACTTGGAAAGAAACCGCATCCCTTCCTCCAACCCCCGCAATGTCAGCGGGTACATCTGGTCATCAATCAAATCCCGCACGATATTGGTCGACGACGTATAGCCCCAGGTATCTTTCGGATACGGGTTAATCCAGATGAGCTTCTTGTACTTTTCCTTGAACCGCTGCATCCACACGTACCCGGCTTCTTCGTTCCAGTGCTCGACGCTGCCGCCGGCCTGGGTGATCTCATAGGGCGCCATGGCGGCGTCACCGATGAAGATCACTTTGTAGTCGGCGCCGTACTTGTGCAGCAAGTCCTGGGTCGAGGTGCGCTCGGAGGTACGGCGCATGTTGTTCTTCCACACCGACTCGTAAATGAAGTTGTGGAAGTAGAAGTACTCAAGATGCTTGAACTCGGTTTTGCAGGCCGAGAACAACTCTTCGCAGATCTTCACGTGCGCATCCATCGAGCCGCCGATGTCGAACAGCAGCAAGAGCTTGACGGTGTTGCGCCGTTCCGGCCGCATCTGGATGTTCAGTAACCCGGCATCTTTAGCGGTGTGATCGATGGTGCCATCGATGTCGAGCTCTTCCGCCGCACCCTGACGGGCGAATTTACGCAGCCGGCGCAGGGCAACCTTGATGTTGCGCGTGCCCAGTTCCACCGAATCGTCGAGGTTTTTGTATTCGCGTTGATCCCAGACCTTGACCGCCTTGCCCTGCCGCTTGCCGGCATCGCCGACCCGAATGCCTTCCGGGTTGAAGCCCCCTGAGCCGAACGGGCTGGTGCCGCCGGTGCCAATCCATTTGTTGCCGCCGGCGTGGCGTTCTTTCTGTTCTTCGAGGCGTTTCTTGAACTCTTCGATCAGCTTGTCCAGGCCACCAAGGGACTGGATCGCCGCGCGCTCTTCTTCCGTCAGTGAACGCTCGAATTCCTTGCGCAACCAGTCTTCGGGAATCAAGGCCTGAAGGTGGTCGTCGAGTTTTTCCAGGCCATTGAAGTAAGCACCGAAGGCTCGGTCGAACTTGTCGAAATGCTTTTCGTCCTTCACCAGGATCGTCCGGGACAGGTAATAGAACTCGTCCATGTCGGCGAAGGTCACGCGCTGTTTCAGCGCGTTGATCAGGTCCAGCAGCTCGCGCACCGAGACCGGCACCTTGGCTGCACGCATTTCATTGAACAGGTTGAGCAGCATGGCATCAGCCTCTTAGCGGGTGCCGCGACGGCTCATGAACGCCAGACGCTCAAGCAATTGCACGTCCTGTTCGTTCTTGACCAAAGCACCGGCCAGCGGCGGGATCGCCTTGGTCGGATCGCGTTCGCGCAGCACGGCTTCGCCGATGTTGTCGGCCATCAGCAGCTTCAGCCAGTCCACCAGTTCGGAGGTCGATGGCTTTTTCTTCAGGCCCGGCACCTTGCGCACGTCGAAGAATACGTCCAGCGCTTCGCTGACCAGGTCTTTCTTGATGTCCGGGTAGTGCACATCGACGATCCGCTGCATCGTGACGCGATCCGGGAAGGCAATGTAGTGGAAGAAACAGCGGCGCAGGAAAGCGTCCGGCAGCTCTTTTTCGTTGTTGGAGGTAATGATGATGATCGGGCGCTTCTTGGCCTTGATGGTCTCGTCGATCTCGTAAACGTAGAACTCCATCTTGTCGAGTTCTTGCAGCAGGTCGTTCGGGAACTCGATGTCGGCCTTGTCGATTTCGTCGATCAGCAGAATCACCCGCTCTTCAGACTCGAAAGCCTCCCAGAGCTTGCCCTTTTTCAGGTAATTGCGAACGTCGTGGACCTTTTCCGTGCCCAGCTGCGAATCGCGCAGGCGGCTGACCGCGTCGTACTCGTACAGGCCCTGATGCGCCTTGGTGGTGGATTTGATATGCCAAGTGATCAGCTTGGCGCCGAAGGACTCCGCCAGCTGTTCGGCCAGCATGGTCTTGCCGGTGCCTGGCTCGCCCTTGACCAGCAGCGGACGCTCCAGGGTGATGGCGGCGTTGACCGCCAGCTTCAGGTCATCGGTGGCGACGTAGGCCTGGGTGCCTTCGAACTTCATCTGCTAATCCTCGAACGGTAAACGCCGACCTGACGGGCAGGGCGGGGCGCAATAGTTGTAGTACCCGACTATAACGCGCTGCCCGGTCGACTGTGAACGCAGACGGCTTATTCAGTCTCTGAATGGGGCGTCACATCTTGACTCGGTTTCGGGGCTGACCAGTCTTAACCGGCCTCCGGCTTGGGCCGCTCATACCGGGCATTGAATGCCTGGACAAAACCATTACGCAAAATCTGCAAAAACGCCTGGAACGCGCTGATATCTTGCCGATGTACGTTGCCGCTCAGTTCCACCCGAGTCGCAAACTGGTTCTTGCCCTGGTTTTTCAGCACGGTTTCGGAGCCGCCGACAATGGCCTCCCAAATCGACCGGAACAGCCCTTTGTCCTTGTTCTCTACGTCCTGCTGCCAGTTGAAAACGTCGACATCCTTCAGGAGCGGTTTGATGTAGCCGGTCAATTGGGCTTTTTTCGCTTGCGCTTCAATGACCACATCACCGTGCCCGGCATTGAAATCGAACTTGCCATAGGCCGAGGCGAAGTCGTTCATGCGTTTGAGTTCAATGTCCCTGGCGCGCAGGCGGAACTGGAAATCCTCGAAATTACTCAGCGGATCGAAGGTCGCGGTGGTTTCCAGTGGGGCGTGCCCCAGTAGCAGCGCTTTGCCATCGAAGCGTGCGTCGCGCTTGCCTTCCTTGTCGACGACGTTGGTCAGGTTATAAATGCTGGCGTTGACCTGGGTCGCATTCATGTTGACGGGCGGCTTGGAATTGAAATTTCTGAAACTGATCTTGCCATCGAAGATTCTTACTTCGTCCAGGGTGATCGGTGCCAGTTTGCTCAATTGCGCACGCCAGTCGGTGCCCTGGCCGGTCTGCGAGTTTTGCTTGTTGGCGCCGCCATCGACGAAGTTCACTTCGGGGTTGAAGAACTGCACCTTGGCCACCACCGCGTGGTCGTACAAGAGCGAATGCCAGCTGACAGAAAGGTCGATCAACGGCGCAGTGACGAACGGCACCGGGACCTTGCCATCGACCTTGACGATTTTCAGCCCGTTGATTTTGTAGGCGCCTCGCCACAGAGCCAGGTCTACGTCGGTGATCTGTCCGCGGTAGTCGCCCATGTCGGCGAGCTTGTCGTTCAGGTAGTCACGCACCATGTAGGGCAGGGCAACATGCAACGTAATCAGTAGCACAACGAGGCCGACGAGGATCCACAGGGGCCAGCTGTATCGACGTTTCATGATGGCAAATCTCCAGCGATGTAAAACCATTGACTGCGGTGGTCAGCGGACGTTCGACCTGACTGGACGACCACGGGCAACAGGCATACCGTGAAGGGCTAATTCAACGCTGCATAAGGACCCAGCCATGAGCCGTATTTTTGCTGACAACGCCCATTCCATCGGCAATACACCGCTGGTGCAGATCAATCGCATCGCTCCGCGTGGCGTGACCATCCTGGCCAAGATCGAGGGGCGCAATCCCGGTTATTCGGTCAAGTGCCGGATCGGAGCGAACATGATCTGGGACGCCGAAAGCACCGGCAAACTCAAGCCAGGCATGACCATCGTCGAGCCCACTTCCGGCAATACCGGCATTGGTCTGGCGTTCGTCGCCGCTGCACGAGGCTACAAGCTGATGCTGACCATGCCAGCGTCCATGAGCATTGAGCGTCGCAAAGTGCTCAAGGCGCTGGGCGCCGAACTGGTGCTGACCGAGCCGGCCAAAGGCATGAAGGGCGCGATCGAAAAGGCCGCGGAGATCGTCGCCAGCGACCCGTCCCTCTACTTCATGCCGGCGCAGTTCGAGAACCCCGCCAACCCTGCCATCCACGAGAAAACCACTGGTCCGGAAATCTGGAATGACACCGATGGCGCAGTCGATGTGCTGGTGGCGGGCGTTGGAACGGGCGGAACCATTACCGGTGTTTCGCGGTATATAAAGAATACCCAGGGTAAACCGATTCTTTCCGTGGCGGTTGAACCGGTGGTTTCGCCGGTGATTACACAGAAACTGGCCGGTGAAGAGATCAAACCGAGTCCGCACAAGATCCAGGGAATCGGCGCCGGTTTTGTACCGAAGAACCTGGACCTGTCGATGGTGGACCGTGTCGAACTGGTGACCGACGATGAATCCAAGGCCATGGCCCTGCGCCTGATGCAGGAAGAGGGGATTTTGTGCGGTATCTCGTGTGGTGCTGCCATGGCCGTGGCCGTACGCCTGGCGGAAACCCCGGAAATGCAGGGCAAGACGATCGTGGTGATCCTGCCTGATTCTGGCGAACGCTACCTGTCGAGCATGCTGTTCAGTGACTTGTTTACCGAGCAGGAGAATCAGCAGTAGGAGCGGCCGCAAGCTGCGATCTTTTGACCTTGCGGTAGGGGTTGATTCAGGTCAGCCCCCGTTCAGGAGACTTATGATAAGAAGTGCTTTATTGCACAATCCTTAACAGTGAATGTTGAGTCAGGCGGGTTTTTCCCGAGGCCGGTAGTGTTTATCATGGCCAACTGCAACGTCGGGTAAATGGCGTTGTGCAGAGTTGTTTTTTCTCAAGGAGTTGTTGATGACCTTTTCCTTTGCCGCAAAGGCGTCGCTGTTGCTGCTGTTCTTGGGCAGTACGCTTTATGTGCATTTGCGCGGCAAGGCGCGTTTGCCGGCCCTGCGTCAGTTCGTCAACCACTCCGCGCTGTTCGCGCCTTATAACGCCTTGATGTACCTGTTCTCCAGCGTGCCCTCCAGGCCTTACCTGGACCGCAGCAAATTCCCCGAACTGGACGTGCTGAAGGACAATTGGGAAGTCATTCGCGACGAAGCGATGCACCTGTTCGACGAGGGTTACATTCGCGCCGCCGAGAAAAACAACGACGCCGGATTTGGCTCGTTCTTCAAGAAAGGCTGGAAGCGCTTCTACCTCAAGTGGTACGACAAACCCCTGCCATCCGCCGAAGCGCTGTGCCCGAAAACCGTGGCCCTCGTCAGCAGCATCCCCAACGTCAAAGGCGCCATGTTTGCGCTGTTGCCCGGCGGCAGTCATCTCAACCCGCACCGCGATCCATTTGCCGGTTCCTTGCGCTATCACTTGGGGCTGTCGACCCCGAATTCCGACGATTGCCGCATTTTCGTCGACGGTCAGGTGTACGCCTGGCGTGACGGTGAGGATGTGATGTTCGACGAGACGTATGTGCACTGGGTCAAGAACGAAACCGAGAAGACTCGGGTCATTTTGTTTTGCGACGTCGAACGTCCATTGAGCAACCGCATCATGACCCGGATCAACCGCTCGATCAGCGGCCTGCTCGGTCGCGCCACGGCACCGCAAAACCTCGACGATGAGCGGGTTGGCGGGATCAACAAGGCTTATGCCTGGAGCAAGAGTTCCAGTGACAAGGTCAGTGGTGTGGTCAAGCGGTGGAAGCGTCGCAATCCCAAGGCGTATCGCGTGTTGCGGCCGGTGCTGGCGGTGCTGGTGTTGACGTTGTTGGGGTATTGGTTGTTTGGGTGATTCGATTTTCAAATGAAAAAATCGCTCCTTTCGAGCGGTTTTTTTTGCCCCGAATTTCATCGGCGCCCGGCGAGCACGTCAGGTTCTTCGCCTTCGATCCCCTTCGCAAGTATTTCCAGAAGGCGTCGCTGACTGTCTCTGAGCACCTTTGGCCAAGTCATTGCAATCCATGTCACCCACTGGTTATAGTCGGCGCTCGGTGATTTCCAACTCACCGTCCACCCCATCAGAAAAGATCAGCCCATGCCTGCATCCCACATCAACGCGGTAGTCGATTCAGCGGTCAACGCTGGCGTCGTGCCGTGCGGGAATCAGCAGCCTGCGCAGATCAGTCATTACCCCCCACCTGTCCGTAGCACGCCGGTGTACGCAGTCGTATCACCGCCGGGCGTTGGCGTTTCGGGCTGATCAGCTTCTTTTTGCTGTGCCCCGAGCCTGCCTGAAAAAACTACTGGATTTCAGCCTCGGCTGAGTTGGCTTTTTGCCTGACTACAGGTGGTCTTCATGTTTGTCCTTTCGAAAAAATCCGCGCTCGCGGCGGCGTCCACGAGCCTGTTCGTCCTGCTGTGGAGCAGCGGGGCGATCTTCTCCAAATGGGGGCTGGCCCACGCGTCACCCTTCGCGTTTCTGCTGATTCGCTTTGCCATCGCGCTGTGTGGGTTGGTGCTGCTGGTGCCGTTGCTCAAGCTGAAACTGCCCAAGCGTGGCAAACCGATGCTGTATGCAATGGCCACGGGTGTGGTGTTGTTGGGGGCTTATCAGATTTTCTATCTGCTGGCCCTGGACCTGAAAGTTACGCCGGGGGTAATGGCCACGATCATGGGCGTGCAGCCGATTCTCACGGTAGTGATCATGGAGCGGCAGCGCTCAGCCAGCCGGATGTTCGGTCTGACGCTGGGATTGGCGGGCTTGATCATGGTGGTGTATCAGGGCATCGGTCTGGCGGGCATGTCGCTGGCGGGGATGTTCTTCGGTTTGCTGGCGTTGGCGAGCATGACGTTAGGTTCGATCATGCAAAAGCGCATCACTGATAATCCTCTTGGCACATTGCCTGTGCAGTACCTTGCGGGATTGTTGCTGTGCGGGGTCTTCGTGCCGTTCCAGCCCTTTCACTTCGAGCACAGCAGTGGCTTTGTCGTGCCGGTGTTGTGGATGGGGTTGGTGGTGTCGGTGCTGGCGACGCTGTTGCTTTATCGGCTGATTGCACGGGGTAATCTGGTGAATGTCACCAGTCTGTTCTATTTGGTGCCGGCAGTGACGGCGGTGATGGATTACCTGTTTTTCGGCAATCGGCTGGCGCTGTTGAGCATGCTTGGGATGGTGTTGATCATTGTTGGTCTGGTGTTTGTTTTTCGTAAGACCGGGTGAAGGGGGGGACATATCCATTTTTGGGGGGATGGCGGCTCCGCTCTTAGAGCGGCCCGCCGCCATCGCGAGCCTGCTCGCGATGGCGGCATTTGCATCACCGCACAACTACCGGACTGCCACCTCAACCTTCTTCATCACTGAAGGTTTCAACACCAACCACAACGCCAGCGCAATCAACACCCCGCCATAAACGTGCGCCATCGACAGCGGCTCATCCAGCAACAACGCCCCCCACAACACCCCGAACGGTGGAATCAAGAACGTCGTTGTCATCGATTTCAAAGGCCCGATCGAGCTGAGCAAGCGGAAGTAAACGATGTACGCCAACGCCGTGCAGCCCAGCCCCAACCCCAGCAACGACAACCACACGTCCCAACCGCCCCAGCTCGCCGGTGGCTGGCTGATCACGCTGTAACCGAACAGCGGCAACAGAAACAAGGTCGCCCCAAGCATGCTGCCCAGTGCCGAAAGACGGCTGTCGAGACCACCGGCCTGATCGAGCCAGCGGCGAGCAAGGAAGCCGGCGAAGCCATAACAGGTGGTGGCGAGCAGGCAAGCGAGGGCGCCCATCAGCAGTTGCAGGTCGAACGCCACCGGGCCGGCACGGGTCAGGATGCCCACGCCGAACAGGCCGAGGAATACCCCGCCCAGCTTGGCGGCAGTGAGCCTTTCACTGAAGAACAGCCCGCCGATCAACACGCCCATCAATGGCGTGGTGGCGTTGAAGATTGCCGAATAACCGGCCGGCAGCACCTGGGCCGCCACGGAATAGAGGGTCGCCGGAATCCCGGAGTTGATCACCCCGAGCAGCATCACGGTTTTCAGTTTGCCTTTGAAATCCCAGCTGATGCGCATCAGCCCAAGAATCACCAGCAACCCCACCGCCGCAATCGAGACGCGGAAAAACGCCGTGGGGATGCTGCCAATCACCGGGGCGATGATGCGCATGAACAGAAAGCTCGCACCCCAGATGGCCGCCAGCGACAGTAAACGAATGGTATCGACAGGGCTCACGGCGCACTCCTTCCTTGATGGGGACGAGAGTGTTGCCGAGAGCCTTGCCTATGGCAACCGAAAAACCGGCATCAAATTATGAAGCGCGTTACCAGGCCGTTGAGGTCGACCGCCAGCCGCGACAGTTCCTGGCTGGCGGCGGAAGTCTGAGTGGCACCGGCGGCCGTCTGGGTCGAGAGATCGCGAATGTTGACCAGGTTCTGATCGACTTCGCGTGCCACCAGCGCTTGCTGTTCGGCGGCGCTGGCGATGACCAGGTTGCGTTCGTTGATCTGCGAGATCGATGCGGTGATTTTCTCCAGGGCGCTGCCGGCACTGTTGGCCCGGCGCAAGGTCTGGCCGGCGTGTTCGGCACTGCTTTGCAACGCGCTGACCGTGGCCCCGGTGCCGTGCTGGATGTTGTTGATCATCAGCTCGATTTCTTCGGTGGAGTTCTGGGTGCGTTGCGCCAGCGAGCGCACTTCATCGGCGACCACGGCAAAGCCGCGTCCGGCCTCGCCGGCGCGGGCGGCTTCGATGGCGGCGTTGAGCGCCAGCAGGTTGGTTTGCCCGGCGATCCCGCGAATGACCTCCAGCACCTTGCTGATGTCCTGTGCTTGAGCCGCAAGGCCCTTGGCCTGTTCCGACGCGCCAAGCACTTCGCTGACCAGGCCCTGGATCGAGGTGATGGTTTCGCTGACCTGAACGTGGCCGTGCTTGCTGTCTTCGTTCGACGCCTGGGAGGCTTCGGCGCTGGACACGGCATTCGCGGCGACTTCGTCCACCGCAGTGCTCATTTCGGTGACGGCGGTGGCGGCCATCTCGATCTGATCGTTCTGCTGTTGCAGGCCGCGGGTGCTTTCCTCCATCACCGAACTCATCTCTTCTGCAGCAGACGCCAGTTGCCGCGCCGAGTCGCTGATGCCGCGAATGGTGGTGCGCAGGTTGTCCTGCATGTCGGCCAGAGCCCCGAGTAATTGCGCGGCTTCGTCCTTGCCCTCACTGACAATCTTCCCGCTGAGGTCGCCCGAGGCAATCCGGCGCGCGACGTTCAGCGCTTGATTGATCGGCGCGGTGATGCTGTGCGTCAGCAACCAGGCCAGTAGCAATGTAGCGATCAGCGCCGTCACGATGATGCTGCCGACGATCCATTGCGCACGCTGATACATCAATGCAGCCGCGTCGGCGGCGGCATCGGCGCCTTGCTGATTGAAACTGATCATCGACTCCAGGACTTTATCCAGCACGATGCCCTGCAGACTCAGTTCATGGTTGATTTGATCGTAAGCCTGGCCACTATGGCCGGCGTCGATGTGGGCAAAAATCTGGTCGACGAGCGACAGGTACTTGGCAGCGGCGGCCTTCAGGCTGTCCAGCATGACCCGTTCCTGATCGCTTGACAGCAGGGAAGAGTGATCGTTGAGACGCTTGAGCAACTCCTGGCGTTGAGCGTTGATGATGCCTCTACTCTTTTCCTGTACGGCGCTCTGGCTGCTGGTCCTCAGCCGCAACGATTCCAGGCGGATGGTGGCGATGTTGGACGCGCTGTCATGGATGCTCTCGATGCTCGGCATCCACGATTCCTCGATGACCGATGCACTTTCGCGCAGGGTCGCCATCTGACCCAGGCCGAACAGCCCGACTAGCACCAACAGGCTGGCAAGCACAGCAAAACTCAAGCTCGCGCGCAAACCTATGCGCATGTTCCTTATAGGCATCTTATGTGCTCCTTGGGCATTTTTAGAGGTAGTCCTCGTGGACCGAGGATCTTGTTTTTAGGCGGGTGAACGCGGGCTATATATCAAAATGCCATTACCTTGATAAGACCAGTTCGAGAGCACTTTTCAGGCGGGCAGGTTTTCAGGAAAAAGCAGAAAGCCAGGTGACTGACATCTGCCTGACCGTGGATTGGATCCGTACGCCTGATAATCAGAGGGCTGTAGATGAATCGATTAAGTGGTGGAGGGTGACTTGTGAGATTGCTTGCTGACCGAACGGTCAATTAAAAAAACTTTGAAAAAAACTGCGCCCATGAGCGATTCATTCGTTATCGGACCGAAATTAGACTTCTCCTGCACCCGGTTCACTGGCTAAGCTCAGGCCTTCCGAATTCCCGCAGAGGTCTCACCATGCCGCAGCAATGGCCAGCCGCCGACATCGCCCGAATGATCCTCGATGGCTTTGACGATTACCGCGAGCATTTCCGGCAAATCACCGACGGCGCCCGGGCGCGCTTCGAGCAGGCCAAGTGGCAGGAGGCGCAAGTCGCCTCGGCGGCGCGGATCAACCTCTACGAAGAAAAGGTCAGCGAAACGGTCGACCGGCTGCGCATCGCGTTCGACGCCGATACCCTGGATGTCAGCTGCTGGCCGTTGGTCAAAAGTGCCTACATCAGCCTGATCGACCTGCGCTTCGACGATGAACTGTCCGAGACCTGGTACAACTCGATCTTCTGCGGGCTGTTCAGCCATGACCTGATCAGCGACGGCTGCATGTTCATCCACACCACCCGGCCGAGCCTGCGTCGGGCACGCGCCGCACAGACCCGTACGTACAAGCCTCAGGGCAAGCTGTCCGACATGCTGGCAAGCATTTTTGCCGACTACCGTTTCAGCGAGGATTACGCCGACCTGGCGGGCGATCTTCGCCGTCTCGAAGCTCAACTGCGCGAGAACCTGCCGGATTGGGTCTGCAAAGACCCGGAACTGAACGTCGAGCTGTTTTCCTCGGTGCTCTATCGCAACAAAGGCGCGTACCTGGTGGGCCGAATTTTCACCCGGGAGGAGCAGTGGCCGCTGGTGATTCCGCTGCTGCACCGCGAAGGGCGGGGGATTCAGATCGATGCGTTGATCACCGATGAAGCCGATGTGTCGATCATCTTCTCGTTCACCCGTTCGTACTTCATGGTCGACGTGCCGGTGCCGGCGGAGTTCATCGGGTTCCTGCGGCGCATTCTGCCGGGCAAGCACATCGCCGAGTTGTACACCTCGATCGGTTTCTACAAACACGGTAAATCCGAGTTCTACCGGGCGCTGATCAACCACCTGGCCAACACCGACGACCAGTTCATCATGGCCCCCGGTGTGCGCGGCATGGTCATGAGCGTGTTCACCCTGCCGGGGTTCAACACCGTATTCAAAATCATCAAGGACCGTTTCTCGCCGTCGAAAAACGTCGACCGCGCGACGGTGATCGAAAAGTACCGTCTGGTGAAAAGTGTCGACCGGGTCGGGCGCATGGCCGATACCCAGGAGTTCGCCGACTTCCGTTTCCCGCTGAGCAAGTTCGACCCGGCGTGCCTGGAAGAATTGCTGGAGGTGGCCGCGTCCACGGTTTCGGTGGAGGGCGACACCGTGTTGATCCGACACTGCTGGACCGAGCGGCGGATGACGCCGTTGAACCTGTACCTGGAAAACGCCAACGAGGCGCAGGTGCGCGAGGCGCTGGAAGATTACGGCCTGGCGATCAAGCAACTGGCGGCGGCGAACATCTTTCCGGGCGACATGCTGCTGAAAAACTTCGGCGTCACCCGTCACGGTCGTGTGGTGTTTTATGACTACGACGAGATCTGCTTCCTGACCGAAGCCAACTTCCGCCACATCCCGCAACCGCGCACGCCGGAAGACGAGATGGCGTCCGAACCGTGGTATTCGATCGGGCCGCTGGATGTGTTCCCCGAGGAGTTTCCGCCGTTCCTGTTCGCCGATGCCGGTCAGCGACGCTTGTTCGATCAGCTGCATGGCGAGTTGTACAACGCCGATTACTGGAAAAGCCTTCAGGAAGCCATTCGCGGCGGCAAGGTGATCGATGTGTTCCCTTATCGACGCAAGGGCCTTGATAACGAATAACCCCACACCCCTTGTAGGAGCCGGCTTGCTGGCGATGGCGTCCTGACAGGCGCTCACGATGTGGCTGTCACACTGCCATCGCCAGCAAGCCGGCTCCTACAAGGGATCTCGTTCGTCCCTTAAATCTGCGACAATCCGCCCCCTGCGCCACTAGACGACTTATTGCGTACCTGATGACTGACGAATCGCCTTCCATCGACAAACTGCTGAAAAACCTCGATCACGCCATGCTCGCCGACCGCCACCGGCTGCGGCGGCAGTTGCTTGAGCTGCGCAAGAAACCCGACGAGGCCAAGCTCGCCCAGTGGGTGACGCGCATGCAGGCGTCCTGTGATCAGGTGCTGGCGCGGCGTGCCAGCCTGCCGGTGATTCGTTACGACGACAGCCTGCCGATCGCCGCCAAGCGCGACGAAATCAAGGAAGCGCTGCTCAAGCATCAGGTGCTGATCATCGCTGGCGAAACCGGCTCGGGTAAAACCACCCAGTTGCCGAAAATCTGCCTGGAAATCGGTCGCGGCCAGCATGGCCTGATCGGCCACACCCAACCGCGTCGAATCGCGGCGCGCAGCGTCGCGAGCCGGGTTGCCGAAGAACTGGCGACGCCGCTGGGCGCGCTGGTCGGCTATCAGGTGCGGTTCGAGGATCAGAGCGATTCCAATACCCTGATCAAACTGATGACCGACGGCATCCTGCTGGCGGAAACCCAGAACGACCGCTACCTCGAACGCTACGACACGATCATCGTCGACGAAGCCCACGAACGCAGCCTGAACATCGACTTCCTGCTCGGCTACCTGAAAACCCTGCTGCCACGTCGCCCGGACCTGAAAGTCATCATCACCTCGGCGACCATCGACCTGGAGCGCTTTTCCAAGCACTTCGACGATGCGCCGATCGTTGAGGTCTCCGGCCGCACCTTCCCGGTGGAAACCTGGTATCGCCCGTTGACCCTGGAGCAGGACGAAGAGGGCAACCGTGTCGAGGATGACCTGACCGTAGACCAGGCGATCCTGGCCACGCTCGACGAAATCGCTGCGTTCGAACGCAGCGAACGCAAGAGCCCCGGCGATGTGCTGGTGTTCCTGCCCGGCGAGCGCGAGATTCGCGACGCTGCCGACATGTTGCGCAAGGCCCAGCTCAAACACACCGAAATCCTGCCGCTGTATGCGCGACTATCGCCAGCCGAACAGCAGCGGATTTTCCAGTCGCACCCGGGGCGTCGCGTGGTGCTGGCGACCAACGTCGCGGAAACCTCGTTGACCGTGCCAGGCATTCGTTACGTGATCGACAGCGGTACCGCGCGCATCAGCCGCTACAGCTATCGGGCCAAGGTCCAACGCTTGCCCATCGAGGCCATTTCCCAGGCCAGCGCCAACCAGCGTAAAGGTCGTTGCGGACGGGTCGAACCGGGCATCTGCGTGCGGCTGTTCAGCGAAGAGGATTTCCTCGGTCGCCCGGAATTTACCGATCCGGAGATCCTGCGGACCAACCTCGCGGCGGTAATTTTGCAGATGCTGCATCTGCGCCTTGGCGAGATCACCGATTTCCCGTTTATCGAGCCGCCGGATGGCAAGGCCATCAGCGACGGTTTCAACCTGCTGCAAGAACTCTCCGCGGTGGACCGCAACAGCCAGCTGACCCCGCTCGGTCGCCAATTGGCGCGCCTGCCGGTGGATCCGCGCATGGGCCGCATGCTGCTGGAGGCGGCGAAACTGGGCAGCTTGCAGGAAGTGCTGATCGTCGCCAGCGCCATGTCGATTCAAGACCCGCGTGAACGGCCGCCGGAGCGCCAACAAGCGGCGGATCAGGCCCACGCCCAATGGAAGGACGTGGACTCGGACTTCGCCGGGCTGGTCAATCTGTGGCGTGGTTTTGAAGAACAGCGCCAGGCGCTGACAGCGAGCCCGCTGCGTAACTGGTGCCGCAAGAATTTCCTGAATTACCTGCGTCTGCGCGAGTGGCGCGACTCTCATCGCCAGTTGAGCCTGATCTGCCGCGACATGCAGTTGAGCCTCAACAAAGATCCGGCGGACTACCCGAAACTGCACAAAGCCGTGTTGTCCGGATTATTGAGCCAGATCGGCCAGAAAACCGAAGACGGCGATTACCTCGGCGCCCGTCAGCGGCGGTTCTGGATTCATCCTTCATCGGGCCTCGGCAAGAAGCGTCCGCAATGGTTGATGACCGCCGAACTGGTGGAAACCACCAAGCTCTACGCGCGCATGGTCGCCAAGATAGATGCCGACTGGATCGAGCCGCTCGCCGGGCACCTGATCAAGAAAAACCACTTCGAACCCCATTGGGAGAAGAAGCGCGGACAGGTCGTGGCGTTCGAGCAGATCACCTTGTTCGGGCTGATCGTGGTCGGCCGCCGGCCGGTACATTACGGGCCGGTCGATCCGGTGGTCTCCCGCGAGCTGTTCATTCGTGAAGCGCTGGTGCGTGGCGAGATTCAGTCAAAGGCCAAATGCCTGACAGCCAACAAGCAACTGCTGGAGCAACTCGACGAACTGGAAGCCAAGGCCCGTCGCCGCGACATTCTGGCCGATGAAGAAACGCTGTTCGCCTTCTACGATGCGCGACTGCCGGCGGAGATTCACCAGACCGCGACCTTCGACAGCTGGTACCGGGTCAACAGCCAGAAAGATCCGCAGTTGCTGATCATGCGCGAAGAAGACGTATTGGCCCGTGAGGCCAGTGAAGTCACCGCCGCACATTACCCGGACACCTTGCACATCGGTGATCTGGAACTGGCGCTCAGTTACCACTTCGAACCGAATCATCCGCGCGACGGCGTGACCCTGCGCGTGCCGGCGCCGTTGCTGCCGATGCTGCCACCGGAGCGACTGGAATGGCTGGTGCCGGGCCTCATCGAGGCCAAGTGCATCGCGCTGGTGCGCAACCTGCCCAAGGCGTTGCGCAAGAATTTCGTGCCGGTGCCGGACTTCGTCAAAGCGGCGTTGCAGCGCATGACTTTTGCCGAGGGCTCTTTGCCTCAGGCGCTGGGCCGTGAACTGCTGCGCATGACCGGCGCCCGCGTCAGCGACGAAGCCTGGGCTGAAGCGGCGCAGCAGGTTGAAAGCCATTTGCGGATGAACCTGGAAATCGTCGACGGCCAGGGCAAGTTCCTGGGCGAAGGACGTGATCTGGCGGAACTGACCGCTCGATTTGCTGAAGCGAGCCAGGCTGCTTTGGCGGTGCCGCAGACCGCGAAAAGTCAGCAGCCGGTCGAGGCGAAAGTCTTCGCCGCCGTGGCGGAAAAGACTCAACAGAAGATTGCCGGGCTGTCGATGACGGTCTATCCGGCGCTGGTGGAAGAGGCCGGCACGGTCAAGGAAGGGCGGTTCTCGACGCCGGCTGAAGCCGAGTTCCAGCATCGCCGCGCGTTGCAGCGCTTGCTGATGCAACAACTGGCGGAACCGGCGAAGTTCCTGCGCGGCAAGTTGCCGGGGCTGACCGAACTGGGCCTGATGTACCGCGACATGGGCCGTGTCGACAGTCTGGTGGAAGACATTCTGCTGGCCAGTCTCGACAGCTGCATCCTCGACGGCGAAGACCCGTTGCCGCGTGATGGCGCTGGATTGGCGGCGCTGGCCGAACGCAAGCGCGGCAGCTGGACCGAGCATTCCGAGCGGCTGGCGAAGCTGACCCTGGAAATTCTCAAGCTCTGGCACGGCCTGCAAAAACGCTTCAAGGGCAAGATCGATCTGGCGCAGGCCGTGGCGTTGAATGACATCAAGCAGCAGCTCAGTCATCTGGTGTATCCGGGGTTTGTCCGCGAAACGCCGATGCAGTGGCTCAAGGAGCTGCCGCGATACCTCAAAGCCATCGAACAGCGCTTCGAGAAACTCGGGGCGCAGGTGCAGAAGGATCGGGTCTGGAGCGGTGAGTTGTCCGGTCTCTGGACCCAATACCAGACCCGCGCTGGCAAGCACGCCCAGGAAGGCAAGCGTGATCCGCAGCTTGAGTTGTATCGCTGGTGGCTGGAGGAATACCGGGTTTCGCTGTTCGCCCAGCAACTGGGGACCAAAGTGCCGATTTCCGACAAGCGCCTGAACAAACAATGGACCCAGGTCGAACCATAGGCCTGTAGGAGCCGGCTTGCTGGCGATGGGATCGACGCGGTGTCTCAGATTGACCGCGTTATCGTTCATCGCCAGCAAGCCGGCTCCTACAGGTTTGTCATCTCGCAAGTAGGGCCAAAACCCAACGTTTATGGCAAACTTCGCGCCTATAAACGCCGGTCCCGCGGTTTTGAGCCTTCACTGGCACAAGCGGTTCGGAATAAAGCGATGTCAGGTATGCGTCCCATGACGGGAGCAGACCCTTTATGTGTTGGTACGTCGGTGCCAACGCTTTCTGCCTGAACAGATTAGAGAAACGACCATGCATAACGTCGTCATCAGCGGCACCGGCCTGTACACCCCGGCCAACAGCATTTCCAATGAAGAGCTGGTGCAGTCTTTCAACGCTTACGTCGCGCAGTTCAACGCCGACAACGCCGACGCCATCGCCCGTGGCGAAGTCGAGGCATTGACCGAATCCAGCGCCGCGTTTATCGAAAAAGCCTCCGGCATCAAAAGCCGTTTTGTCATGGACAAGGACGGCATTCTCGACCCGCAACGCATGGCGCCACGCCTGCCGGAGCGCTCGAACGACGAATGGTCGGTCCTGTGCCAGATGGCCATCGGCGCGGCCGAACAAGCCTTGCAGCGCGCCGGCAAAACCGCCGCCGACATCGACGGCGTGATCGTTGCCTGCTCCAACCTGCAACGTGCCTACCCGGCCATCGCCATCGAAGTCCAGGAAGCGCTGGGCATCCAGGGTTTCGGTTTCGACATGAACGTCGCCTGCTCCTCGGCGACTTTCGGTATCCAGGCGGCCGCCAACAGCGTGCAACTGGGCCAGGCCCGGGCAGTGCTGATGGTCAACCCGGAAGTCTGCACCGGTCACCTGAACTTTCGTGACCGCGACAGCCACTTCATCTTCGGCGACGCGGCCACCGCGGTGATCATCGAACGCGCCGACCTGGCGACGTCCAAGTATCAATTCGACGTGGTCAGCACCAAGCTGTTGACCAAGTTCTCCAACAACATCCGCAACAACTTCGGCTTCCTCAACCGCGCGGCGGAAGAGGGCATCGGCACCAAGGACAAACTGTTCGTGCAGGAAGGCCGCAAGGTGTTCAAGGAAGTCTGCCCGATGGTTGCCGAGCTGATCGGTGTGCACCTGGAAGAGAACCAGCTCAATGTCGGCGACGTGAAGCGCTTCTGGCTGCACCAGGCCAACCTCAGCATGAACCACTTGATCGTGAAGAAACTGCTGGGCCGCGAAGCCACCGAAGAAGAAGCGCCGGTGATTCTCGATACGTACGCCAATACCAGCTCTGCAGGTTCGGTGATTGCGTTCCATAAGAATCAGGATGATCTGGCTGCCGGTTCGCTGGCGGTGCTCAGCTCGTTCGGCGCCGGTTACTCGATTGGTAGCGTGATTCTGCGCAAGCGCTGAGTTCGATGTAAAAGATCGCAGCCTGCGGCAGCTCCTACAGGGTTACGTAATCCCAGGTAGGCGCTGCCGCAGGCTGCGATCTTTTTTTTGCACAAAAAAACTCGCGTGGCGATATCGGACGGATGATGGGGACCGATACAGCCACGCGAGTTTGTAAAAGCAGTCCGGGCTTCCTTGCCCGGGCCGTGTCGCAGGGATTAGAACTTGGCTTCGGCATCCAGTTGCAGGGTGTTGATTTTCGAGTCCCGCAGGGTGGCGTTGGTGTAGTCGGAATCAGCCATGAAGTAGGTCGCGCCGAGGGCGAAGTTCTTGTCGATCTCGTAGCTCACTTTCAACTTGCTGCCGCGCGAACCGGTGAAACCGTTGGCGAAGTCGGAGTCGGTGAAGGCGCCGACCACTGCGTTACGCTGTACGTCGCGATAGTTGTAGTCCACGCCGAAGCCGAAGACGTTGGTCTTGACACCGGCCAGCCAGCCCATGTCCTGATCGTTGCTGGCATCGTCGTTGTTGACGACTTGACCGTAGATCGACAACGGCATTGGCAGGCCGCCGATGTCGAGCTGACCAAAGCCTTCGTACAGTTTGAATTGTTCGTTCGCCGTGTTGCCGTTAATGGCCAGTCGGCAGGTGTTCGCGGCACACGTATTGTTGATGTCGTTGTCGTTGTCGTAAGCGTAGAGACTGCCGCCCAGGGTCATTTTCAGGTTGTCGGTGATTGCGAAGCGCGCGCCCAACTGGCCTGCGTACAGACGCAGGTCGTGACGGAACTGCTTGCCTTCGCCGTCGACGTTGTCCTTGAGGGTGTAGTGGCCGGCGCTACCGAACAGCTCGGTGCTGCCGCCCAGCGGGTATTTGTAAGTCAGTGCCAGACCTTCCGGGCTGATGTCGCTATCCCAGATGATGTCGCCCATGCTCACCCATTGCTGTGGCATCTTGCCGCCAACGAGGTGCAGGTTCTTGATGGCATCAGGGTGGTAGTCGACGTAACCCTGGTCCAGCCAGATATCCTTCTTGGTGAAGTTGCCATCCAGGCTCTGGTTGGTGGAACGAGAGTCGTTGTCGCTGCCGGTGGCAATACGGATGCCGGTGTCCACTTGCGGGTTGATTGCGGTGTAGGCACCCAGGCGGACACGAATACGTTGACGATCCTGGTCACCGGTGTTCGATACGCCATCGTTCTTGACCGTTTCCTGACGGAAACGCACGTCACCCTTGAACTGGGTCTTGGCGGCCCACGCCAGCTTCTGGTCGAAGGTGCTCAGTGCTTCGGTTTTCTTTGCGGTAGCCGCGATCTGCTCGTTGGTCTCTTGTTGAGCCTGACGGGCGATTTGCTGTTCTTTCTGATCCCGGGCCAGTTCGGCTTGCAGTTCGCTGTACTGCGCGTTGGTAATGGAACCGTTAGCCTTCAGCATGTCGAGCAGTTTGGCGTCGACTGCGGCGCTGGCTGGAACACTCATGGCCAGCAGCAGGCCACCACACAGGGCCGCCGCAGTTTTCGTGGAAGCAAGACGCATATCAATCTCCGAAGATGAGAGGGGATGACTGAGCCATCCGGGGGCACAACCGGCCGCAAAGGGACGGAAAACAGTGGCCGAGTGCTATAACCCGGCGCTCTAAAAACAGGCGCCAGTATCGCGATGGTTTATGACAATGCAGTGGCAATGTGATGGCGTCTCGATGACGATACAAAACTTGAGTGAACTTTCTATTCCGGGCCCTGTCAGCGGATCGCGGGTGTGGATTGCGCCTCTATAGGCGATACTCGCGAGGCTTTACGCCAAGAAGTGGAGAGGGAAGTGATGCCGTTGCAACGTCTGGAAAGTCTGTCCGAAATCGCGCCGCACACCTGGGATGCCCTGGTGCCGGAAACCCAGCCGTTTCTGCGCCATGCTTTTCTCAGCGCACTGGAAGACAGTGGCAGCGTCGGCCCGCATTCCGGGTGGCAGCCCGAGCATTTACTGCATAGGGAAGGTGATCGGTTGATCGCCGCGCTGCCCAGTTACCGCAAATGGCACTCCTACGGCGAGTACGTGTTCGATCACGCCTGGGCAGATGCGTGCGAGCGTGCCGGCATCGACTATTACCCCAAATTGCTGACTGCCGTGCCCTTCAGCCCGGTCAGCGGACCGCGTTTGCTGGCGGCCACGGTTGAGGACGGTTTCGAACTGCTGAAGAGTCTGCCTGGCTACCTCGAGATCGAAGCACTCTCCAGCGCTCACATCAACTTTACGGACCCGTTCACCGACGCGGCATTGGCCGAACACCCCGGCTGGCTGCAGCGCATCGGTTGTCAGTACCACTGGCAAAATCGCGAGTATCGGGATTTCCAGGACTTCCTCGACGCCCTCAGTTCACGCAAACGCAAGCAGATGCGCAAAGAGCGCGAGCAGGTGGCGGGGCAGGGCTTCGAATTCGAATGGCTGGAAGGCCGGCAGCTGGATCAGGCGCAGTGGGATTTCGTTTACGCCTGTTACGCCAACACCTATGCCGTGCGTCGGCAACGGCCTTATCTGACGCGGGAGTTTTTCTGCCTGTTGGCCGAACGCATGCCGGAATCGATTCGCGTGGTGCTGGCCAAACAAGGCTCACGGCCGGTGGCCATGGCCTTCAGCCTCGTCGGTGGCGACAGTTTTTATGGCCGTTACTGGGGCTGTCTGGCGGAGTTCGATCGGCTGCACTTCGAGACGTGTTTCTATCAAGGCATGGACTACGCGATTGCCAACGGCTTTCAGCGTTTTGACGCCGGTGCCCAGGGTGAGCACAAGCTGATTCGCGGGTTTGAACCGGTGATCACCCATTCCTGGCACTACTTGCGTCATCCCGGGCTGAAAGCGGCGGTAAAAGATTTCCTTCAGCAGGAACGTCTCGGCGTGTTGGCGTATGCCGAGGAAGCGAGGACAGCCTTGCCGTATCGGCAAGACTGATCCCTCGCCCGCAGCAGGTTCAAGTGCCTTCTTTGCCCAGCCATCGATAGGTCACGCCACCGATCACCGCGCCGAGCAGCGGTGCGACCCAGAACATCCACAATTGCGCGATGGCCCAGCCGCCGACCATCAATGCCGGACCGGTGCTGCGGGCCGGGTTGACGGAGGTGTTGGTGACGGGAATCGAGATCAGGTGGATCAGCGTCAGGGCCAGGCCGATGGCGATCGGTGCCAGCCCGGCGGGCGCACGTTTATCGGTGGCGCCGAGGATGATCAGTACGAACATCGCTGTCATCACCAGCTCACAGACGAAGCCTGCGGCCATCGAGTATTTACCGGGGGAGTGTTCGCCGTAGCCGTTGGAAGCGAGGCCGGCGGAGAGGTCGAAACCTTCCTTGCCACTGGCGATGTAGTAGATCAAGCCGGCGGCGATGATTGCGCCGATGACCTGGGCAATGATGTAGGCGGGCAGTTCTTTGGCGGGGAATCGGCCACCGACTGACAAACCGACCGAGACGGCGGGGTTGAGATGGCAACCGGAGATGTGGCCGATGGCGAAGGCCATGGTCAGTACCGTGAGACCAAACGCGATGGCCACACCGAGCACTCCGATCCCAAGCGGAGACGACGCGGCCAGCACCGCACTGCCGCAACCTCCCAACACCAGCCAGAATGTACCTAGCAACTCAGTGATTGAACGTTTGAACAAAGACATGAGATCTTCCTTGATAGGCGAGCTATCGGGACTGAATCAAGTTTTGCATCCTGCGGGTTTACGACAGGTTCATCTTCAGGACCTTGGGTGAGTACAGCAGGGTTTTTCTGGAATTCCAGTGGGTTTGAAACTGCCAGAGCCTTTGGGGGATGGGGTTTGGTGGGTTTTTTGGGGGGGGGCATATCCGTTGCTGCGGTCACGGCTGCCAATGGTTTCGCCCTTACGGCGAGTCACTTGGAAGAGCGCCAAGTAACCAAGCGCTCTTGCCCCTTTCGTTCGGTGCCTCGCTAATGCTCGGCATGCCCTCGCTCCGGTCCTGCTCCGTGGGCCCGCCGCCATCGGCCATCCATGGCCGGGGGCGGCTAACCCGGCATCCATGCCGGGTTGCCCACTG
Source organism: Pseudomonas sp. SJZ080 (assembly GCF_007828295.1). Lineage (NCBI taxonomy): Bacteria > Pseudomonadati > Pseudomonadota > Gammaproteobacteria > Pseudomonadales > Pseudomonadaceae > Pseudomonas > Pseudomonas sp. SJZ080. Next base: position 128,484 of record NZ_VIUK01000005.1, read on the forward strand.
CGCAGAACCTGCGCTCAGCCTCTCGAGGGTGCGACTACCGCCACAGCCGCCGAGGCGGCCTGAAAGCCGACCTGGCTCTTCAGCTGTCCGCGTTCTCCTTCACTGCTGCGAACACTCATTCGGGAGATGTACACCGTTCTCTTGTAGGAGCCGGCTTGCTGGCGATAGCGTCCGTTCAGTTAATAAACAGGTGACTGACCCACCGCTATCGCCAGCAAGCCGGCTCCTACAGTTGATCGTGTACATTCCGAACACATACGTATTACCCGTAGGAGCCAGCTTGCGGGCGCCGAGCCTGGGCGAGGCACCGAATGAAAGGGGCAAGAGCCTTTGGTTGTTTGGGGCTCTTCCAAGTGACTCGCGTAAGGGCGAAACCATTGGCAGCCGTGACCGCAGCAATGGATACGCCCCCAATCCCCAATCAATCGATCCCGACAAACCCTCCAGTCTGATGCTGCCACAACCGCGCATACAACCCGCCATGTGCCAGCAGCTCAGCATGGGTCCCCGTCTCGGCAATCTTGCCTTTCTCAAGCACCACAAGCCGGTCCATCCGGGCGATGGTGGAGAGCCGGTGAGCAATGGCAATCACGGTTTTACCCTGCATCAGGGTTTCCAGGCTTTCCTGAATCGCCGCTTCGACTTCCGAATCCAGCGCCGAAGTCGCTTCGTCCATGATCAGGATCGGCGCGTCCTTGAGCAGCACCCGTGCAATGGCGATCCGCTGACGCTGGCCGCCGGAGAGTTTCACCCCGCGTTCACCCACATGCGCATCAAACCCGGTGCGCCCTTCGGCGTCCGACAGCAACGGAATGAACTCATCGGCACGGGCCTTGTGCACCGCTTCCCAGAGTTCGGCGTCGGTGGCATCGGGTTTGCCGTAAAGCAGGTTGTCGCGGATCGAGCGATGCAGCAGCGACGTGTCCTGGGTGATCATGCCGATGCACTCGCGCAGGCTTTCCTGACCGACGTCAGCGATGTTCTGGCCGTCGATCAGGATTTTCCCGCCCTGCACGTCATAGAGGCGCAACAGCAGGTTGACCAGGGTCGATTTGCCGGCGCCGGACGGGCCGATCAAGCCGATTTTCTCACCGGGTTTGATCGTCAGGTTGAGGTCGCCGATGATCCCGCTCTTCTTGCCGTAGTGAAAATCCACGTGCTCGAAGCGTACTTCACCACGGGCAACGGCCAGCGGTTTCGCTGCTTCACGGTCGGTGACGCTGACTGGTTGCGAGATGGTCTGCAAACCGTCCTGAACCATGCCGATGTTTTCGAAAATGCCGGTGACTACCCACATGATCCAGCCGGACATGTTGACGATCCGGATCACCAGGCCAGTGGCCAGGGCGATGGCACCGACGGTGATCAGCGACTGCGTCCACAGCCACAACGCCAGACCCGTCGTGGTGACGATCAGCACGCCGTTCATGCTGGTGATGACCACGTCCATGCTGGTGACCACGCGGCCAGCCAGTTGGGCTTTTACGGTCTGCTCTTCGATGGCTTCCTTGGCGTATTGCTGTTCGAAATTGGTGTGGGCGAACAGCTTCAGCGTGGTGATGTTGGTGTAGCCGTCAACGATCCGCCCCATGAGTTTGGAACGCGCATCCGAAGACACGACCGAGCGTTCTTTCACCCGTGGCACGAAGTAGCAGAGGGCGCCGATGTAGGCGGCGATCCAGGTCAGCAACGGGATCATCAGGCGCCAGTCGGCTTCGGCGAACAGCACCAGTGAACTGATCGCGTAGATCAGCACATGCCACAGCGCGTCCACCGCTTGCACGGCGGAATCGCGCAGTGAGTTGCCGGTCTGCATGATGCGTTGGGCGATGCGCCCGGCGAAGTCGTTCTGGAAGAAATTCAGGCTCTGCTTGAGCACGTAGCTGTGGTTCTGCCAGCGGATCATGCTGGTCATGCTGGGGCTGAGTGTCTGGTGCACCAGGATGTCATGCAAGGCGAGAAACAGCGGTCGCAGGATCAGCGCAACCACGGCCATCCAGGCCAGTTCCACGCCGTGGATCTTGAAGAAGTCGACGTTGGGTGTGCCTTGAGTCAAATCGATGATGCGACTCAGGTAGCTGAACAGCGCCACTTCGATCAGAGCACCGAACAGGCCGACGATCAGCAACACCGCAAACATCGGCCAGACTTGCTTCAGGTAATAGGTATAGAAGGGGAAAACACGATCGGGCGGAGCCGCCGTCGGAGCGTCACGGAAGATGTCGATCAGTTTTTCAAAACGGCGATAAAGCATTTGTTCTCCGCCCGCGTACGGGCTCTCCTTTAAACGATATGAGCGGCGCCGGAGACCGGCGGCCGCTCAACACTCCCTGTGCATTTTGTTTCAGTCGATGCGCTTGGCCGACTTGATGAACACAGGATCGGCAGGCACATCTTTCATGCCGCCGCGGGTAGTCGTTTGCGAGTTGACGATGACGTCCACGACATCCATGCCTTTCACGACTTTACCGAAGACCGCATAGCCATCGCCCTGGTCCAGGAAGTCGTTGTCCTTGACGTTGATAAAGAACTGGCTGGTGGCCGAATCCGGCACGGAAGTGCGGGCCATGGAGAGCGTGCCACGGACGTTATGCAGGCCGTTTTTGGACTCGTTCTTGATCGGTGCCTTGGTATCTTTCTGCTGCATTTGTTGGGTGAAACCACCGCCCTGGACCATGAATCCAGGAATCACGCGGTGAAAAATCGTGTTGTTGTAGAAGCCGCTGTCGACGTACTCAAGGAAGTTCTTGGTACTGATCGGCGCCTTGACCGGGTCCAGTTCGATTTCGATCTGACCGTTGGTGGTTTCCAGCAGCACGTGCGGCGCCTTGGCGGGCGTGGCGGCCATCAGGTTGGCGGCAAACAGAACGGAGCCAGCGACGAGGGCGATTTTTTTCAGCATGGGTCAGTGATCCTGAGTGTAGTGGTGTCGACTGCGGTGAGAAACTCGAGCAGGGTTTGGTTGAAGCGTTCGGGTTGATCCAGCGGGGTGGCGTGGCGTGAATCGGCGATCACCACCAGCCGCGCATCGGGCAGCAGTTTTACGTAAGTCTCCTTCAGCGCCACCGGTGTGTAGTCACGGTCGGCGCTGACGATGAGGGTTGGACAGGACACTCTGGAAAGTCGTTCCTGAACACCCCAGCCAACGATCGCGTCGAAGCTGGCGAGATAAGCATGTTTGTCGTTTTTTGCCCAGCGCTCGGCCATTTTTTGACGCAATTCGGCCTGTTCCGGTTTCGGGAACAGTTTGGCGCCCAATGCTTTGCCGATGGTGCCCAGACTGAGCGCGCGCATCAGGCTCCAGCGCTTGAACCACTGCCAATAGTCGTCGCGGCTGCGCAGTTTGACCTCGGGCGCGCTGTTGACGATGCACAGGCTTTTGAGCAGTTGCGGCTGATCCACCGCCAGTTGAAAGCCGATCATGCCGCCCATCGAAAGTCCCACATAATGTGTCGGGCCGAGGTTCAAATGCTCGATCAGGGCGACCAGGTCGGCGCTGAACCCGGCGATGCTGTAGCGCTCGCGAGGCTTGTCCGAGCGACCGTGGCCGCGCACATCCGGCACGATTACCCGGTAGCGTGCGGACAGCGCCGGGATCTGCTTTTCCCAGTCCAGCGTGCTGGAACCCAGCCCGTGGACCAGCAGCAACGGCGTGCCGTGGCCATATTCCTCGTAGTGCAGGTTGCAACCTTCGTGTTCGAAATAGGCCATGGGTTACTCCGTGTCAGGCTTGTTCAGGGGCGGCGAAGGGCGCATCCAGCGGCGCGGTATCGAAAGTGCGCAGCAGTTCAATGAGGATTTGCGTCGCCGGGCCCAGCGGTTTGTCCTTGTTCGAATACAGGTAAAAGCTCGGGTTACGGCTGCCGCCCTGGTCCAACGGTAGCAGCTTAAGGGTTCCTTCCTTCAGTTCGCGTTCGATCATGTGCCGGGGCAACCACGCAAAACCCAGCCCGCTGCCGACAAATGTCGCGGCGGTGGCGAGGCTGCCGACGGTCCAGCGCTGCTCGGCGCCGAGCCAGCCGACATCCCGTGGCTGCTGGCGGCCGGAGTCGCGGATCACCACTTGCATCTGGCTTTCCAGGTCCTGGAAATTCAGTTCGCGGTTCAGACGGTGCAGGGCGTGTTCAGGGTGGGCGACGGCGACGAATTCGACGTCGCTCAACTCCGCGCCCAGATAGCCAGGAATACTGAAGCCGGTGATCGCCAGGTCAGCCACGCCTTCGAGCAAGACTTCTTCGACCCCCGACAATACTTCTTCGCGCAGTCGCACCCGGCAGCCGCGGCTTTGCGGCATGAACGCGGTCAAGGCGCGGACGAGGCGGGCGCTTGGGTACGCGGCGTCGACCACCAGCCGCACTTCCGCTTCCCAGCCTTGCTCCATGTGATGCGCCAGATCTTCCAGTTGGCTGGCCTGCTTCACCAGTTGCCGCGAGCGGCGCAGCAACACGCCGCCGGCTTCGGTCAGCACGGCTTTGCGGCCGTCGATGCGCAGCAGGGGCACGCCGAGCTGGTCCTGCATGCGTGCCACGGTGTAGCTGACTGACGATTGCGAGCGGTGCAGCGCTTCGGCGGCCTGGGCGAAACCGCCGTGGTCGACCACGGCCTGCAGCGTTCGCCATTGATCAAGGGTCACGCGGGGCGCTTTCATGTTGAGCTCCTCTTGTCCTAAGCTGGCAGTCCTTATTGGAGACTGTCGAATGAAAAAATTCTGTTGTTTGGTGTTGGCGATGCTGCCGCTGACTGCCTTTGCTTACCCCATCGACGTACAAAAACAGTTGAACGGCTTGAGCATCGACTACAACGCGTATGACACGGATACCGACATCGCCTCCATTCAGGTCAACAACTACGGCAGCACCGATGCCGTCTGTAAGGTGGTTTTCAATAACGGTCCGGAAGCACCGCGCACCCGCAATATCGAAGTGGCTGCCGGCAAGCACAAAAGTGCTACCGCCAAGTTCAACCGGACCATCATCAAGATGCGCATCAACCTGACCTGCACCCCCAAATAGCATCGCGACCCTGTGGGAGCGGCGGCGCGACGATTCGACTTGCTCGTGAAAGCCCGCTCCCACAGGAAGTATGCTCAGCTTATAAACGAATTTATTGATGGGTTATAGCAGTTATTTGCGCTTTTTCATCGATATGACTCTGTTTAACCTTCACTCCATCGACTTACAACATTCTCAGATGGAGCCTACATCCCATGTCCCGCGTTCTGATCATCGAAAGCAGCGCCCGTCAGCAAGACTCGGTTTCCCGTCAACTGACCCAGACCTTCATCAGCCAGTGGAAAGCCGCCCACCCCAACGATCAGATCACCGTGCGTGACCTGGCCGTCAACCCGGTGCCGCACCTGGACATCAACCTGTTGGGCGGCTGGATGAAACCTGCCGAGCAGCGCAGCGAAATCGAACAGGTTTCCCTGGAGCGCTCCAACCAGTTGACCGATGAATTGCTGGCCGCCGACGTGCTGGTCATGGCTGCGCCGATGTACAACTTCGCGATCCCCAGCACGCTGAAAGCCTGGCTCGATCACGTGCTGCGTGCCGGCGTGACCTTCAAGTACACCGACACCGGCCCGCAAGGCCTGCTCAGCGGCAAGCGTGCTTACGTGCTGACCGCTCGCGGCGGGATCTATGCCGGTAGCACCGCGGATCATCAGGAACCTTACCTGCGTCAGGTCATGGGCTTCATCGGCATCCACGACGTGACCTTCATCCATGCCGAAGGCATGAACCTGGGCGGCGACTTCCAGGAGAAGGGCCTGAACCAGGCCAACGCCAGGCTCGCCCAAGTGGCTTGAGGCTTTAATCGCCAGATAATCGCTGGATGGTCTAGTGACCTGGCGCAACCCTTCAAGCCTGTACGCGCATCGACCTCCCTTTGCACTTGTTGCTCCTGAGTGCTGTAGCCCGATTGAACGCTTTAGCGAGATCGGGCTTTTTTTTGCCTGCGATTTTTTGGGGGGGCACGCATCCCTTTTTTTGCCTGCGATTTGGGGGGCACGCATACCTTTGTAGGAGCCGGCTTGCTAGCGATGGCGATGTCACATTCAACATTGATGTTTGCTGATACACCGCCATCGCCAGCAAGCCGGCTCCTACAGGGATCTGCTTGTCTCGCGGTATCAGACAAAACCCGCTATCGTCGCCGCCATTCAAAACGAGGCGAGCATGGGCTATCTACTTTTTGTCACGCTGATCCAGGCGTTTTCCTTCAGTCTGATCGGCGAATACCTGGCCGGTCATGTCGACAGTTACTTCGCCGTGCTGGTGCGGGTGTTGCTGGCGGGGTTGGTGTTTATTCCGCTGACGCGCTGGCGCTCGGTGGAACCGGCGTTCATGCGCGGCATGCTGCTGATCGGCGCATTGCAGTTTGGCGTGACCTACGTCTGCCTGTACCTGAGCTTCCGGGTGCTGACGGTGCCGGAAGTGTTGCTGTTCACCATCCTTACGCCGTTGCATGTGACGCTGATTGAAGATGCGCTGAACCGGCGCTTCAATCCATGGGCGCTGGTCGCCGCGTTGGTGGCGGTGCTCGGCGCGGCGGTGATTCGATTTGACCGGATCAACCCGGATTTCTTCATGGGGTTCCTGCTGCTGCAACTGGCCAACTTCACCTACGCCGCCGGGCAGGTGCTTTATAAGCATCTGGTGGCGCGTCATCCGAGCGATCTGCCGCATTACCGGCGCTTCGGTTACTTCTACCTGGGCGCATTGGCAGTGGCGTTGCCGGCCTTTCTGCTGTTCGGCAAACAGAATTTCCTGCCCGAAGCACCGCTGCAATGGGGCGTGCTGGTGTTCCTCGGCCTGGTCTCGACTGCGCTGGGGTTGTACTGGTGGAACAAGGGTGCGTGCCTGGTGAATGGCGGGACGCTGGCGGTGATGAACAACCTGCATGTGCCGGTGGGGCTGCTGATCAATTTGCTGATCTGGAATCAGCATGAAGAGCTGGGGCGGTTGTTCCTTGGCGGATCGGTGATTCTGATGGCGGTGTGGATCAGCCGGCTGGGTGTGCGAAAGTCGCTGGCTATCACCTGACTCCTGTAGGAGCCGGCTTGCTGGCGATTCTCTCCGACACACCGCGTCGAGGCGATCGCCAGCAAGCCGGCTCCTGCAAAGGGGCGCGTTATTTCTCTGCCAACTGCACCACCAGAAACTCGATGAACGTCCGGGTCTTTTGCGGCACCCGGCGTGCCGATGGGTACACCGCGTTGATCGTGATCGCGGGCGCCTGCCATTCACACATGACCGGCACCAGCCGGCCAGCCGCCAACCCATCCTCGACGATGAAGTTGGGCAATAGCGCGATGCCCATGCCGGCCTCGGCCGCCTGAGCGAGCAGGTCTCCATTGTTGGCATGCAACGGGCCCGTGACGTTGACCCGTTGGGTTTCCTTGCCATTACACAACTGCAAGCTCACGCCGCTTTGCAAATAGCCGTAGTTCAAGCACTGATGGTTGCGCAGATCCTGTGGTGTCTGCGGCGTGCCGGCGCGTTCGAGATACGCCGGCGAGGCGACGATGATTCGCGGGGCCGGCGCCAGTTGCCGGGCAATCATCGTCGAGTCCGGCATGCTGGCGATGCGGATGGTCACGTCGAAACCACCACGCACCGGGTCAACCTGCTGGTCGCTGAGGACCAGTTGCAGCTCTATGTTCGGGTGTTGTTCATGAAACAGCGGAATCAGCGGCCCCAATCGGCGCAATCCGAAGGACATCGGTGCATTGACCCGCAGCACCCCGCGTAACTCGCCAATGCCGTTACGTGCGCGCTGCTCCGCCTCGTCCAGCGAGGCCAGTACTTCCCGCGCCGCGTCGAAGTACTCCGCGCCAGCCTCGGTCAGGTGCAAGCTGCGCGTGGTGCGCTGCAGCAATTGCACGCCGATGGCTTCCTCCAGCGCCTGAATCTGTTTGCTGACTTTTGATCGCGGCACATCCATTGCCCGTGCAGCGGCGGCGAAACCGTTCTCGCCGACTGTGACGACGAAAGCGCGCATGCATTCGATGCGATCCATGATTGTCCCTTTTTTTGAATCAATGATTCTCGATTTTAGGTAATTGTCCCTTTCTTCGCTAGCCCCTAAAGTGACATCCAAGCCGACGACAAAGCTTCTGGAAGCCGCGTCGACTCACCCATTACTGATTTGAATGATCGACATCAAAAGGAACGCGCCATGTCTAACCGTGAATTGCTCAACCCAACCAACTCCGCCCTGATCCTGATCGACCACCAGCCGCAAATGGCGTTCGGCGTGCAGTCGATTGACCGTCAGACCCTGAAGAACAACACCGTGGGCCTGGCCAAGGCCGCCAGGATTTTCAACGTGCCGACGATCTACACCTCGGTCGAAACTGAAAGCTTCAGCGGCTTCATCTGGCCGGAGTTGCTGGCTGTTCACCCAGAGCAGAAGCCTATCGAGCGCACCTCGATGAACTCCTGGGAAGACAAGGCGCTGGTCGATGCGGTGAAAGCTACCGGTCGCAAGAAACTGATCATCGCTGCGCTGTGGACCGAGGTCTGCCTGACCTTCCCGGCACTGGAAGCATTGGCTGAAGGTTACGAGGTTTACATCGTGACTGACGCGTCCGGCGGCACCACCAAAGAAGCCCACGACATGTCGGTGCAACGGATGATTCAGGCCGGTGCGGTGCCGGTGACCTGGCAACAAGTGCTGCTGGAATACCAGCGTGACTGGGCGCACAAAGAGACCTACGAAGCCGTGATGGAATTGGTGCTGGAACACAGCGGCGCGTATGGCATGGGCGTGGATTACGCTTACACCATGGTGCACAAGGCACCGCAGCGGCAGGTCAAATAACCTCAAACGCAATGACTGTGGGAGTGGGCTTGCTCGCGAAAGCGGAATGTCAGTCGACATCAATGTCGAATGACCTGACGGCTTCGCGAGCAAGCCCGCTCCCACAGTTTTTTGTGGTTTACATGATGTGTTTTTCCGGTTCGGGGATGTGGCTCGCGCCTAGCATGGCCGGGAGCAACCCGGCCCGTAAATCTCCGCCACTCGGCTGCTGATACAGACTCAATCCGAACTCCGGCAGCACCGCCAGCAAGTAATCGAAAATATCCCCCTGAATCCGCTCGTAATCCGCCCACGCCGTGGTGCGGGTGAAGCAATAGATTTCCAGTGGGATCCCCTGTGCCGTGGTCTGCATCTGCCGAACCATGCAGGTCATGTTCGGCTGGATCTCCGGATGACTCTTCAAATACGCCAGCGCATAGGCGCGGAAGGTCCCGATGTTGGTCATCCGCCGGCGGTTGGCCGACATCGCTGCCACATTGCCCTGGGCTTCGTTCCACGCCTTGAGTTCTGCCTGTTTGCGGCTGATGTAATCAGTCAGCAGATGTACCTGCGACAGCTTCTGCTCTTCGTCATCACGGATGAAGCGCACACCACTGGCATCGATGAACAGGCTGCGCTTGATCCGTCGCCCGCCAGACTGCTGCATACCGCGCCAGTTCTTGAACGACTCGGACATCAGGCGCCAGGTCGGAATCGAAACGATGGTCTTGTCGAAGTTCTGCACCTTGACCGTGTGCAGCGTGATGTCCACCACATCGCCATCGGCGCCGACTTGCGGCATCTCGATCCAGTCGCCGACCCGCAGCATGTCGTTGCTGGTCAGCTGCACGCTGGCGACGAACGACAACAGGGTGTCCTTGTAGACCAACAGAATCACCGCCGACATGGCGCCCAGACCCGACAGCAGCAACAGTGGCGAGCGGTCGATCAATGTGGCGACGATGATGATCGCGCCAAACACGTACAACACCATTTTCGTCAGTTGCACGTAGCCTTTGATCGAGCGGGTACGGGCGTGTTCGGTGCGGGCGTAGATGTCCAGCAATGCACTGAGCAGGGCACTGACCGCCAGCAGCAGGAACAGGATGGTGAATGCCAGCGCGACATTGCCGAGGAAATTCAGGCTGGTCTTGCTCAACTCCGGCACCAGATGCAGGCCGAACTGGATCACCAGAGAGGGTGTCATCTGCGCCAGGCGATGAAACACTTTGTTGTGTCGAAAATCGTTGACCCAGTGCAACGCCGGCTGGCGACCGAGCATTTTGGTCGCATGCAGAATGAGGTAACGCGCCACTCGTCCGAGGACCAGCGCAATCACCAGCAGCAGGATCAGCGCCAGGCTGGAATGCAGGAGCGGATGCTGGTCGAGAGCACCCCAAAGGTCTTGGACGTTGAGCCAGAGCTGTTTGATATCCATGGGTAAAACCGTTCTTCTATAGGACGCGTAGGGGCGATTAGAGCATTTAAGACGCTTTGGATGACGTTTGAGGACAAAAGAGGCAACAAAAAAGCCACTGTTTACGGTCGTTTGCATAAAGAAACTCGGCCTTCGCGCTCGAAACCGTTACCCTATGCAGCTGTTTTTTTGTATTTCTTCGAGGTAGCACCCGTGTTTTCCCAATTCGCCCTGCACGAACGCCTGCTCAAAGCCGTGGCCGAGCTTAAATTTGTCGAGCCAACGCCTGTGCAAGCAGCGGCTATTCCGCTGGCGCTCCAAGGGCGTGACCTGCGGGTGACAGCGCAAACCGGTAGCGGCAAAACCGCCGCTTTCGTCTTGCCGATCCTCAACCGTCTGATCGGCCCGGCGAAAATCCGCGTCAGCATCAAGACCCTGATCCTGCTGCCGACTCGCGAGCTGGCCCAGCAGACCATCAAGGAAGTCGAGCGTTTCGCTCAGTTCACGTTCATCAAGTCCGGTCTGATCACCGGCGGTGAAGACTTCAAGGTTCAGGCCGCCATGCTGCGCAAGGTGCCGGACATCCTGATCGGTACACCGGGCCGGATGATCGAGCAACTGAACGCCGGTAACCTCGACTTGAAAGAAGTTGAAGTGCTGGTGCTCGACGAAGCCGACCGCATGCTCGACATGGGCTTTGCCGAAGACGTGCAGCGTCTGGTGGAAGAGTGCACCAATCGCCAGCAGACCATGCTGTTCTCCGCCACCACGGGCGGTTCGGGCCTGCGCGAGATGGTCGCCAAGGTCCTGAACAACCCGGAACACCTGCAGCTGAACAACGTCAGCGATCTGAATGCGACCACCCGTCAGCAGATCATCACCGCTGACCACAACCAGCACAAAGAGCAGATCGTGAACTGGCTGCTGGCCAACGAGACCTATCAGAAGGCCATCGTGTTCACCAACACCCGGGCCATGGCCGACCGCATCTACGGCCGCCTGGTGGCGCAGGAATACAAAGCGTTCGTCCTGCACGGTGACAAGGACCAGAAAGACCGCAAGCTGGCGATCGATCGCCTGAAGCAGGGCGGTGTGAAAATCCTGGTTGCCACCGACGTTGCCGCACGTGGCCTCGACGTTGACGGCCTCGACCTGGTGATCAACTTCGACATGCCACGCAGTGGCGACGAGTACGTTCACCGCATCGGTCGCACCGGCCGCGCCGGCAACGATGGCCTGGCCATCTCGCTGATCTGCCACGGCGACTGGAACCTGATGTCGAGCATCGAGCGTTACCTCAAGCAGAGCTTCGAGCGCCGCACCATCAAGGAAGTCAAAGGCACCTACGGCGGGCCGAAAAAGGTCAAGGCTTCGGGCAAAGCCGTTGGCGTGAAGAAGAAAAAGGTCGACGCCAAGGGAGAGAAGAAGAAAACCGGCGCCAAGGCACCGACCAAACGCAAGATCGCCAACCGCCCGAAGACCGACGCCCTGTCGCTGGTCAGCAAGGACGGCATGGCTCCTCTGAAGCGCCGCAAGCCGGAAGCGCCGGCTGCTGAATAAGGCGCCGTAGCGATCCCATAAAAAAACCGGACCCAGGTCCGGTTTTTTTACGCCCCGGAATTGGAACGCGATCCATTGTAGGAGCCGGCTTGATCTGGCGATCCTGGTGAACGCGGTTATATCGGGTTAACCGAATCGCCAGCAAGCCGGCTCCTACAGATCAACTTTCGGCTTTTTTCTCCGCCGATCCCAACTCCTTCAAACGCTGATCGATCAACTGGCACTTGTCCGGCAGATCGGCGCTGGCCGTGCCCAGATCCATCTTCTGCAACTCATCGTTGATCTCTTTGGCTTTCTTCGGATTCTGCTGCGTGAGCTTGGTGACTTCCTTGGCCAGCTGTTCACGTTTGGCGGTGGCTTCCTCGGGCGTGCAGGCCCAGGCGGGGAGGGCGCAAGCGAGGGTGGCGGCGAGGGTGAGTTTGAGCAGGGTTTTCATGGAGTGGGCCTCGGTTCCGGTTAAGGCGGGTTATCCGGTTGAGGGTTGAGGTCAGGAGAAAGTTCAGCGCGCAGGCATCTTTTGTTCACGCAACGGGTTGATAGCGAATCCGTCAATTGACCGTGAAAGGACGCCAATCCAGTAGGGTGGTATCGTTTTGCTATTACTCGAAAATCAAGGATCGACCATGCTGTTCAGAGCCGTCACGGCAAGCCTTCTACTGGCATTGACCGGTTGCACCAACGTCAACGTCGAGCCAGTCGCTCCTCAATACAAAATCTCTCAGCTCTGTATCGAAGAGAACCCGAAAGTGGTGGTGGGCGATTTCGTCGATGGTCTGCAAGCGCTTTTGCGCAAGCACAACATCGAAAGTCGCTTGTACGCCGCCCCTCTCCCGAGCAGTTGCGAATACCGTCTGACTTACACCGCCATCCGTTCCTGGGATTTCTCCCCGTACTTGTCCGATGCCAGTGTCCGGCTCTTCAAGGGCGCTCAACAAATCGGCTTTGGTCAATACCATCTGACCGGTGAGGGGGGCTTCGATCCGTCGAAAGTGGCGCCGGTCGAGGAGAAGATGGGGCCGGTGATCAACCAGTTACTGGGGCAAAACAAATGAGCGCAGTCATGAAAAGTTTCCCGGTTCTGTTGCTCATGCTGTTGTTGACCGGATGCGGTCACACCCGCTCCAGCCAGCCGTATTTCGAGCCTCCGGCGCCACCGCAGGGCAAGGCGCTGGTTTACATGATGCGGACCCAGGTCATTCAAGGCAGTTTTTATGACAGCGTGTTCAGCATCAATGACAGCGCAGTAGTAGGGCTCAATGACAAAACCTATTCCTGGGTTCTGGTGAGCCCGGGCCTGCATAAGGTCTCAGCCGGGCCGCGCCCGCATCCGCGAAACGTGTTCTTGAACCTGCAGGTCGAGCCGGGCAAGGAATACTTCGTTGAATACACGCAGGAGTACGCGGCCGAGATGGTCCGGGTGCGGGATGCCAATGAAGGGAAAGCCATGGTGAAGGGGTATTCGTATATTCCGGTGAAGTAGCTGTGCCGTTGTAATCGACAGCACAAGCTAAAACGGGCGACCTTGAGGTCGCCCGTTTTCATTTCACCGCCCAGCCTGCTGCGCTCGCAAGCGTCTACCAATGATATCTCTCTTGCTCGCGATGCGATCTATCCCCCATGGCAGCAGCTCGAAGAGGCCTTGTCTTCATACCGATCGTGATGCCTTACCCAATCCATTATTTCCTCTTCGTTACGGCCCTTGGGCATGAGGTCCAGGTAGTTATAGGCGCCGACCAGCATGTCCAGGCCGCGGGCATAGGTGGAGTAGGTGTGAAAAATATCGCCAGCTTCGTTGCGATAAAACACGCTAAGGCCTGGGAGTTCTTCCTCGGCACCGTCGGATTTTTCGTAGTTGTAGGTCGCTTTGCCGGCGGCAACATCTTCTGCTCGGGCCGAGACACCAAAGTCGTAGTTGAAATCACAGCCCTGCGAAGACACCCAGTCGAATTTCCAGCCCATGCGCCGTTTGAACGCCTGGAATTCGGCGAACGGTGCGTGGGAAACCGCCACTACGGCCACGTCATGATGTGCCAGGTGCTGGTTGGCGCCGTCGATGTGGTCGGACAGGAACGAGCAACCGGGGCAGCCTTCATCCCAGCCTTTGGCGAACATGAAGTGGTAGATGACCAACTGACTGCGGCCGCCGAACAGGTCGGCCAGTTTCAGCTCGCCGTCGGGGCCCTGGAAGCGATAGTCCTTGTCGATTTTCACCCACGGGAGTGCGCGACGTTCGGCGCTGAGTTTGTCCCGTTCCTTGGTAAAGGCTTTTTCGTGGGCCAGGTGTTGTTTGCGTGCGGCGAGCCATTCTTCTCGCGACACGATTGGATGGTTCTGAACGTTCATCGGGTTTTCTCCTGCGCAATGCGGGGAGGTGACTGACACTACCTTGTCGTTTGACCGGTGCCGAATTCGACATACCGCCGGTCAGCGCCGTTCAAAACCTGCGCTGAACGGCTGCGCGCATCGCCGGTCACAGCCTTTGAAGGCCATCACACTCACAGGCTTTGGAGGTTGAATCAGGATGACAACTTACAACTGGGATTTGATTGAACGCTTGCTGCACGAAGTGCAAAACGCAGCCCCCAGCTTCACGCCACGGCCCTATGCCGAGCAGTATGCGGCGGAGAAAGCCACGGAGGGCGAGCAGACTGAAAACCTGGATCACCTGAAAGCGGTGGCCGGCGAGTATGAAAAGTTACTGCTGGCGCGCGGTTATATTGAATCCAGGCCAGAAGAGCTGGGCGGCACCGGTCCGAACTACATGCTGACGTCGCGGGGCTCGAGTTTGTTGAGCCTGATCGACAGCAGCATTCCGGGCGATGCTCATCCGCGGCAGGTGCTGGATGAGCAGGAAGATGCGCTGGATGTAGTGACGTTCGATGAGGTGGCGTCCAAGGCGCAGATAGCCTGAAGATCGCCGATTACCAATGTGGGAGCGGGCTTGCTCGCGAATGCGGTGTGTCGGGCAACAACGATGTCAACCGACACTCCGTCTTCGCGAGCAAGCCGGCTCCCACATTGTATTTGTGTTGATCCTTAACTCTGTTGCGCGGCTTTAAGGCACTTCAAATCATTGAAGTCCTTGCGCACCCCTTCAATCTTTTTCAACAACCGCTCTCGCTGGGTCGGTGTGCTCCCGGCCATCAAATCCACAAACAGGCTTCGCGCCTGTGCTTCGGTATTGGCGTAGGCCTTACGGTAATCGGCGGTCCATAAACTCTCGCGATTCACCAAAAGTGTCTCGATTCGCTGTGGGAATTCCGGACTCTGGCGTTGCGCAACCGCTGCACTGAACTGCTTCTGCCAGTGGGCTCGGTTGGCGATCCACTGCGTGTTCTGGTCACCCAAGGCATTGGACCAGGCGACGACACGTTGTTGCTGGGTCGGACTGAGAGGGCCGAGCCAGTCATTCAAGCGTTTTTCCATGCGCTCGCTGCGCTCCTTGATCTGCTGGTCGAGGGACGGTTTCAGGTAATTCTGCTGGCGTTTGCGCTGGTCCTTGGCAAAGGCGTCGTTCATCTCTGCGACTTGCTTGTCATCCAACCCCTGCAACAACTCGATGGCCGACGGGGTGATTTCCCGCGCGGTCTGGGCGATGGCTTGTTTGGCTTCCTGGGTGCGGGTTTGCAGTGCGGTGTCGGTTACCTGATTGGTCTCGACCATCGCTTGCAAACGGTCGAGCCAGCCGAGGTAACCCGGCAGTTGCGTAGTGCAGTGCCAGCTCAGGTGTTCTCTGAGGCGCTCGTTGAACCAGCCTTTCTGATCGCCGTTCATGTCCAGGTAATCGCTGAGCGTCCACGGGATGATCACGTCGAGGTTTCGATAGGCCAGGCCTACGCGACTGCACGCGCCGAGGGCGAGACTGAGGGTGAGGACGACGGCGAGACACTTCAACCAGCGCGACATGGGCGAGTCCTTGCGAAAGCGTAGGTTCTCATGTGAACGCAGGATGAGCCTGCCAGTTCAGCCGATCAATAGAACGCGTGTTCGGCCTTGAGGGTGACCAGTCCGTCGCACTGACTGTTACGCCCGGAATAGGCGGAGCAGTCGCTGCCGCTGAGGCTTGAGCCGCTGTAGATCAGGTCCAGGTCTATGCCCATGAACGGCCGGGACAGTGTCAACGACCAGTCAGTGAAACTGCCTACATACCCACCGTCCACCGACACCGGGGTGTTGAGCTGGTGAGTGGTGTATTTCATGCTGATCCCGACGCCGAACGGTTGATTGCCACCGAGATCGGCGAACACGGTGCTGTTCTGTTTGTCCGGGTCGTTGCTGAAGGCTGCGCCGAAACGGCTGCCCAGCAGGGTGAGGCCGCCGAAGAGTTCCTGGCTGTCGAGGGTGTCCACTTTTGGGTAGCTGTAGCGGATCATTCCGACTTCGTAGCCGAGGGTTTGATCGAAGGGCTGTTTAAAACCCACGTAGGAATCGACTTCCAGGTTGTTCCCCGGACTCAATCCCATGCTAGGTGACCATTGGCCGAAGTAGAAGCCGCTGTCGTGGCTCAGGTCGAGGCCGCCGTGAAAGGAACCGGTGGTCGAGGGTTTGACCAGCCCCTGGGCCATGCTGCGACTGGGAGTGGTGCCGAGCTTGAGATCGAAGTCCCCCAGTTCACGTTGGAAGATTTGCGCGTTGGCGACCGAACAGGACAGCAGGCCGACGAATAAAAACAGAAAGGGTTTGAGCATGCGTCACTCCATGACAGCGAGGAGCAGAAACGAAAAACTGCTGAAACGCTTAATCTAGACGTGTGCAAGCATACCGGCGAATGCTCGGCATCGAGGGCCGTTCGTCGATTTTTGAAATATTGATGTGTTTATCGGGGTGTTGCGGGAGGGTTCCAGTCCAAGCGCTTCGAAGCTCAAAGCGCTTACGGACCAGGTGATGCGAGGGGTCTTGTAACGGTGTTACTTTTTGCCGAGCGTGATCTGCTTGGACGGGCCGAACGTCTGGCCGCTGACGCCTTTGGCAATTTGCTGGATCTCGCCACCGGACTTGAGGAACGCAGCAATCTGGTTGTTGATCGATTCGCTGGTTTCAACGGCTGGAGCTGGCTTTGCTTTGCTGTTGGATGCTTTTACACGCATGGCGGCCATTAACCTGTAGAAAATTAACTTGGCCACGCATCGTACAGGAAATACTTGACAATTGCTTGGTAAATATCCCCCTGAAATACACATCACAAAAGCAGGATTCATCGCAAGTTATTATTCGAAATCTTCCCGTAACCCGCTGTTTTAAATAAGAACATTGGTGCAGATAAATGGATTTCTGCCTGACTTGCGGGGGCAAAAATCAGCAGTCTGGCCTGACGAGTGGCCGGATGCGTCCGACAAAACCCAGGAAAATTAAGACCTTCACAGGATTTTTCCAGGGCCGCCTGGCCGGGCGTCGAACGCAGCGTGCAAAAACGGGTAGAATGCCGCCCACGCAATGAGGGTATTGGAAATGGCTTTAGTCGGGCGTTACAACAGTTTGCAAGTGGTTAAACACACTAACTTCGGTTTATATCTGGATGGTGGCGCGGATGGCGAAATTCTTCTGCCTAACCGTTATATTCCCAAAGATATTCCCAGCGAAGATGAAGACTGGCTCAACGTTTTTATTTATCTGGACAGCGATGACAAACTTATCGCAACTACCGAAAAGCCGAAAGTTCAAGTCGGTGAATTCGCCAGTTTGAAAGTCGTTGAAGTCAACAGCATCGGTGTTTTCCTGGATTGGGGTTTGCCGAAGGATCTGTTGCTGCCGTATTCCGAAGAGAAGCGTCAGATGACGGCTGGCGAGTACGTCGTGGTGCACGCCTACCTCGACAAGCACACCCGCCGCATCACCGCGACGGCGCGTCTGGACCGTTATCTGGACAAGACCCCGGCCAACTACACCCCTGGCCAGGAAGTTGATCTGCTGGTTGCCGAAGCCACCGACATGGGCTTCAAGGCAATCATCAACAACAAGCACTGGGGCCTGATCCACAAGAACGAAATCTTCAAGTTCATGCGCGCCGGCAAGGAAGAGAAGGGCTTCATCAAAGAAGTCCGGGCCGACGGCAAGATCAGCCTGAGCCTGCAACCGGTGGGCGAAGAAGCGGCCACCAGCCTCAACTCGAAGATCCTCGCCAAGTTGCGCGAAAACAACGGCACGCTGCCGGTGAGCGACAAGAGCGACCCGACGGTGATCACCAGCATGTTTGGCGTCAGCAAGGGCAACTTCAAGAAGGCCATTGGTGCGCTGTACAAGAATGGTCAGATTGTTATTCATGCCGATCGCATTGAACTGAGCTGATTGCACGCCAGCCTTTGCTTTAACTGTCGAGTCATTGCCATGGATTGTGTTGACGAGGTGTTCCGGTGAGCGCCACTCGGCGTAGCGCCGATGCTTTTGCCCTGCAAGTGATGATGGGGTTGTGCCTGATCTGGGGCGTGCAGCAGGTGATGATCAAATGGGCGGCGCCTGACATTGCGCCGGTCATGCAGGCTGCGGGTCGGTCGGGCATTTCTGCGTTGCTTGTAGGATTGCTGATTTGCTGGAAGGGCGGCTGGGATCAGGTCGGCAAGACGTGGCGCGGTGGACTGCTGGCGGGCGCGCTGTTTGGACTGGAGTTCTTCTTCATTTCCGAAGGCTTGCAATTGACCACGGCCGCGCACATGTCGGTGTTCCTTTACACGGCACCGATCTTCACTGCGCTGGGCGTGCACTGGCTGCTGCCGAGTGAACGTTTGAGGCCCGTCCAGTGGCTGGGCATTTTTCTCGCGTTCATTGGGATTGCCATCGCATTTGCCGGCGGCGTGTCGTGGGACAACCTCGACCGACGCATGTTGATGGGCGATGCGCTTGGCGTGTTGGCCGGCGCCGCTTGGGGCGCGACCACCGTGGTGGTGCGCGCTTCGCGCCTTTCGGAAGCACCGGTGACGCTCACGTTGTTCTACCAGCTGATGGTCGGTTTCGTCGGTTTGCTGCTGATCGCGATGCTCAGTGGCCAGATTACCCACGTCAGCCTGACCACTGTGGCGGTGGCCAGTGTGCTGTTCCAGGGACTGGTGGTGTCGTTCTTCAGTTACCTGACCTGGTTCTGGTTGCTGCGTCGCTATCTGGCGGCGAACCTGGCGGTGTTTTCTTTCATGACGCCGTTGTTCGGCGTCACGTTCGGCGTGGTCTTGCTGGGCGAAGCGCTGAGCCTCAACTTTGTCATCGGTGCCGTGCTGGTGCTGCTCGGCATCACGTTTGTCAGCGCTGAACAGTGGGTGCGCCGTCGTTTGCGCAAAGCCCTCGGCCAGCAATGACCGGACGGAGCAACAGCCCACCCGCGATGAGCAAACCGCTGCCCGCCACGATCAGCGCCGGCTGCAAGCCACCGCTGAAATGACTGCTCAACGCGGCCAGCAACGGTCCGGCGAGCTGACCCACGGCGAAGCATGCGGTCAGCAGTCCGGCATTGCGTTGGGTGGCGTGGGGCGCCAGTTCCCGAGAGCGTTGCATCACCAGCTGCATGCAGGCCAGAAACGGCGTGCCACACAGCATCACCCCCAGCGCCAGGCCTGACCCGCTGCCCAACAGGCAGGCAAACACACCGGCCGCTTGCAGCCACAACGTTGCCATCAGCCAATGACGGGTGGCGTTCGGGTTGTGACGACGAAGACTCACCAGCACCACGCCGATGGCCGATGCCAGACCAAAGAACGGCCAGAACAGATCGGCTTGCCATTGGCCATGGAACTGCGCGTTGGCCATTTGCGAGAGGAACGTGGCCGGGATGATGTAGCCCAGACCGTACAAGCAGTAGATCACCCCCAAACGGCCGATCTCCTGGTTGCCCGAACCGGCAGCGCTGGAGGCGACTGCCACGGTGGCGGACGGTTGCGGCAGGAATGGCAAAATCCCCAGCAGCATCACCAGTGCAACGCCGGCATAGACCAGCCACAAGGTTGCGGAGGTCTGACCCAACAGGTTCGAGCCCAGGGCCAACAATCCCGTCAGAAAAATCCCCAGGCCCGGTCCGGCAAATACCACTGCGCCAAGCCGAGGTCGACCGGCTGCAGCGGCCAGTGGCTGGCTCAATGCAGTGATCATCACCAGCACCCAGGCGCTGGCCACGCCCGTGCCGAAACGCAGCAGTAAATGCGCCCAGAACCCATTGGCCCAGAACGATGCGAGGGTGAGTAATACACACAGCCACAAACCGCCCAGCAGCCGCTGCCGGACTTGCTCGGGTTTGCGGGAGAACATCGCGTCCACGGCGCCAACGAAATACCCAAGGTAGTTGGCTGCGGCAATCAGACCGGCGGCCGTGAGGTCGATCTGACCTTCGCTGAGCAGGTGTGGCAATTGCGGGGTGAGGGCGAACCGTCCGATGCCCATGGCCATCATGAGCGCGATAAAACTGGCGAGTAAGCGAATCAGCGGGGACATAGTCTGAGTTCCGGCAGAGGATCAATGACCGTCAGGCTAGGACTGATTGACTTTCTTTAAAAATGAATAATAGTGAGTAACTTGTTCTGATTTGGAGAATGTCGTGGAGTTCAGCCAATTGCGGATCTTCCATGCCGTGGCGGAAGAGGGCTCGATCACCCGTGCGGCCGAACGTTTGCATCGGGTGCCGTCGAATCTGTCGACACGCCTTAAACAGCTTGAGGAGCAACTGGGCGTAGAACTCTTCCTGCGCGAGCGTCAGCGTTTGCAGTTGTCTCCTGCGGGAAAAGTCCTGCTGGACTACACCGCGAAGCTGTTCAACCTGCGCAACGAAGCGCAAGCGGCCGTGCAGGGTGGGCAACCGGCGGGCGATTTCGTGCTGGGTACGATGTACAGCACCGCGGCCATTTACCTTCCACAACTGTTGGCCCGCTATCACCGCACCTACCCGGCGGTGAACCTGCAGGTGCAGTCCGGGCCCAGTGGTGAGCTGCTGGAAGGCTTGCTCACCGGTCGCCTCGATGCGGCGCTGGTGGATGGCCCGCTGGAGTTGGCCGGGCTCGATGGCGTGCCTTTTCGCGAGGAACGCCTGGTGCTGATCAGCGAAGCCGATCATCCGCCGGTGCGCAGCGCGCTGGATGTGGAGGGGCGCTCGGTGTTCACCTTTCGACACGGTTGTTCTTACCGGACGCGTCTGGAAGCCTGGTTCGCCCACGATCACGCGGCCATGGGGCGGGCGATGGAAATCGAGTCCTATCCCGGAATGCTCGCGTGCGTGATTGCCGGTTCGGGTGTGGCGCTGATGTCGGAGTCGATGCTGGCCAGTCTGCCGGGCCGCGAAAGTGTGGCGGTGCACCCGTTGGCCGAGCCGTTCGCCACCGCGACGACCTGGCTGATGTGGCGCAAGGGCATGGTCGGGGCCAATCTGAATGCGTGGATAGAGCAGCAACAGACGGTCTTTCCATCGGAAGCGATCCCGGCGCAGGCAATAGCCTGAACGAATGGTCAGGTATTTGGATCAATTCAGTAACAGATCATTGCGGATTTTGCCGAGCATTGCGTAGGACTTCGGACTATTATCAGTGCGAAGGGGCTACAGAATTTCAGCCGCTCGGCACTACCCTGAAGGGGGCACCATGAAAGAGAAAATCCAAAACTGGCTGCATGACCTGGGTGTTGCACTCGGTTTGATCGAACCGCCTCTGCAACCTGTGCCTATTCGCACTGACGATGAGCAGCGTCGACGCCAGCAGCGCCGTCGGTAATACGCGTCAAGGTCCAAAAGATCGCAGCTTTCGGCAGCTCCTGCAGGGAGTCGCGCCAATGCTGCGATTTGTTCGCGTACCTGTAGGAGCTGCCGAAGGCTGCGATCTTTGACATTTCCATGATGCTCAATACCGCCCAATCTCCATCAAAAACCGACTCAAGTCATTCGCCGTCCTGGCGGTCTTGATCATCCAGTCTTCCTCCGCCGTAAATGCCGTCAACCCCAACTCATCTTCCAGATGGAAGATCAGGTCTTCGATGTCCGCTTTATCCAACCCTAACTCCGTCAGGCTGGCGTTATCGTCGAAGTCTTGCTCCAGCAGTCGGCTGATGAAACGATGCACAGCGGCATCTATGTCGGCTCTTTCCATGAGAGTTCTTCAAAGGCGTCGGTATTGTTGTTCCCTGCGCTTGAGTACAGCAGGCTTCACGCATGTGAGCGCTGCCACTCGTCAATCATGCTGCGCAAATGTTCCCCGGAAAAACTCCCGAAATGTCCGCCATGCACGGTGCGGATCGGCAACTCACGCAAGCGTTGCAGGCTGCGCGCGTAGTCATCAAGGTTGGAGTGGTAGGCGTCTTCGATCAGCGGCCCGTCGTAGATGATGTCGCCGCTGAACAACGTCTCGGTCGCGGCCTCATACAGGCTGATGCCGCCCGGTGAATGCCCGGGTGTGTGCAGCACTTGCAACACGCGATTGCCCAGATCCAGCACGTCACCTTCTTCAATCAACCCCGTGGCGGGTGCGGCTTTGACCCGGTATTCGGCGTAACACAGCGGGCAGTCGGGGTGAGCCTCGAACATGTCGTCGCCGACGAATGCCCGGCTTAAATCGTTTTCGCCGTCAGGTGCCGCCAGGATGCCGGCCTCGGCGGGATGCACCAGGCGTTCAGCAAATTCGTGATGGCCGGCGATGTGATCGAAATGGCAGTGACTGGCCACGGCCACCAGCGGCCGTTCGGTGATCCACGGCAATTGCTCGCGCAGACTGACCAGCCCGGAGCCGCTGTCCAGCAGCAGGTCCTTGTCGCGGCCCTGAATGTGCCAGAGGTTGCAGCGGTAGAAGGGGCGGATGTAGGGCTCGTGGATCAGGCGGATGCCGTCGCTGAGCTGTTTGACCTCGAACCACTGATCGCGGCTGACGATCTTCATAAACGATTTCTCCAGACGAAAAAAAACGGGTGTGGCAACCGACGCCACACCCGTCGAAGAAAGCATCAAGTCGTTATGTTCAGCTTAGGCGGCGCTGGCCACCAGTGCAGGGCGACGGGACAGCAAGCTGACCACCACGAAACTCACCAGACCTACGCCGAGGCTGTAGTAGATCGGGGTGTTGGCGTCCATGCCGTCCTTGATCATGAACAGCAGCGCGGTGGCGAAGCCCATGCCCATGCTGGCGATAGCGCCGGCGGTCGTTGCGCGTTTCCAGAAGATTGCACCGATCAGCGGGATCAGCATGCCGCCCACCAACAGGTTGTAGGCCAGGGTCAAGGCACTGATCACGTCGTTTACCACCAGAGCGATACCCAGCACCACGAAACCGGTCAGCAGGGTGAACAGGCGGTTGATGCCCAGGCTCGACGCTTTACCGCCGCGCAGTTTCGGCAACAGGTCTTCGGTCAGGGTGGTGGCCGCGGCGAGCAGGCCGGCGCTGGCGGTGGACATCATGGCTGCCAGGGCTGCGGCGATCACCAGGCCACGGATACCGTCCGGCAGGGACAGTTTGACGATGGCTGCGAAGGCGTTGTTGACGTTGTCCAGGTCTGGGATCAGCACATGAGCGGCCATCCCGATCAGGGCGCAGGCCAGTCCGTAAAGGATGCAGTAGAAGCCAGCGAATGTGCCGGCGACCTGAGCCACTTTGGCGCTCTTGACGGTGAACACACGCTGCCAGATGTCCTGGCCGATCAGGATCCCGAAGAAGTAGATCATGAAGTAGGTGATGATGGTGTCCCAGCCAATCGTGGTGAAGCTGAAGGCGGTTGCCGGCAGTTTCAACACCAACTCATCCCAACCACCGACGCGGTACAGGCAGATGGGCAACAGGATGAACATCAGGCCAACGGTCTTGATGATGAACTGGACGATGTCGGTCAGGGTCAGGGACCACATGCCGCCAATTGCCGAATAAATCACCACCACGCCACCGCCGACCAAGACCGACAGCCAGAACGGCAGGTCGAACAGCACTTGCAGCACGGTGCCAATGGCCAGGATCGAAACCACGCCGATCATCAGCGCGTACGCCAGCATGATTACCGCACTCGCGGTGCGGGCCATCGGGTTGTAGCGTTTCTCCAGCACCTGGGTAACGGTGTAGATTTTCAGTTTCAGCAGCGGTTTGGCGAGAAACAGGTTCAGCGCCACGATCCCGCAACCGAGGGCCGCGCAGAGCCAGAAACCGGAAATGCCATGGACGTAGCCCAGGCGCACGGTGCCGACGGTAGAGGCGCCGCCCAGAACGGTAGCGGCCATGGTACCCATGTACAGGCTCGGGCCGAGGTTACGACCGGCGACCAAAAAGTCTTCGTTGGTCTTGGCCTTGCGCATGCCGTAGTAGCCGAGTAGCAGCATCGCGGCGGCGTAGATGAGTACGACGAATAAATCCAATGCCATGTTGGCGTGTCTCCGATTGTCTTTTTTATGGTGAGGCTGAAAAGCAATGTGGCAATCAGGCCGCTCTTTTGTGGCGAGGGAGTTTGCTGTGGCGAGGGGGCTTGCCCCCGTTGGGTCGCGAAGCGGCCCCAAACCTGTAACCGCAGTTCTTTTAGTCAGAACTCGTTACTGCATTGCGACTGCTGTGCAGTCGAACGGGGGCAAGCCCCCTCGCCACAAAGTTCCCTCGCCACAGAGGTTCCGTTAACCACCGTTTGTGTCGAATCAGGCGGCTTGTCGCAACGCCGGTTTACCGAGCGAATCCTTGCCCTTGCTGCGTGGATCATTCGGCCCGAACACCGCAGCCGGTTCAGGGAACAGGCTCAGTAGCGCCAGGTACACCAGCGAGGCCAGGCCGAGGGTCACCGGCAGGCTGATGTCGATGCCATCCGCCAGGTTCCCGAGCACACCCACGAACTGCCCCGGCAGGTTCACAAAGCACAGGCCGACCAAGGCACTCGGGATCCAGGCACCCAGCCCACGCCAGTTCCAGCCATGGGTGAACCAGTAACGACCGCCTTTCTCGCCGCGGGTGAACACTTGCAGGTCATCCGGGCAATAGAAGCCGCGGCGCACCAGCAGACCGATGATCATGATCACCATCCACGGGGTGGTGCAGGTGATGATCAACACGGCGAAGGTCGACACGCTCTGCACCAGGTTCGCCGCGAAGCGTCCGATGAAGATGAAGGCAATCGACATTACACCGATCAACAGGGTGGCCTTGACCCGCGACAGTACACGCGGGAACACGCTGGACATGTCCAGCCCGGTGCCATACAGCGAGGTGGTGCCGGTGGACATGCCGCCGATCACCGCAATCAGGCACACCGGCAGGAAGAACCAGCTCGGCGAAACGGCCAGCAGGCCACCGACGTAGTTGTTCGCCGCGATGTAGTCCGGCGCCTTGATCGCGACGATGGTCGCGGTGGCGAGGCCGAACAGGAACGGGATGAACGTTGCGATCTGCGAGATCACCACGGCCGCCATGATCCGGCGCTTGGAGGTGTCACGCGGGATGTAACGCGACCAGTCGCCGAGGAACGCGCCGAAGGAAATCGGGTTGCTCATCGCCACCAGCGCGGCGCCGATAAAGGCTGCCCAGAAACCCGGCTGACCCATGTTCACGGTACCGGCGTAGTTCACATCGAAAGGACCGGCGAACGCGAAGATGCCCAGCAGGAACAACAGGCTGGCGCTCCACACCGCGATCTTGTTGACCCACAGCAGGAAGCGGAAACCGTAGATGCAAACCGTCAGCACCAGAATCGCGAACAGACCATAGGCCAGGCCCAGGGTCAGGTCGGTTTCCGGCAGGCCGATCAGGCGTTTCGCACCACCGATCAACGCGTCACCCGAGCTCCACACCGAGAGCGAGAAGAAGGCGATGGCGGTCAGCAACGATAGAAACGAACCGACGATCCGCCCGTGCACACCGAAGTGAGCACCGGAAGACACGGCATTGTTGGTGCCGTTGATCGGACCGAACAGGCCCATGGGCGCGAGGATCAGTGAGCCCAGCAACACGCCCAGCACAATCGCCCAGGCGCCGGCCTGGAAAGACAGGCCAAACAGAACCGGGAAACTGCCGAGCACGGCGGTGGCAAAGGTGTTGGAACCACCGAAGATCATTCGGAACAAGTCCGTCGGGCCTGCGGTGCGTTCGTTGTCCGGGATCTGTTCGACCCCGTAGGTTTCAATGTGCGTAAGGCTTTGGTCGTTGTTGTTGTTATTCATGATCAGCTCCGATCATAAAGGCGCGCTCATCGTGTGTGAGCGTCACCTGTTTGGCTAAGGGGTTGGCAGCCCTTCCGGCATCGCGGACAAATGTTCGTGGCAGGCCAGCCATAGGCCTTGTTGTTCTTGGCCAGACGCTTGTTTCTTGAAAACAATCGTCTCGCGTTCCTGGCTGAAGTGTTGCTCCCCTTGCATGCGCAGCTCGGTGGCCACGTCATGGATGAATATCGCTACATCGCCCTGCAGGCTGACGAAAGCGTTGCTCGAGGTGCACGACAGCACCTCGAAGCCATCCTCCGAGCGCCAGGTGTCCCACAACGCCTGATAGGCATCGCGCGACAGCAGGGGCTGTTCGAGGGTGTAGAACACGAAGCTCGCGTCGGTGCTGAACGCACCGAAGTAGGCTTCGCGATCATTACGGGCGAAGGCGGCTACCAGATTGGCAGCGGCCTTGAGTACCTGATCACGTTCGCTCACGGCCAATCCTCAGCGGTGGACCACGCCAGGCAGTACGCAGAGCATTTCGTACAGCAGGTTGGCGGCCAGCAGCGAGGTGTTGCCGGTGGTGTCGTAAGCGGGTGAGACTTCTACCAGATCGCAACCGACCAGGTCGAGGCCTTGGCAGCCGCGAACGATCTCGATCGCCTGAATGGTCGTCAGACCACCGATTTCCGGGGTGCCGGTGCCAGGCGCCCAGGCCGGGTCGATGCCATCGATGTCAAAACTCAGGTACACCGGACCGCCGCCGACTTTCTCGCGAACTTCGGCCATCAGCGGTGCCAGGGATTTGTGCCAGCACTCTTCGGCCTGAACCACACGGAAGCCCTGGTTACGGCTCCAGTTGAAGTCGTCAGCGGTGTAGCCCTGGGCGCGCAGGCCGATTTGCACGACACGGTCCGGGTCCAGAAGGCCTTCTTCGACGGCGCGGCGGAAGGTGGTGCCATGGGCGATCTTCTCGCCGAACATGTGATCGTTTACATCGGCGTGGGCGTCGATGTGCACCAGGCCGACCTTGCCATGCTTCTTGTGGATGGCACGCAGGATCGGCAGGGTGATGGTGTGGTCGCCGCCGAGGGTCAGGGGGATCACATCGTGTTCGAGGATTTTGTGGTAGGACTCTTCGATGATCCGTACGGCATCCAGCAGGTTGAAGGTGTTGATTGCCACGTCGCCGATGTCGGCAACCGACAGCGAGTCGAACGGCGCTGCACCGGTGGCCATGTTGTACGGACGGATCATCACGGATTCGGCGCGGATATCACGCGGTCCGAAACGGGTGCCTGGACGCAGCGAAGTACCGATGTCCAGCGGCACGCCAACGAAGGCAGCGTCCAGACCGGCAGCGGTCGGTACATGGGGGAGTCGGAGCATGGTGGCGATGCCGCCGAAGCGCGGCATTTCGTTGCCGCCCAGTGGTTGGTGAAGAATCTTGTCCACGGGTAGGGCCTCATCGTCGTTGTTTTATTTATGTCGGCTGCGCCGGTCCGGGGAGGATAGGGCACCGTTAGGGGACGATTCTGCGAAATGTAGTGTCGGGGAAGAATCGCTACGGGCAAATACTTAGTTCAGATTTTTCTAAACTAATGGTGAGCAGGGAGATAGACTTCCCGGCTTGAGAGATACGTTGTCTGGGCGGGCCGATCGCCAGCAAGCCGGCTCCTACCCGGCCCGGCGCAACAAATACCTGTAGGAGCCGGCTTGCTGGCGATCGGTTGCGCAGCAACCGCCCATCAGACAACGCGGACTCACTGAACACGCTACGGAGCCCCCTCATGGCCAACGCTTTACCCGACCTGAAACTGTTACGCATCTTCGTCAGCGTGGTCCGTCATCAGGGGTTCGCCAACGCGCAGCAAGAACTCAACCTCTCGACCTCGGCGATCAGCACCTACATGAGCCAGCTCGAAGCGGCCCTTGGCCTGGTGCTGTGCCATCGAGGTCGTGGCGGTTTCAGCCTGACCAGCAAAGGCGAATTGTTCCATCAGGAAACCCTGCGCCTGCTCGGCGAACTCGAAGGTTTCGAGCAATACGCGGCGGCCCTGAAGGGCGAGTTGCGCGGCACGCTGAACCTCGGCGTCATCGACTCCACCGTCAGCGACAAGGCCTTGCCTTTCGCCGAGGCCATCGGCGCCTACAGTCAGGAACACCCGGCGGTGCATTTGCACCTCTCGGTGATGAGCCCGTACGAACTGCAACTCGGCGTGCAGGACAACCGCCTCGACTTGGCCATCGGCGCGTTTTCCACGCGCATGAGCGGGCTGGTCTACATGCCGCTGTACCGCGAACAGCACTGGTTGTATTGCAGCAGCCGCCATCCGCTGTTCACCGAGCGGCGCATCCCCGAGCAAGTCATCACTCAGCAGCGCATGGTGGGTCGCGGTTACTGGAGCCAGGCTGAACTGGCGCGCCACGGCTTCAAACACAGTGCTGCGACCGTGGAAAGTATGGAGGCGCAACTGATCCTGGTGCTGTCCGGCGCCTACATCGGTTACCTGCCGGAGCACTACGCCCAGGCCTGGGCGGACAAGGGTGACTTGCGCGTGTTGCTGCCGGCGACTTTTGGTTATCAGGCGCCGTTCTCGATGATCGTGCGCCGGGGACGCAGCCGCGAACCGTTGATCCAGACCTTCCGCGATTTGCTCAAAGCACAACTGAATCAGGCTTGAGAACATGTCCAGAATCCAATGCCCGCGATGCCTGCGCCCGCAGACTCATTGCCTGTGCCCCCTGATCCCGAGCCTCGACAGCCGCACTCGGGTGTTGCTGCTGCAACATCCGAGCGAAGTGAACCATGCGCTGAACACTGCAAGGCTGGCGGCGTTGGGGTTGAAGAATGCCGAGTTGATTGTGGGTGAGGTGTTCGAGGATTTGCCGGCGCTGTTGAATCAGCCGGGCTATCAGGCCCGGTTGTTGTTTCCGGGCGAGGAGGCGCGGCCGCTGCAGGCGTACACGGCGAACGATCAGCCGTTGTTGCTGGTCGTCCCGGACGGCACCTGGCGCAAGGCACGCAAGATGCTGCACCTCAATCCGCTGCTGGCGGCGTTGCCCCGAGTGACCTTGGTGGATGGCGGCGTGTCGCGGTATCGCTTGCGCAAGGCGCCGGGACCGGGGGCGTTGTCGACGGTGGAGGCGATTGTGCAGGCATTGCAAACGCTGGAAGCGCCTGTCAGTTTCGAGCCGTTGTTGAAACCGTTCGAGGCGTTGATCGAGGGGCAGATTGCGGCGATGGGGGAGGAGACCTTCCAGCGCAACCATGGCCCGCAATAGTCAGTGTCAGTGAGGGCCTCTTCGCGAGCAAGCCCGCTCCCACATTCGACCGAGTTCTTCCGGAAGAAATGAGGTGGTAGCTCCCACATTCGACCGAGTTCTTCCGGAAGAAATATGGTCGAATGTGGGAGCGGGCTTGCTCGCGAAAGCGGTATAACAATCACCAAAAACTCCGGATCCAGACTACCGCTCCCGCATCGCCTCAGTCCGGGCCTTAAGCACCGGCTTCAGCAGATAATCCAGCACACTTTTCTCCCCGGTAATGATATCCACCGTCGCCACCATCCCCGGAATAATCAGCAGTGGTTTTACATCCCCACCCAAGTGATTTTTATCGGTCCGCACCTGAATCAGATAAAAACTGTTGCCCTTGTCATCCGTAGTCGTGTCCGCGCCAATCAACTCCAGCTTTGCACTCAACCCACCATAAATCGTGTAGTCGTACGCACTGAACTTGACCATCGCTTTCTGCCCCGGATGCAGGAACGCCACGTCCTGCGGCCGCACCTTGGCTTCGATCAGCAGGTTGTCCTCGATGGGCACGATTTCCACCATGTCGCTGCCCGGCTGGACCACGCCGCCGATGGTGTTGACCTTCAGCGCCTTGATGATCCCGTGCACCGGCGACACCACCGTCGTGCGGCTCACGCGGTCATCGATGGCGATGCTCGATGCGGTGATTTTCGACAGGTCGGTACGTTTCTCATTGAGCTCTTTCGCCGCGTCCGAGCGAAAGGATTGTTCCGATTCGTCGATCTTGCTTTTGATCTCGTTGATCGCCGATTCTGCGCGGGGAATTGCCAGTGTCGTGGCGTTCAGCGAGCCGCGGATCTCCACCGCGCTGCGTTTGAGTCGCAGGATTTCCACCGGCGAAACCGCTCCGGTCCCCACCAGCGGCGCGGACATGTTCATCTCTTGTTGCAGCAGCGCCAAACTGGAACTGTACTGACCCTGTTTCGAGCGAAACTCTGCCAGTTCCTGGGTTTTCTGCCGCAGTTGTTCGGTCAGCGTGCGCTGCTCGCTGGCCAGGCGACGTTGCCGTTGTTCGTACAGCGCGCGCTCATCCTCGGCCACTTGCGGGGCCTTGGCGATCACCTCCGGCGACAACTTGAACGGCCGACCCTCGGCCTCGGCGGACAGGCGTTCGACCTGCGCGGTCAACGCATAACGATCCGCCTCGCTTTCACCCTTGTTCGACAGAAACCGCGTGTCATCCAGGCGCAGCAGCG
This sequence comes from Pseudomonas sp. SJZ080, assembly GCF_007828295.1. NCBI lineage: Bacteria > Pseudomonadati > Pseudomonadota > Gammaproteobacteria > Pseudomonadales > Pseudomonadaceae > Pseudomonas > Pseudomonas sp. SJZ080. Next base: position 158,827 of record NZ_VIUK01000005.1, read on the forward strand.
TGTCGCCCTTGTTCACCATTTGCCCTTCGCGCACGAAGATCTCGGTGACGATGCCGCCTTCCAGATTCTGGATCACCTGAACCTTGCTCGACGGAATCGCCTTGCCTTCGCCCATGGTGACTTCCTGCAACACGGCGAACTTGGCCCAGACCACGGCGCTGATGATCAACGCCGCAGCGAGCCAGACCGTGATCCGCGACCAGCGCGGAGAATCCTGCAATGACGCGCCGGCGGTTTCCGGCATGAACTCGCTTTCGGCGCTTTTGCTGAAGCTGTCGAAGTAGCCGCGTGAGCTTTGAGACGAAGACATGAGCGGACTCCTAAACAGCCGCAGAGCCGACACGGCCCTTGCGCAGTGCATCAATGACCGCTTCTTTCGGACCGTCGGCGACGATCCGCCCGTTGTCCAGCACCACCAGCCGATCCACCAGGCTGAGCATCGAGGTGCGGTGAGTCACCAGCAGCAAGGTTTTACCCTGGACCCAACCGTGAAGTTTTTGCCGCAGGACATCTTCGCTGCTGTTGTCCATGGCGCTGGTGGGTTCGTCGAGCAACATGATCGGCGGGTCGAGCAACAAGGCTCGCGCCAGCAACACCGCCTGACGCTGACCGCCGGACAACAACTGCCCGCGTTCGCCGACAGGCCGGTCAAAGCCTTGCGGATGTTGACGGGCCAACTCGGTCACGCCGGTCAGTTCAGCCACTTCCAGCATCCGCGCATCGCTGATGTAACGCGCGCCGAGGGTCAGATTGTCGCGCAGGCTGCCGGCCAGCAGCGGCAGGTCGTGGGCGACGTAACCGATCTGTTGGCGCAGGTCGGCGACGTCCAGTTGCCGCAGGTCCAGGCCATCGAGCAGCAACTGGCCTTCCTCCGGTTCGTAGAAACCCATGATCAGGCGCCCCAGGGTGCTTTTGCCTGAGCCGCTGCGCCCGATGATGCCGACCCGTTCACCGGGTTTCAGGCTGAAACTGATGTTGGCCAGCGCCGGTGCGTTCTGGCCGTTGTAGTGAAAGGTCACGCCGCTGACGTCGAGTGCGCCTTGCAGTTGCGTGCGTTCCAGCGGTCGCTGTTTCGCGTCGCGCTCTTGCGGAAGAGCCATCAGCGCATCGGTGCTTTTCATGGTCAGTTGCGCTTGCTGGTAGCGGGTGATCAGCCCGGCGATCTGCCCCAGCGGCGCGAGTACGCGACTGCCGAGCATGTAGGTCGCCACCAGCGCGCCGACGCTGAGGTTGCCGGCGATGATGCTGTAGACCCCGGCGACGATGGTCGCCATGCCGGAGAACTGCTGGATGAACAGCGTGCCGTTGGTGGCCAGCGCCGAGAGGTTGCGCGCGTGGCTGTCGAGGCGGGTGAGGGCGCCGTGGGTGCTTTCCCATGTGTGCTGGCGCTCGCTTTCGGCGCTGCAGGCCTTGAGGGTTTCCAGGCCGCCGAGGGTTTCGATCAGCAGGGCCTGGCGTTCGGCGCCGAGGGCCAGGCTTTTTTGGACGGTGTCGCGCAGGCGCACTTGAATCACCATCGCGAACAGGATGGTGAGCGGAAACGCCAGCAACGGAATCACCACCAGCCAGCCACCCAGCAGGCCGATCACCACCAGCATCAGCACGGCGAACGGCAGGTCGATCAGGCTGGTCAGCGTGACGGCAGTGAGGAATTCGCGCAGGCCCTGAAAGTCATGAATGCTCTGGGCAAAACCGCCGATGGTTGCCGGGCGTGCTTTCATCGACATGCCGGTGATGCGTTCGAACAGGGTCGCGGACAGGATCACGTCGGTTTTCCTCCCGGCGGTGTCCAGCAAGTGCGCGCGGACCACCCGCAGCGCCAGCTCGAAACCGGTGCCGATCAGCAAACCGATCGACAGCACCCACAAGGTGGACGTTGCCTGGTTCGGCACCACCCGGTCGTAAGTCTGCATCACGAACAGCGGCACCATCAGCCCCAGCAGGTTGATCAGGAAACTCGCCAGGATCGCATCGCTGTACAGCCATTTCGACAGCTTCAAGGTGTCGCGGAACCATGCCTCCACACGCGGCACCAGCGGCGAACGCAAGTCTTCGAGTTCATGCCGTGGCCGGGCGAACAAGGCCTGGCCGCTGTAGTTTTCGGAGAGTTCTTCGCGGCTGACCCACTGCTCGCCACCGTCGGCTTCACTCGGCAGGATCAGCAAGCGGCCGTCATCGCCGAAGCGACGCAGGATGGCGCTGCGGCCGTTATTGAGGATCAGCATCACGGGCAGGTTGAGCGCGGAAATGTCGTCCAGGTCACGGCGTAAAAGCCGCGCCTGCAAACTCGCCCGGGCCGCTGCACGCGGCAGCAGGTCCAGGCTCAGGCGTTGGTGTGCCATTGGCAGCCCGGCACTCAGGCTGGCGCGACTGACCGTCGCGCCATGGAGCTTGCAGAGGATCAGCAGACCGTCCAGAAGCGGGTCATCGAAGCTCAGCCGCGGATCGACACCGATGTTGCCGGGTTCCATGCTGGTCACATTGATCGCTCCCGTTGAACCGTGGATACACATCTCACTGTAGGAGCTGCCGCAGGCTGCGATCTTTTGATCTTGATCTTCAAAGGCAAAATCAAAAGATCGCAGCCTGCGGCAGCTCCTGCAGGGGGTAACTTCATTTCAGTTCAGGCAGACGGGCTTCGTTCTTCACTTCGGTCCGGGCGATCGCATCGGCGGGCAGCACCACCCGTTGTTTGCTCAGCAACTGGCCCATGTTCGCCAGCACGCGGTACATCGAATATTCCTCGGTGTAGCGCACTTCGGTGTAGCGGCGGTTGGCGTTGTAAAGTTCGTTTTCGCTGTCGAGCACGTCGAGCAGGGTCCGTTGGCCGAGGCCGAACTGGTCCTGGTACGCCGCCCGCACACGGGTGGTGGTTTCGGCGTATTCGCGGGCGGTGGGGGTCTGTTTCCGGGCATTGACCATGGCGTTCCAGGCCAGATGAATGTTCTCGTTGAGCTGGCGCAGAGCGTTGTTGCGGATGTCCATCGCCTGGTTGATCTTGTGCGCGTCGGAGGCCAGGCGTGCCTTGTCGCTGCCGCCGCGGAACAGGTTGTAGTTCATCACGACGCCGACGCGCCATTCGTTGTCGTGGCCTTCTTCACCGGCGATGTTGTTATTCGCCCCCACCGCGGCTTCAGCGTCGAAGCGAGGGTAGAACGGCGACTTGGCGACTTCGTACTGGCTCTCGGCCGATTGCACATCGGCCTGGGCCGATTTCAGGTACGGGTTGTTGTCGACCATGCTCTGCTGGGCATCCCGGATCGTGGCCGGCAATTCGCCGCGAATCGACGGCAGCGTTTCCAGTTCATCGGGCATGCGCCCGGTGACCGCGTAGAAATTCGCTTCGGCATCGGCCAGATCGACTTCGGCGGTATCGAGGTTGTTCTCCGCGAGTGCCCGACGCGCCACGGATTGATCGGCGTCGGCGTTGCTGCCGATGCCGCGCTGGGTACGCAGGCCGATCTGGTCGTTGACCCGCAAGTGCGCCTGCAGGTTGTTCTTGGCCAGGGTCACCAGTTCGCGGCGCTTGAGCACTTCGAGATAGACCTCGATGGTGCGCAATGCCAGGTCCTGCGCCGTGCCTTGGGCGTAATAGGCCCGGGAGTTGACCACGCCTTTGGTGCGCTCGACTTCGTTGGACGTGTTGAAACCATCGAAGAGCATCTGCCGCAGGCGCAGTTCCGATTGCGTGTAGTTCAGGATTTCGGTGTGGTGATTGCCGAAGGCGCGGGTGTTGGTGTTGTCGCTGTACCCGCGCCCGTACGCAGCATTCAGATCAACAGAGGGATAAAAACCGCCCTTGGCAACTTTCACGTCCTCATCTGCCGACAGGCGGCTGTCTACACGTGAGGCGAGTTCCGGGTGGGTGGCGATGGTGCTCTGGATCGCCTCGGTCAGCGACATGGCTTGAGCCTGGGAAGTGCAGGCCATGGCCAATAGAATCGCACTGCAAACGGGGGTCAATCGGCGCATGGATACTTCTCCCTGAAATCCTGATGGTGCTTATCAGTCGCCAAATATTTGACGACATTTATAGGTAGATCTGTTTCACACTTGTAACATCAGAGCTAAGAACATTCTCAAACGAACCTTAGAAGTTTTTTTCATAATTGTTATGTCGAAAAAAACTTATGCGCTCTGAAAAATCCAGCACATTGTTCACTCGGAAAGCCCTTGATTTACGAGCCTTAGGGAGCTTCTTGAGGGGTTGGAAAAGTTCAATCCACTTATCGATGTGGGGCGAAGAAGTGCTGGAGGGGAGGGACGCGCAACAGTTTTTAAAGTGACGGTTTTTTGTCGCTTGCTGGTTCAGAACTGTTACGCATTGCTTGTCGGTAAGGTTGTTTCGCGACGGAGTCTCGATGTAATTGATTGCATTGGGTTTATACCGAATCGGAACACTTGGCCCACGAGCGACTTGCTTGGCGAGAAAGTCGCCAGGGCAGCGGTTTGATCAGGCACGCCGCAGCCCGGTAGACGATCCGTCGATAACCCGCTCACGCCATGAGCACGTTCTTCGCAATCAACAGGATGCCGACAGCAGTTGGCAGCGGAGGAAATGCACATGGCAACGCTCATCGGTATCGTCAGCAAGGTCATTGGTCAGGTGTTCGCTGTAGCGAGCGACGGCACCCGACGTGCGTTGATCGAGGGGGACAGGCTGTTTGCCGGCGATCAACTGGTCACCGGTGCCGAAGGCGCGGTGGCGGTGCATTTGCAAAATGGCCAGGAACTGACCCTCGGGCGTGGCAGCAGCCTGCAAATGAATTCGCAGTTGCTCGCGCATCAGGTGCCTCATGTGGAAACGGCTGACGCGGCGACGCCGACTCAGGCGCAACTGTCCGACGTCGAGCGAGTGCAAAAAGCCATCGCGGCGGGTGATGACCCGACCCAGAAAGCGGAAGCCACGGCGGCGGGTCCGGGGACATCGGGCGCACCCGGTGCTGAGTCAGGGGGCGGTCACAGTTTTGTGCTGCTGGAAGAAGTGGCCGGGCGTGTCGATCCAACCATCGGTTTCCCGACCGCAGGCTTCAACGGTATTCCTGAATTTCCCCTGGAGCGTCTGGCCGGTGATCCGGATAACGGCGGCAATGCGGCGGCTGCGGCGCCGATTGATGCTGATACCCCGGATGTTCCGAATGATCCTGAAACGCCGGACCATCCCGTCACCCTCAACGGCCTCGACGTAGAGGGTGGCGAACTGACCGTCAACGAAAAAAACCTCACCTACGGCACCGACCCCGATGCCCCGTCCCTGACCCAGACCGGCACCTTCACCGTCAACGCGCCGGATGGCCTGCAAACCCTGACCGTGGGCGGCATCGCCGTGGTCACCGCTGGCGTGGCCGCCGGTTTTCCGCAATCGACCGGCACTTGGCACGGCAGCACGCTGACCATCACCGGTTACGACCCGGCCACCGGCGTGGTGAGCTACAGCTACACCCTGAATTACGACCGAGATCACCCGAATGCCGGCGGTGCCAACAGCATCGCCGAGAACTTCGACGTCGTCGCCACCGATACGGACGGCAGCACCGCGACCGGCCAGATCAACGTCAACATCATCGATGACACGCCGAACGCCAACCCTGACGCCACGTCGGTGACGGAGGGAGGTGTCGTCAGCGGCAACGTCTTGTGGAACGACGTTGCCGGCGCCGATGGTCCCTTGGTCGGCGGTGGCGTGGTCGGCGTGCGCGCCGGCTCGGACACGTCGACCCCGGTGAACGGCGGCCTCAACACACAGATCAACGGCACCTACGGTTACCTGACTCTGGACGCCCAGGGCAACGCCGAATACCACAGCTACCCGAACAGTGTGAACGGCCCCGGCGCGACCGACGTGTTCACCTACACCCTGCGCGATAACGATGGTGACGAAAGCACCACCACCATCACCATCGACGTCAACAACAGTTGCATCAAAGCGGTCAGCGACAACGACGTGACGGTCTACGAAAAAGCGCTGGATCTGAGCAAGGATGGCCAGGACCTGGCCGCTGGCACCGTCACCGGGAGCCAACCGGGCCACACCGGCGAAACCGCCAGCGGCACCTTGGTCGGCTCGGTCACCGGCGCCACCGGCGCAATCACCTATGCGCTGGTTGGCAGCGACCATGGGGCGTACGGCCAGATCCTGCTCAACCCCAACGGCACATACACCTACACCCTGACTTCGCCGGCCAGCACCACGCCGCACGCGGATAACGGCGCCAACACCCTGAGCGAAACCTTCACCTATCAGGCCACCGATTCCCTGGGTAACACCGTGACCAGCACGATCAAGGTCGACATCGTCGATGACGTGCCTAAAGCAGTCGATGACAGCAACGCCAGTACCGCCACGCCAACGCACCTGACGCTCGAAGGCAACGTCCTGACCAACGACGTGCAAGGCGCGGATCGCGTGCCGACCGGGCCGGATAGCGGGCCGATTACGGCGGGCACTTTCACCGGGACTTACGGCACTTTGGTGCTGAATGCCAACGGCACTTACACCTACACCCTCAACACCAGCGATGCCGATTTCAAAGCCTTGCACGGCGATGGCATCGGCACCGAGACTTTCAACTACACCCTGACTGATGCCGACGGCGACACCAGCACCGCGACGCTGGTGCTGAACATCCATAACAGCCCGGTCACCCTCAACGGCCTCGACGTAGAGGGTGGCGAACTGACCGTCTACGAAAAAAACCTCACCTACGGCACCGATCCCGATGCCCCGTCCCTGACCCAGACCGGCACCTTCACCGTCAACGCGCCGGATGGCCTGCAAACCCTGACCGTGGGCGGCATCGCCGTGGTCACCGCTGGCGTGGCCGCCGGCTTTCCGCAATCGACCGGCACCTGGCACGGCAGCACGCTGACCATCACCGGTTACGACCCGGCCACCGGCGTGGTGACCTACAGCTACACCCTGAATTACGACCGCGATCACCCGAATGCCGGCGGTGCCAACAGCATCGCCGAGAACTTCGACGTCGTCGCCACCGATACGGACGGCAGCACCGCGACCGGCCAGATCAACGTCAACATCATCGATGACACGCCGAACGCCAACCCTGACGCCACGTCGGTGACGGAGGGAGGTGTCGTCAGCGGCAACGTCTTGTGGAACGACGTTGCCGGCGCCGATGGTCCCTTGGTCGGCGGTGGCGTGGTCGGCGTGCGCGCCGGCTCGGACACGTCGACCCCGGTGAACGGCGGCCTCAACACACAGATCAACGGCACCTACGGTTACCTGACTCTGGACGCCCAGGGCAACGCCGAATACCACAGCTACCCGAACAGTGTGAACGGCCCCGGCGCGACCGACGTGTTCACTTACACCCTGCGTGATAACGACGGTGATGAAAGCACCACCACCATCACCATCGACGTCAACAACAGCTGTTTCAACAACCCGGTCACCCTCAACGGCCTCGACGTAGAGTGCGGCGAACTGACCGTCTACGAAAAAAACCTCACCTACGGCACCGACCCCGATGCCCCGTCCCTGACCCAGACCGGCACCTTCACCGTCAACGCGCCGGATGGTCTGCAAACCCTGACCGTGGGCGGCATCGCCGTGGTCACCGCTGGCGTGGCCGCCGGCTTCCCGCAGTCGACCGGCACCTGGCACGGCAGCACGCTGACCATCACCGGTTGCGACCCGGCCACCGGCGTGGTGACCTACAGCTACACCCTGAATTACGACCGCGATCACCCGAATGCCGGCGGTGCCAACAGCATCGCCGAGAACTTCGACGTCGTCGCCACCGATACGGACGGCAGCACCGCGACGGGCCAGATCAACGTCAACATCATCGATGACACGCCGAACGCCAACCCTGACGCCACGTCGGTGACGGAGGGCGGTGTCGTCAGCGGCAACGTCTTGTGGAACGACGTTGCCGGCGCCGATGGTCCCTTGGTCGGCAGTGGCGTGGTCGGCGTACGCGCCGGTTCGGACACGTCGACCCCGGTGAACGGCGGGCTCAACACCCAGATCAACGGCACTTACGGTTACCTGACCCTGGACGCCCAGGGCAACGCCGAATACCACAGCTACCCGAACAGTGTGAACGGCCCCGGTGCAACCGACGTGTTCACTTACACCCTGCGTGATAACGACGGTGATGAAAGCACCACCACCGTCACCATCGACGTCAACAACAGCTGTTTCAACAACCCGGTCACCCTCAACGGCCTCGACGTAGAGTGCGGCGAACTGACCGTCTACGAAAAAAACCTCACCTACGGCACCGACCCCGATGCCCCGTCCCTGACCCAGACCGGCACCTTCACCGTCAACGCGCCGGATGGTCTGCAAACCCTGACCGTGGGCGGCATCGCCGTGGTCACCGCTGGCGTGGCCGCCGGCTTCCCGCAATCGACCGGCACCTGGCACGGCAGCACGCTGACCATCACCGGTTACGACCCGGCCACCGGCGTGGTGACCTACAGCTACACCCTCAATTACGACCGAGATCACCCGAATGCCGGCGGTGCCAACAGCATCGTCGAGAACTTCGACGTCGTCGCCACCGATACGGACGGCAGCACCGCGACGGGCCAGATCAACGTCAACATCATCGATGACACGCCGAACGCCAACCCCGATGCCACGTCGGTGACGGAGGGCGGTGTCGTCAGCGGCAACGTCTTGTGGAACGACGTTGCCGGCGCCGATGGTCCCTTGGTCGGCGGTGGCGTGGTCGGCGTACGCGCCGGTTCGGACACGTCGACCCCGGTGAACGGCGGCCTCAACACTCAGATCAACGGCACTTACGGTTACCTGACCCTGGACGCCCAGGGCAACGCCGAATACCACAGCTACCCGAACAGTGTGAACGGCCCCGGCGCGACCGACGTGTTCACTTACACCCTGCGTGATAACGACGGTGATGAAAGCACCACCACCGTCACCATCGATGTCAACAACGGCTGCATCAATACGTCCAGCGACAACGACGTAACCGTCATCACCAACGTACTGTCGGGCAGCGTCGCGGTGCCGGGCGAAGCGTTGCTGGCCAACGACACCGATGCCAACGGCGACCCGCTGACCGCATCGCCCACCACCTTCAACACCGGCTGGATCGCCAAAGGCGCGGATTTCACCGGCAGCAACCAGAACTACAGTTTCACCGGCAACAACGCCCAATCCGTGACCATCGCCCGCAGCGCCTTCGTCGCCAATACCGCCGCCATGACTGCGGTGCTGGTGGTCAGCGGCGCGTTGGGCGAGGTCAAACACAACTCCACCAATGACGAGGACCGCATCACCGTCACCCTCAAACAGGGTGAAACCCTCAACCTCGACCACAACCTGGCAGCCGGTCATGTCGCCATGGAGTATTCGGTGAACGGTGGTGCGTTCATTGCCATCGGCGATGGCCAGACCATCACCGCTGCAGCGGACGGCACCTACCAGATTCACATCACCAACATCGTCAATGACGGGCCGGGCAACAGTGGCAAGGACGCGGAAAACTACCAACTGACCCTGACCGTCGACTACTCCGGTGCCCACAACACCACCCCGGACTACCACGGCACCTACACCGTCAACGACCACCACGGCGGCAGCGACAGCGCCGGCGTGACCATCACCTATCAGGACGGCCACACGCTTGCCGGCACGGCAGGCGATGACGTGCTGGTGGCGGACACCGGCGACAACGTGATCAACGCCGGCGACGGCAACGATGTGCTCACCGCCGGCGCAGGCAACAATGAACTGCACGGCGGCGCCGGCAATGACTTGCTCTACAGCGGCGCCGGCAACGACCTGCTCGATGGCGGCGACGGCATCGACACCGCGAGCTACGCCCACGCCACCGCCGGGGTCAAGGTCGACCTTAGCCTGCTCGGTGCGCAAAACACCCTGGGCGCCGGCACCGACACCCTGACGGCCATTGAAAACCTCAAGGGGTCCGACTTCGGCGACACACTCACGGGCGACAACCACAACAACATCATCACCGGCGGCCTCGGCAATGACGTGCTCAATGGGGGCGGCGGCGACGACTTGCTCATCGGCGGCCTCGGCAACGACACCCTCACCGGTGGTGCCGGCGCGGACACCTTCCAGTGGCTCAAAGGAAACAGCGGCCACGACGTGGTCACTGACTTCACCCCGGGCGCCGACAAACTCGACCTGTCGCAACTGCTGCAAGGCGAAAACGGCACTGCCGCGTCGCTGGATGACTACCTGCACTTCAAAGTCACCGGCAGCGGCGATTCACTGGTCACCAGCATCGACGTCAGCGGCATGGCCGGCGCCGCGCCGAACCAGACCATCGACCTCGCGGGCGTGAACCTGGCCAGCCATTACGGGGTGACGCCGGGAGCGGGCGGGGTGATTGCCGGCGGGGCGGATACGGCGACCATCATCAACGGCATGTTGAATGACCATTCGTTGAAGGTGGATACCGCGTGACCTGAAACCTTAAACAACAAAACCCGCCATCCCTGCGTAAGGGGGGGCGGGTTTTTTGTTGTGCGTCGTTTAAGGGGGTGTCCGACCGGCGGTAGCAAAACCTGTGATTTATGACAGTAGCCAGTCTTCCGTGGCTGCCTTTAAATCAAGACATCGAGATGGGTGAAGCACTCATCAATGTAAGGCGAGTGATGTTGGCGCTCTTCGCCTGGCATTGCGATAACTGAACGTCAGGGCAATAAAGCTCAACTTCAAAGGAGTATTAAAATGTCCAAGAAAGAAAGCTTCCCTTTTAATGGCAGAGACAGGGCGCAATACCGAGCATTTCGATCCAGCATACAACTTGCTGATCTGAATGCCCCAGTGCCGGGGGCTGCCAACCCATTTAAACCAGCCTTGGCAGCCGGTGGTCCACAATATCTTCCCTATGCTTATTTTAACAAACCGCTCGAGTTTGATATTCCGGAATTCGCTGATCAATATAATCCAACGGGGGTGATCGTCGTTATTCAAATGACAGTGGATGGGACCGTAGATGCAGATGAACATAAGTTTTACCAGGAAACCCCCATCACCATAACGCCGATTCCAATGAATCTTCACCTGGCAGCTAAAGATCAAGAAGGACTGCGAAAAGTCAGTTATACCCTGGATTTTGGTGGTAACACTGCCAAAGTAATTCCACTCGAATATAGGGTCGATAAAGTTCCGCCAAGCCTTGATAAAATAATAGAGTTGCCGCAGTCCGTGAGAGATTATGGTATAGGTCCGGAAGATTTTGAAGAGGGCAAGACAGTCTCGCTGACGTACCAGAACTATACAGGTAAAAAACTGGGTGATTTGGTTAAGTGCTTTATTGGTCCCAGTAGGAGCGTACCCACGGAAGTCGCCTCTGTCAGGGTTGATGAGGCCAATATAGGCACTCCGATGGTCTTCGCTTTAACTGCTGCGCACGTCAATGGTTTTGACGGGGAATTTGTTGTTTGGTGCGAGGGGGAAAATTATCCTGGCGTGCCAGCTACTCCGTCGGCTCTTACGAATGTCTCGGTGTTCAAAGAGCTTCGGCCCGTTGTGTTGGCACCTCTTTACGTTCCTCAAATCGTAGACGAGGATGACGATACTCTTGGGATAGAACAGCTTTTTGATCGTGTGGGTGCTGGCCTTGAAGTGCCGTATCCAAACTTTAGCACTGCGATGGATAAACTGGTCATCTCCATCGATGGGGTAGCGCAGCCAGAGCAAACGATGAACGGGTTCCCTTCCGTACGTAACCTCGATAACCAGGCTCTTCTTGCGCAGGGTCATGGGCGAAGACAAGTAGAGTTGGGGTACAGAATCAAACGCGGTAACAAGTATTTTCCAACGAATCCGATTACCAGGCTTGTATGGCTTGATGTAAGGAAACCGGCCGATCCGATTGATCCTGCTGATCCAAAATTTCTGGATCCGAGTTTGTTGGAACCATGGTTTCAGGGGCCGAAAAGCATAGTGAAGAACAGGCTGACGGCAGCCGATGAGCAAGATGGTGGGCCTGTTACAGGGTTTTTGGAGTTCCATCGTCTTTTTAAACCAGGCGACAAAGCACGGTTTGCGTTGAATAGCCGTGAATCGCCGATTGAGTGGGTTCATCCACTGGATGGCAGCGAAGATCGATCAAAGCCAATAACATTTGATCTTCCTTGGCCTTGGCTTAAAAGTTTGGCAGACGACGATACCACGCAAATTCAGGTCCTTGTCCAACATGATGTGAACTTCAATGAAGCGCACTCTCCGGTGGCGAATGGGTTTGTTCGTACTACACCAATCGAATTGGTAGTGGCTGGATTCAGGCACTTACACACAGATCCAAGGAACGGAGTCGTATGCAGTTCGCTGAGAAGGCATCCGACTCACGGTGTAGTGGGTGTTGTTCGTATTCCTGGCGATACGCGAATGACAGATATACAAGTTAAATTGACCTTCGGTGGTTACCCGACCAGTGCTGCGATTGAATCGGAACTTATTCCCGGATCTAGCGTCGAGGTGCCTTTTACCCCCAATTTAACGCAAGCTACAAACGGCTTTGATATGTATGTTCCGTATCAATATTTGCTTGCCACACGTATTGGTTATGGGCGAGCGGACTATACCGTCGTTATCGAAGAGGAAATCGTTTTTACAAAGGGCCCAGTTGTCCGGGTCAACATGAGTAGTGGGGAGGTTACGTGCGACCTGACTGATGTAACCGATCCGACAAGCTTGATCGGCAAGTGAAATTTTACTGAGGCGATCCCGTATATCCGGTGTCGAGGCGCCGGATATACGTTTTTTGTTATTGAAAACCTGTGTCTGTTTTTTCTTACGCTTTCAGAGATTAATCCTACATTTTTTTGTAGGGGGTCTCTGTATCGTCCGCAGCCCTCAGCGTTCTCCGCTTCTTTGCAGGAGACAAGAAGACGAAAGGACTGACTCATGAACTTCGACAACCCAATCTCACATAAACCTGCGACCGCAACTACGTTCAAAGTGCTGGCACTGTTGCCAGCTTTTTTTTTGGTAAGCCCTCCGGCCATGGCGGCGATCATTATCGGCGCTGGCCAAAACGAGACCATCGGTCCGGCAGACCCGCTCAGCGATTATGTGGTGGAAAATGGCGGTGTACTCAATGTCATTGGTGCAACGACCCAGAGTTTGACCATACAGGCCGGGTCGGAATTGTTCATCGATGGCGGTATTATCAGCAGCAATAGTGGCGCCCACGGAATTTTGGTGAGTGAAAGCCAGGCCACCATCCGATCGGCGACTGTTACAGCTGACACCCGGGCGCTGTGGCTCAGTCGACCCAATTCATCCACGCAAGGCTCGACTGTCACCGCCACTGACAGCACATTCCTCGGTGGTGAAATGGGGGCACTGGTCACCGGTCTGAGTACATTGACGCTGGTCAACAGCGAGCTCAGAGGCACCAATGCCGACAGCGTCGGCCTGGACAGTCGCGGCGGTGATGTGCGCGCACTGGCCGGCACGCTGATCAGCGGCGGCAAAACAGGCGTGCGGATGACCAATGACGCGAACGGCCAAGGCACCAATACGCTGTTGGTGGATGGCTCGATCATAGAAGGTCGCACCGAAGAGGCGATCCTGGTGGAAGGGGGCGTACAAGGCGCGACCATCCAGGTGCAGAACAACAGTGTTCTGCGGGCGGGTAATGGGATTCTGTTGAAGGTAAAAGGCGCCTCCACGGCGGCGATGAATGTCGGTGGTAGTGCGTTGGAAGGTAACGTGCAAGTCCTGGAGAACAGCACCGTCGACCTCTCCCTCAACGCGGCCTCGATGGTCGGGGACATCCTGCGCGAGGATGGTTCCACCGCCAATGTCTCCATGAACAATGGCTCATCGTTCACCGGTCGCTTGAACAACAGCAACCTGACGCTGAACCAGTCTAGCCTGACCATGGTCGACAACGACAGCATCGACAATTTGTCGATGAACGACGGCCTCGTCAATTTCGGTACGCCTGGCGCGCAGCGTGCGAACCGTCAACTCGACGTGGGTACGCTCGACGGCGACGGTATCATTGGCATGCAGGGCAATTTCCAGACCGGTGAAAGCGACTTGCTGAAGGCCAATACGGCCAACGGCAACTTCGAATTGGCCGTCAATGCTTCGGGCAAGGACGCGACGTCTCCTCGACAACTGACGCTGGTGCAGATCGCCAACAACAATGCAGATTTCGCGTTGTTGGGAGGCCGGGTCGATGTAGGGACATTTGAGTACGATTTAGAGAAAAGAACCAATGCCTCCGGCGAAGCGGAGTATTACCTGAACCCTACTGCCCGGCTCACTTCCGGCGCGCAAGCGGTGGCGGCCTTGTTTCAAACGGCCCTTACCGTGTCGTACGGCGAGTTGAAGTCGCTTGAAAACCGCATGAGCGAGTTGCAGGCGAACGACAAGCTTCATGGCCTGTGGGTACGGCCTTATGGCAACAAGTGGATCGTTGACGGCAGTTCGTCAGGTGTGGGTTATCGCCAACAGCAGCAGGGCTTCACCATGGGCGGCGACACCCGATTGGGTGACAGTCGATGGACTGTCGGTATGCTGGCGGGTTACAGCAAGTCCGATCTGGATCTCGCTGTCGGCACCTCGGCCGAGGTCAATAGTTTCTACTTTGGCCCCTATTTTGGCTGGCTGAATCCGGACAATGGCTACTACGTCGATGGCGCCCTGAAGTTCAACCATTTCCGCAATGAATCCAAAGTCAGGATGAGTGACGGCAAGCGTGCCGAAGGCGATTACAGCAACTCGGCGGTGAGCGCGATCGTAGAAGGCGGCCGTAATTTTGACCTTGGGGATGGCTGGTTCGCCAAACCATCTGCCCAGGTTTCCGCGGCAGTGATTCAGGGCAAGAACTATCGCCTGGACAATGACATGGAAGCCGAAGGTGACCGCACCCATTCGTTGCGGACCAAGCTGGGCGTCATGGCCGGTCGAAGCATCGATCTGGGCGACACACGGGTGCGTCCATATGGACGTGTGGCGATGGTCCATGAATTTGCTTCCAACGATAACAGCGTGCGGGTCAACGGAAACTCGATCAATAACAACCTCGCCGGCACCGGTTTTGAAGCCGGTGTCGGGATGACGGTTTTGTTGTCCGAGAAGCTGAATCTTGATGTCGGTGTCGATTACGCCAAGGGTAAAAATATCGAACAGCCTGTGGCTGCCACTTTTGGCTTGAACTATCAGTTTTAAATGCTTGAACGAAAAAAAACCGCTGTAAAAGCGGTTTTTTTTCGTTCTGTCTGTAGCTGATTTTCTAGCTTTTGGAAGGGGACCGTGCAACGACACTCCATGTGTTGGACTCAGCCTTTTCATCTAGTGTCAGGGCGCTAATTACATAGGTTTGCCCGACTGTCAGATCGTTTTGGAAAGAAACCCATTTTCCTTCATTGCTGGTGGGCTCTGTTTTTGTTTGGATAACACCATTGAGCTTGATCTTGACCGTACTGTTCGGCGTATGGAGACCTCTGGCAATAAGCCAACGCTCGTTTATATCGCCTCCATCAAGAATTACGTTCCCCGCGGCATCATAAATACGGGTGTCTGTCGGTGCCGCAGTGGCCGCTTCCACTGTAATCGTGTGCGGCCCAGCGGTGCCGCCACCTATGTATTTTGCGGTGACGGTGAAGGCGTGGGTGCCATCGTCCAAATCGCCTGTTGGATGCCTGTAGCGACCGGTTGAAGGGTCCACGGTGGCTTCATCCAGGGTTACACGATTTTTGAATACTTCAACCTTCGCTCCCGGTTCCCCTTCGCCTTCCACAAACAGGGAGGTCTCGGATGTTGTGGTGCCGTCATGAATTTCTACTCCGTTAGCGGTCGTGACTTTGTCGAGGGTTACCTGCTTTTTGATAGCTTCCACTGTAATCGTGTGCGGCCCAGCGGTGCCGCCACCTATGTATTTTGCGGTGACGGTGAAGATGTAGGTGTCATCGGTCAACTCGCCTGTTGGATGCCTGTAGCGACCGGTTGAAGGGTCCACGGTGGCTTCATCCAGGGTTACACGATTTTTGAATACTTCAACCTTCGCTCCCGGTTCCCCTTCGCCTTCCACAAACAGGGAGGTCTCGGATGTTGTGGTGCCGTCATCGACTTCTACTCCGGTAGCGGTCGTGACCTTGTCGAGGGTTACCGGCGCGATACCTTCTTCAATCACGGTGAACTTGAAAGGGGTCGACACCTTGCCATTGGCACCCTTCACCGTGATGTTGTAGGGGCCTGGGTCCAGATCTTCCAGGTTGAAAGTGCATAAACCGCAGGCATTGGTTAGTTCTGTTTTGAGTGAAGTATCGTCATTAAGCGCTTCGGCATTCTGGTTCGGGGGCGCGTTGCAGTTAATGGTGACTGATTTCGTACTGATGGTGTCGTCATCAGCAATCGGTTTTCCGTCGCTGAGTACTTCTTTGATGATCGGTGTGTCGGTTGCCACGGTAAATCTTCTGGACGGCGATGTAGGGGTGTCAGCCCATCTGCCTTCAGCGAACACGCTGTAGCAATCGAACTTCGGGGCATCGAGCAGTAACGTTTCCCAATCACCATTATTGTCGCTTGTCGCTTCACCCAGCTTTTCGTTACCGTACATTATAAACACTAAGCTGTTCCGTTCGGCGTTGATGCCGCTAGCCTTGAAGGATGTTTGGTAGGTAATTCGGTTAATGATGGTCACGCCGTTGGGATCAACGATTTTACTGATCGTTAACTGATTTTCATCAGTATCATCGGGCGTAAGCAATGAACTGTTCGAGGGGGTAACGGCCATGATCATGACTCCGGTTGGTCAAGGGGACGGAGTGATTTAAGGCCTCGAACAGTTGAGTTGGCTACTGTCAGAAATAACAGGTTTGAGTAGGTTTCCGATGAGCGGAGGGGGTGATGATGGAGGTTGAAAGAGGGCTTATCCGCTATTAATAGCGAAACGAGTTTCAGGATTTACGCAAGGTCTTCTGCCTAACGATGTAGATCGTCACCAGCACCGCACTGGTCAGCATGAAACCGCGTGCCCACGGCAAGGGCACCAGGTAGCACGACAACAGAATGCTCACCCACATCAGCCCGATAGCGTACACCTTGCCCTTGAGCGGAATGCCGTTGCCATCGAGGTAGTCGCGAATCCATGGCCCCAGCCGTGGGTGCTCCACCAGCCAGTGATAAAAGCGCGGGGAGCTGCGGGCGAAACAGGCCGCCGCCAGCAACAGGAAAGGCGTGGTGGGCAACACCGGCAGGAAAATCCCGATCACCCCCAGCGCTACGCTCAGCCAGCCGATGACCAGCAGCCCGTAACGCAACATCAGGGAGCGGTTGCCTATGGGGTTGTCCATAGGCAGAACCTTAGTGGTGACGTGGCTTGAGGATCGCCGGTTTTTCGTCTGGCGCCTGGCACAGCAGGTACAGCGCGGTCAGGGCTTCCGGGATCTGCACGATCATGTCGTCCATCAGGTTGGCGTCTTTGGCGATGTCTTCGAACTCAGGCTGTTCGTCGAACAGACCCGAACCGACCATGATCGGCAGCAGCATTTCGCTGACTTCGTCTTCGGCGGTTTCGAACCAGGCCGCTTCGCGCAGGAACACACCTTCCATGAAACCGATGCACCAGCCGCGCAGGTCGGAATCATCCGGCTCTTCGCCCAGGTCCAGGTCGCATGGCAGCTCGAACTCTTCATCGGACGCCAGCTGGCGCGCGATGTGAGCCTTGAGGGCGAGCAGGGTGGATTCGATCGCTTCACGCTCGGTGTCGTCGGCGTAATGCGGCTCTTCGGCGAAGAGGGCATCGATCCATTCACGATCCGGAACCTCTTCGGAACAGATCGAAAGCGCAGTGAGGTAGCCGTGGGCGGCCACGTAGTCCAGCGCCTCGTCATGCAGTTCATCGGCGTCGAGGAAGACTTGCAGGCGGGTTAGTTGCTCAGCGAAGGACATTAAAGGGCTACCTTGGGAATTAAACAGATGCGGGAATTCTAGGCCTTCTTGAGCACTCAGGCCAGCCGCGCGGGATATTTGCATGCCGGCAACACCACAATCTCTGTGGGAGCGGGCTTGCTCGCGAAGGCGTCGTGTCAGGCAGCATTAATATCGACTGACACTCCGCCTTCGCGAGCAAGCCCGCTCCCACAGGTTGCGCGGTGTTTGTCCTCGTGTGTCTTCTCAGTGGTGCCCTTTGCAAGGGAGGCCTCGGGTATACTCCCGCGTTTTGTGATGCCCTGCTGGCGTCGCGGCTGAAATGTGAAGCGTCATGCAATGCGCACTTACGATTTGTCAGTGCAGCCTTGTGGATCCTGAACCAGCCTTGCAGGGATGTTTCGGTGATTTTTGGAGTTTTTATGCTCGAACAGGCTCAACGCGTCCTCAAGGACATCTTCGGCTACGACAGTTTCCGTGGCCGTCAGGGTGCAATCATTGAGCGCGTGGCCAGTGGCGGCGACGCCCTGGTGCTGATGCCTACCGGTGGCGGCAAATCCCTGTGCTTCCAGGTGCCGGCGCTGTTGCGCGAAGGCCTGGCAGTGGTGGTGTCGCCGCTGATCGCGTTGATGGACGACCAGGTGGCGACCCTCGAAGAACTGGGCGTCGCGGCCGCTGCGTTGAACTCCACGCTGAGTGCCGAGCAGCAACGCGACCTCGCTGCGCGGATCAAGCGCGGTGAAGTGAAGATGCTTTATCTCGCGCCTGAGCGTCTGGTCCAGCCGCGCATGCTGGCGTTCCTGCAAAGCCTTGAAATCGCCTTGTTCGCCATCGACGAAGCGCATTGCGTGTCGCAATGGGGTCACGATTTCCGCCGCGAATACCTGCAACTGGGCCAGTTGGCGGAGCTGTTCCCCAACGTTCCGCGCATCGCCCTCACCGCGACCGCCGACAAGCGCACCCGGGAAGAAATCGTCGATCGCCTGCACCTGCAGAATGCCGAGCGCTTTCTCTCGAGCTTCGACCGCCCGAACATTTTTTACCGCATCGTGCCCAAGGAGCAGCCGCGCAAGCAGTTGCTGGCGTTCCTCGCCGAACGGCGCAGCGATGCCGGCATCGTCTATTGCCTGTCACGCAAGAAAGTCGACGAAGTGGCGGTGTTCCTCAGCGAGCAGGGCTTCCCGGCGCTGCCGTACCACGCCGGTCTGGCCAACGAAACCCGGGCCCATCACCAGAAGCGCTTCCTTAACGAGGAAGGTCTGATCATGGTCGCCACCGTGGCGTTCGGCATGGGCATCGACAAGCCCAACGTGCGCTTTGTCGCGCACCTCGATCTGCCGAAATCCCTTGAGGCTTACTACCAGGAAACCGGTCGCGGCGGCCGTGACGGTCTGCCGGCGGATGCCTGGATGGCTTATGGCCTGCAAGACGTGGTGATGCTCAAGCAGATGCTGCAGAACTCCGAAGGCGATGAGCGCCACAAGCGTCTGGAGCAGCACAAGCTCGACGCGATGCTCTCGCTCTGCGAAGAAACCCGCTGCCGGCGTCAAACGTTGCTGGCCTACTTCGACGAAGACATGCCCGAGCCGTGCGGCCACTGCGACAACTGCGTCGATGGCGTGCAGACCTGGGACGCCACCGAGCCGGCCCGTCAGGCGCTTTCGGCGATTTACCGCACCGGCCAGCGCTATGGCGTCGGCCATCTGGTGGACGTGTTGCTGGGCAAGGACAACGAAAAGGTCCGCAGCTTCGGTCATCAGCATCTGTCGGTCTACGGTGTCGGCAAGGCAATGGGCGAGAGCGAATGGCGCTCCCTGTTCCGGCAGCTGGTTGCTCGCGGTCTGGCCGACATCGATCTCGAAGGTTACGGCGGTCTGCGCCTCAGTGACACTTGCCGGCCGCTGCTCAAGGGCGAAGTGACGTTGGAACTGCGTCGCGACCTCAAGCCGCAAACCACCGCGAAAAGCAGCAAGAGCCAGGCGAGTCAACTGGTCCGTGGCGAAGAACGCGAACAGTGGGAAGCCTTGCGCGCCTTGCGTCGCAAGCTCGCCGAAGAGCACGGTGTGCCGCCTTACGTCATCTTCCCCGACTCGACGTTGCTGGAAATGCTCCGCAGCCAACCGACCTCGCTGGCGGAAATGGCCACGGTCAGCGGTGTCGGCGCACGCAAACTGGAACGTTACGGCGAGGCCTTCCTCGAAGTGCTCGGCGGCCAGGTCGAGGCGCCGAAAGTGGTGGCCGACGTGCGCCACGAGCTGATAACCCTCGCTCGGGCCGGCATGACGCCGTTACAAATCGCCGGTCAATTGCAGTGCTCGGAAAAGAATGTCTACACCATGCTCGCCGAGGCAATCGGCAAGCAGCAGTTGTCGCTGGAACAGGCGCTGGACCTGCCCGAAGACTTGATGGGCGAAGTCCAGGATGCGTTTCTCGACGGCGAGGGCGAATTGCCGCCGGTGGCGGAGATTGCTGCGCTGTTCGCCGGTCGCGTGCCGGAAGGTGTTTTGTACTGTGTTCGAGCCGCGCTGCAATCGGAATTCGAGGTCTGAGTTTCAAATTTCGGACAGGGCTGTATTGATGTAACGATTCAGTACAGAGCAAGCCTTGCCTCAAGCCAAGGGTCATGCTTAGCTGACTAATAATTAGTTTTTCTCTATTTCAGTCTAACCATGAGTGTTTTATGCCGTTAACCGATCAACACCGATTTGGCATGCAACTGGCCCAGATGTCGCGCGGCTGGCGTGCCGAACTGGACCGCCGTCTGGCCGGCCTGGGTTTGTCCCAGGCGCGCTGGCTGGTGCTGCTGCACCTGGCGCGTTTCGAGGAGGCGCCGACCCAGCGCGAACTGGCACAAAGCGTTGGCGTCGAAGGGCCGACCCTGGCCAGGCTGCTCGACAGTCTGGAAACTCAGGGCCTCGTTCAGCGTCAGGCCGTGGTGGAAGACCGCCGGGCGAAAAAAATCGTCCTCTGTGCACCGGCCCGTCCCCTGATCGAACAAATTGAAACCATTGCCACTCAACTGCGCCACGAGCTGTTTGAAGGCGTCGATGAGGCCGATTTGAAGGTCTGCATGCGTGTTCACGGGCACATTCTGGCCAACCTGGAAAAATCCTGAAGCAGAACCGGGTGTCAGCTTTTTGAGATACCCCGTTGGGCGGACTATAAAGAACTACTAGGCAATATCGTGTTCGTACCGGATGTGCGAACACGCACCGGTTGGTTCTGGTTATCTAAGGGATGCTCATGCTCGAGAGTTGGCACGTTGTACTGCGTTGGTGCGCCAGGCTGGTTCTGGCCGGTGGGGCTGTAACTTACTCGGCATTGGCGCCCGCGTTGGGCCTGGGTGAAATCACCGTGCATTCGGCGCTGAATCAACCGCTGCGTGCCGACATCGATCTGGTGGATGCTGCCGGTCTGGAGGAGGGCGACTTGTCCGTCAGTCTGGCGACCGCAGACGAATTCAGTCGCGCCGGTGTCGAGCGGGTGTTCTTTCTCAATGACCTGAAGTTCACGCCCATCCTGCGGGGCAACCGCAGCCTGATCCGGGTGAGCTCCAATAAAGTGGTCAACGAACCTTTTCTGAATTTCCTCGTGCAGCTCAATCAGCCCAACGGGCGCGTTCTACGCGAGTACACCGTGCTGATCGATCCGCCGGGCACGCCGGGGATCGTGCCGGTGGCCGACGAACCAGTCACCCGCTCACCGAACTCTCCCTACCCGAGTGTCAAACCGGCCATTGCGCCGCCCACTCAGGCCAAAAAAACGGCCCCTAAAGTTGAACCGTCCGCCGCCCCCGTCATTGATCCCGTCGCCGAGCAACTGGCCGCCAGCGTGTTGCAGAACCAGCAACTGCACAAAAACATCGATGAGCTGAACGCGAAACTTCAGGGCCAGGACGAACAGATCGCCAGCCAGAAAAAACAGATCACCGAACTGCAAACGCAATTGGCGGAGGTCCAGGTGCCCCCGGTTTTACCGGAAGTTGTTGCGCCAGCACCGGTCGCGGTACAAGAACCCGAGACGTCCAACTGGCCGATGATCATCGGGTTGCTGGCGTTGTTGGCCTTGCTGTTGCTGGGCCTGTTTGTTCGCCGCCAACGACAGCAGGTTCAGATCCTGGCTGCAGATCCTCCCGTTCTACCGTCGCGACACGAGCCGGTGCTTGATCAAACCGTGGAGCCGTTGGCGAAGCCCGCCCCGCTGAATCCCGCGCCCGATCAACATGACGAGACGCCGTCAGGGGATGTGCTGGAAGGCGTGGGCATCTACCTGGCCTATGGCCGTTTTTCCGAAGCTGCGGGTTTGTTGCGTGATGCCCTGGCGAAGGAGCCACATCGCACGGATCTGGCCGTACAGTTGCTGGAAGTCCTCGGCAAGCAAGGTGACGGGCCAGCCTATGACGCTCAGGAAAACAGCCTGCGAGATGCCGGATTTGATACTCGGCAACTTCAGGACATTCGGGCCCGCTACCCGAAACTGGACAGTGTGGTGCCAGTGGCTGCGGCGGCAGTGATCACAACATCCGTTCAATCCGAAGCAGTACCCGGCGATGAGTTCCAGTTGAACCTGGATGACCTGTCGATGGAGTCGAGCTGGGATCTGATCAGTCCCTTCGATAGCACTAAACCCACGGACAAACCACCCGAGGTCGTGGAACCCGCATTCACCTCGAATCTGCACGTGATGCCCGATGTGTTCGAGATGCCTGAAGAAACCACGTTGGGCGAACCCGAGCTTGAGTGGGTCGCCGAGCCTGAGGCTCAGGCTCTGGACGACGACTTCCTCGACGAATTCAAGGACTCGTCATTCGAACTTGAAGCGCTGAGCCTGGAACCCTCCGTGCCGGACAACGCAGGCAAACTGGAACAGGCCCAGACCTGCATTGATGACGGTGATCTGGACAGCGCCATCGAACTGCTGAACGAGTTGCTCAAGGACGGCGATGAACCCCTTAAACAAACTGCGCGGACGCTGTTGGCCGGTATTCGCTGAGCCTCTATCATGGCGACGCCCTCTGGTTCAGGAGTTCCCTCGTCATGACCGCGCACAAACCCGAAATCGTCATCACCTACTGCACGCAATGCCAATGGCTGTTGCGTGCCGCGTGGTTGGCGCAAGAACTGCTCAGTACCTTTGGCGATGACCTGGGCAAGGTGTCGCTGGTGCCTGGCACCGGTGGTGTGTTTCACATTTTCTGTGACGATGTGCAGATCTGGGAGCGCAAGGCAGACGGCGGTTTCCCTGAGGCCAAGGTGTTGAAGCAGCGGGTCCGCGATCAGATCGATCCGGACCGCGACCTCGGACACAACGACCGCACTCAGTGAGATGCCGCTTCGGCAGCGACCGTTTTCTTGCTTGAACCGCCCGAGAGCCTGCTGGACACCACAATCGCGACGATGATCAAGGCACCACCGATGAGCATGCGCAGCGTCGGGTTTTCATTGAACAGCAGCCACGCCATGGTGATGCCGTACACCGGCTCCAGCGCAAACACCACGGCGGCGGTGCGCGCCTTGATTACCGCGAGGCTGGCGACGAACAGGCTGTGAGCGACGCCGGTGCAGAACACCCCGAGCAAGGCGATCCACAGCCAGTCAATGGCGCGGACTTCGCTCAACTGCGGCACCGCCACCGGCAGCAAACACAAGGCGACCACCACGTTCTGGCACAGCGCAGCCTGTACCGGCGGAATTCTTGCGGAACTGGCGCGGTTGGTCAGGGACAGTAATGCAAACAGCAACCCGGAGCCCACCGCCCACAACAAGCCGGTGGTGGCGCCGCTGGCCAGATCGAAATCAGGCGTGACCAGCACCAGCCCGACACTCACCAGCACCACCAGCAGGATTTCATTGGCGCGAATCCGCTCACGGAAAATCAACCCTTCCAGGATCACGGTGAAGGCCGGGAAACTGGCGAAACCCAGGGTCGCGATCGCTACGCCCGCGACCTTTACCGCAATGAAAAAACTCACCCAGTGCCCGGCCAGCAACAAACCGCTGAGCAGCAGGCGGCGCCAGTCCACGGTGTGCAGTTTCTGCCAGCGTGTCTGGCTGGCGAACCGTGCGAAAACGGCCAGGGCGAGCACAGCAAAGGCAGCGCGACCGAAGACGATGACGGCAGGGGAGGCGGCGGCGAGTTTGCCGAACACACCGGTCAGGCCAAACATCAATGCACCGATATGCAGAGCGCCGAGGGCGGTACGGGGAGTCATTGCGATCCTTAACAGCAAACGAACAGAGGTGTAGGCGCTGCCGAAGGCTGCGATCTTTTGATCTTGCTTTTCGGGGATCAGATCCAAAGATCGCAGCCTTCGGCAGCGCCTGCATTGAACCGCATGAGAACAGTTATGTCTGTCGTCAGGCTCGCATCATTTGTCGCCAGCCTCGCGCCGCAATTTTCCGGGGGAGGCGCCAAACTCCCGCAACACCGCCGCTGAAAACGCACTTTGCGAGCTGTAGCCAACCCGACTGGCAATTTCGCCAACGGGCAACGCCGAATCCCGCAACAGACTCACGGCCATGTGCAAACGACGACTGCGAATGTAGTCCATCGGCGTCTGTCCGCATTCAGCGACAAACCGCGCATGCAGCCGAGCGCTGGACAACCCGGCGATGCGCGCCAGATCGGCGACTTGCAGCGGGTAGGCCGCGTGCTGATTGATGTGCGCATTCAACGCAGCGTAGGGCAGGCGCCGGCCGCCCATCACTTGCGGCCTGGCGTTGTTGAGGCTGGCCAGCAACAGCACCGCGCCTTGTTGCGCGATCAGCGGGTCGCTGACCTGACTGCCCGCCAGCCAGTTCACCAATTGGCTTTGCCCGGCGTCCAGCGGCAGTCGTCCGGCATTGTCGAGTAAACGGCGGCTGGCATCGGCGTGCTCGCCAAGCGACTGCGCCACCCATTGATCACTTGGCACGTCCAGCACCAGGCAGCGGCTGCCATTGGCGCTGCCACAGGCATGATGGAAACCGGACGGGACCACCACGAAACTCTGCTGGACCACCTGACTGCCACGCCCGTCGACCTCGAAATCCAGCGCGCCCGAGAGACCGAACACCAGTTGCGCGTGGTCGTGACTGTGGACGATCAGGTCGTGAGTGTATTGGCGCAGCGTGAGGATCGGTCTCATCGCAGGTCTCCCGAGTAAGGCTGCCAGTCTACACCGAGGTCGTTCCCGCGCGCTGTCACAGGACTGACTTGTCACTGTCATGGGCAATTAACCCCACCGGCGCAAGCTTGCAAAAACAATCGCAGAGGGTTGCCCATGACCAGCGCCGAGCTCGCCAAACCCAGTCGTAAACAACGTGTGCGGACCTTGTGGATTTCCGATGTGCATCTGGGCACCCGGGATTGCCAGGCCGAGCACTTGTCGCAGTTTCTCAAGGGCTACCATGCGGACAAGATCTACCTGGTCGGCGACATCATCGATGGCTGGAAACTGCGCAGCGGCATGTACTGGCCTCAGGCGCACACCAACGTGATTCGTCGCCTGTTGACCATGAGCAAGCGCGGCACCGAGGTGATTTATGTCACCGGCAACCACGACGAATTCCTGCGTCGTTACTCAAAGCTGATTCTGGGCAATATTCAATTGGTGGATGAAGCGGTGCACGTGACCGCCGATGGCCGCCACTTGCTGGTGATCCATGGTGACCAGTTTGACGTGATCACCCGTTATCACCGCTGGCTGGCCTTTCTCGGCGACTCGGCCTACGAATTCACCCTGACCCTCAACCGTTGGCTCAACCACTGGCGTGCCCGTTATGGCTACGGTTACTGGTCGTTGTCGGCGTACCTCAAACACAAGGTGAAAACCGCCGTCAGCTTCATCAGCGACTTCGAAGAAGCCATCGCCCACGAATGCGTCAAACGCGAATTGCACGGGGTGGTGTGCGGGCACATTCACCATGCCGAAATCCGTAAGGTTGGTGAGGTGGACTACCTCAATTGCGGGGATTGGGTGGAGTCGTGTACGGCGCTGATCGAGCATTGGGATGGTTCGATCGAGTTGTACCGGTTGGCGGATGCGCAGGCGCGGGAGGCGGAGTTGAAGGCCATTAAAATCGCAGAACCCGCATAACATTTTGGGTGTTCGAGCCGGCCTCTTCGCGAGCAAGCCCGCTCCCACATTCGACCGTGTTCTCAAGGACGACTCGGTCGAATGTGGGAGCGGGCTTGCTCGCGAATGGACCGCGAAGCAGTCCCCTGCGATCTGTCAGGCCGGCGCGTGCTCTTCCATCGCCGCCTTGTAAATCGAATGCTTGGGATGAGCGAACAACCGCTCCATCATCGGCTCGAAGAAACTCAGTGGTAGCGTCTTGTAAGCCGGATCAAACGCCGCCGCATCGTACTTCGCGCAGAACTCGATGGTCGCCTGATACTGCGGATGATCGCTGAACTGCTCGCGCAAATGCCGATCCATGCCCAAGTGATGGAAAAAGTAATACCCCTGGAAAATCCCGTGTTTCTCCACCATCCACAGATTCTCGGCGCTGACGAAGGGTTTGAGGATCGCCGCCGCAATGTCTGAATGGTTGTAGGAACCTAACGTGTCGCCGATGTCGTGAAGCAGGGCGCACACCACGTATTCTTCGTCGCGGCCATCGCGCCAGGCACGACTGGCGGTTTGCAGGGAATGGGTCAGGCGATCCACCGGGAAGCCGCCAAAATCACCCTCCAGCAGTTTCAGGTGCGCCACAATCCGTGTCGGCAATTGTCTCGCATAGGCACTGAAGTCCGCGGCGATGATCGCCCAGTCTTCCTGTGTGCCGTCCTGCATGTGGGTGAAACGGGCATTGGCATTCATCGGCTATCCTCTTGTTCTTGTCGAAAGGGATTTTTTCAGTGTAGGACCTGTGACCATCAGCGCACTGACTGCGCAGGACGCATTGCTGGCCAATTGGGCCTAGAACGGCACGCGGCCCAGAATCATGTCGCGGTACATGACGAAATCGCCGAGCAGGCTGTAAAGCGGATGTTGAAAAGTCGCAGGACGGTTCTTTTCAAAGAAGAAATGCCCGACCCAGGCGAAGCTGTAGCCGGCCAGCGGAAGGGCCAGCAGCCATAGCCAGGCTCCTTTGCCGATGCTCAGGGCCAGAATGAAAATGACCAGCGTCGTGCCGATGAAGTGCAATCGCCGACATGTACTGTTGCTGTGCTCACTCAGGTAATACGGGTAAAACTCGGCGAAGCTATTGAATCGTTTGAAGTTTTCCACGACTGCGATCTCTGTGGTTATTGTCCTGATTGCAAGTTGTTCTGCGGGTAGCTTATTTGAGTCTAGAGTGATCATTGGCATCAGCCAGTGACAATGGGCGCCACTTTAGTATCCTTCGGAAATTGGCCGTAGCATGCGGCTCACCATTTAAGTAAACGCCATGAGCGAACGAACGACTTCTGCAAGCTGGGCGATGGGGATTGTCAAAGCACTGGAGATGGACGGCCTGGATTGCCGGGTTCTGTTCAAGCAGCTGGGGCTCGACTACGCGTCACTGGACGATCCGGATGCGCGCTTCCCGCAAGATTCCATGACACGACTCTGGCAGCGTGCCGTCGAGCTGTCCGGCAACCCGGCGATCGGCCTGAACATGGGCAAGGTGGTGCGGCCGGCGTCCTTTCATGTGGCCGGTTATGCCTTGATGTCCAGCCAGACCTTGGCCGAAGGCTTTCAGCGGCTGGTGCGTTACCAGCGGATCATCGCCGAAAGCGCCGACCTGAGTTTCCGTCTGCTGGATGAGGGGTATGCGCTGATTCTGACGGTCCACGGCGACCACCTGCCGCCGACCCGACAAAGTGCCGAAGCCTCGCTGGCCTGCGCGCTCGCGTTGTGCGGCTGGCTGACCGGGCGCACCTTGCAGCCGCGCAAGGTGCTGGTGCAGGGCGAACAGCCCGTCGATCTTGAACCTTACAAACAAGCCTTCCATGCGCCGCTGGTGTTCAACGCGCCCTATGACGCGCTGATCTTCGAACGCGCCGACATGGAGGCACCGCTGCCGACCGCCAACGAGGCCATGGCGTTGTTGCATGACCGGTTTGCCGGCGAGTACCTGGCGAGGTTTTCCGAGAGCCGCGTGACCCACAAGGCGCGTCAGGTGTTGTGCCGCTTGCTGCCCCAGGGCGAACCCAAGCGCGATACCGTGGCGCAGACGCTGCACTTGTCGCAACGGACCTTGCAGCGACGCTTGCAGGAGGAGGGCACGAGTTTTCAGACATTGCTCGATGACACCCGGCGCGAACTGGCCGAGCAATACCTCGCGCAGCCCACCATGACCCTGCTGGAAATTGCCTACCTGTTGGGGTTCGCCGATCCAAGCAATTTCTTCCGCGCCTTCCGACGCTGGTTCGATGCCACCCCCGGCGAGTACCGGGTGCGGCTGATGGAAGCGCCGAATCGGCTCAGTGACGCCAGAACGCCGGAATACACAGAACAAACACCGTAATGATCTCCAGTCGGCCGAGCAGCATGCCGAACGAGAGAATCCATTTGGCGGCGTCCGGCAGTGTGGCGAAGTTGCCCGCCGGGCCGATGGTCTCGCCGAGTCCCGGCCCGACGCCCGACACGGTACTGGCCGCGCCGGTCAGGGCGGTCATCCAGTCGACGCCGAGCAGCGACAGCAGCAAGGCGATCACGCAGATGGTGATGGCGAAGAAGAACGAAAATGTCAGGATCGAACGCACGATTTCTTCGTCGAGTCGGTGGCCGTTGTACTTCTGCTTGATCACCGCGCGTGGGTGAATCAGCTGGTTAAGGTTGGCCTTGAGCAGGATATAGGCGACCTGGAAGCGGAAAATCTTGATTCCGCCCGCGGTCGATCCCGAGCAGCCGCCGACAAACCCCAGATAAAAGAACAGCATCAGCGAGAAATTGCCCCAGAGGCTGTAGTCCCCTAGTGCGAAACCGGTGGTCGTTACCACCGACGTCACGTTCAGCGCCACATGCCGCAACGCGTCCAGCCAATGCAGCTGGGTGGTCCACCAATACCAGGTGCCGAGCACCAGCCACGTCACCAGCAACATGCCGAGCAAACCTTGCACCTGCTGATCCTTGATCAGGGCCCGACGGTTGCCGCGCAAGGTCGCCACGTACAGGGTGAACGGCAGGCTGCCGAGAATCATGATGACGATCGCCACCCAGTGCACCGCCGGTTGCGTCCACTTGGCCAGGGATTGGTCGGACGTGGAGAAGCCGCCGGTGGAAATCGCCGACATCGCGTGGTTGATCGCGTCGAACGGGCTCATCCCGGCCCACCAGAACGCCAGGCTGCCGATAATGGTGATGCCGACGTAGGCCGCGACGATCAACCGCGCCACCATGTGCGAACGGGGCATGACTTTTTCGGAACGGTCCGACGACTCGGTCTGAAACAGCCGCATGCCACCAATGCGCAGCAATGGCAGAATCGCGACTGCCATGCCGATGAAGCCGATGCCGCCGATCCAGTGCAGCAGCGAGCGCCACATCAGGATGCCGGGAGACATGTCATCCAGACGATTGAGCACCGTCGCCCCGGTGGCGGTGATGCCGGACATGCTTTCGAAGAACGAGTCGGTGTAGCTGATGTGCTGGGTCAGCAGGAACGGCAGCGCGGCGAAGATGCACACCACCAGCCAGCTGCTGACGGTCAGCAGGTACATGTCTCGCGGACGCAGGTGCACGTGCTCGGGACGACCGGGAATGACCAGCGCGAGGCCGGCGACAAAGGTGATCATGCTGGCCCAGAGGAACGACGGCAGGTCGCCGGTGCGCTCGAAAACCACCAGGGTGGCCATGGGCACGACCATGGCGATCGCCAGCGTGATCAGGAAGAGGCCGATGATGAAACCAATGAGACGTAAGGTCGGCAACGCCATGAAGTCCGCTCGGGCTGAAAGTAGGAAGGGCGCCATTCTACCCGTGGGGCAGGGCATGTAAACCGGCATCCCCGTGGCACTTGCAGCTAGAATAGCCAGACATTTTTTTCAGGAGGTGGCCGATGCAGGCTCTCGACGCTTTGCTCAACCGTGTTTCCGTTCCACGACTGGTCGACCCGGCCCCCACCGCCGAGCAGCGCGAAGTGCTGTTTGCCGCCGCGATGCGTGCGCCGGACCACGGCCACTTGCAGCCTTGGCGCTTCCTGACCGTCGAAGGCGCAGCGCGTGAGCAGATGGGCGAGTTGTTGGCCGAAGCTGCGAAACTGCAGGACAGCGATGTGTCCGAAGCCGCGCTGGATAAAGCGCGCAACGGCCCGCTGCGTGCACCGCTGGTGGTCGTGGTGATCGCGCGTTTGCAGGATCACGTCAAATACCCGAAGTCCGAGCAACTGCTGGCGGCTGGTTGCGCGGCGCACGGGATTTTGCTGGCGGCGTATGCGCAAGGCATTGGTGCGGTGTGGCGCACCGGTGATCTGGCTTATTCGGCGCATGTGGCCAAAGGGTTGGGTCTGGCGGAGGGGGAAGAGGTGATTGCGTTTCTTTACCTGGGAACGCCGCAGAAAGAGCCGCGTGTTGCGGAAAAAGCAGACCTCACCGAGTTCGTCAGCGCCTGGCCCGGCAAGGCCTGACACCACGGATCAAATGTGGGAGCGGGCTTGCTCGCGAAGGCGGTGTGTCAGCCGACACCATCGTTGTATGACACACCGCCTTCGCGAGCAAGCCCGCTCCCACAGGTGATTACGGTTGGGCGATGATTCCGGGCACCAACGGCAATTCAAGGCTGGCGATGAATCCGCCCTCCGGATGATTGGCCAGAACCAGACTTCCGCCATGCCGCTCCGCCGCCCGGCGCGCAATCGCCAATCCCAGACCATGCCCCGCCGCCGTTTGCCCCGGCGCTCGATAGAACGGCTCGCCCAGCTGATTCAAATGCTCGGCGTCGACACCGGGCCCATGATCCCTGACGCTGACCACAATCCGCTCACCCTGGCGCACCGCCTGCATCTCGATCGACTGACCCACCGGGTTAAAGCGCTGAGCGTTGCGCAGCAGGTTATCCACGGCGCGCTCAATCATCGTCGGCCAGCCTTTCAGGTTCAATTGCGGTTCGGCGTCGAGGCGAACGTTCTGCTCTGGCGAACTCAACTGCGCATCCTTTTGCAGCGTGTTGAGCAGTGCATTCAGATCGACGTCTTCAGCACTGGCGTTGTCGGCATCGACCCGCGCGAGCACCAGGATCTCGCTGATCAGCGCTTCGAGCCGGTCGCACTCGCGGGTCAGACGCGGCGAGAGTTTTTCCCGCTCTTCGGGGCTGGCCCGTTCCGCCAGTGCCAGCGCAATGCGCAGCCTGGCGAGAGGCGAACGCAATTCGTGGGACACATCGCGCAGCAGTTGCCGCTGACTGCCGATCAGGCTCTGCAGGCGTGCGCCCATGCGGTTGAAGTCGTTGGCCAGCACGCCGAACTCGTCGCGACGGTTGGCCAGTTTCACCAGGCTGTTCTGCTGGTACGTGGTTTGCCCCAGATCATGCACCGCGCCGCGCAGGCGGCTGAGCGGGCGGGTAATGGACAGGGTCACGAACAGGCTGAACAGGGTCAGCACCACCAGCGAGATACCCAGCGCACTCAAGGGCCAGAGCAGGCTTTCGCGGTGCCACGCGTCCAGTTCCGGGTGCGGAATGCGGTAGATCAGCAGGTAGGTGTCGCCCGTTTTGGCGCTGGTGTATTCATCGGTCAGACGACGCCACGGCAGGCGTCGATCATCGTTGTTCTGTCGCGCTTCGAAGGCCGCTGCGCGACGAGGGAAGGTGCCGCGGACGACGGGGTCACCGCTCTCGTTAAGCACCTGAACGTCGATGTGATACTGGCGTTTGCGCTGTTCCAGAATGTCCTGGGCGGCTTCTTCGCCTTGTGCTTCGTAGGTTTGCGTCCATTGTTCGGCGAGGGTGTTGAGGCCCGGGTGGCGGCTGAGAATCCACGCATCCTGGTTGAGCATGTGCCCGAGCAGAATGGAAAGCCCCGCAACCAGAGCGATGGCCAGCCAGAAGCTGGCCAGGATACGCCAGAACAATGAGCGCACAGAAAATCCTCAAACAAACACAGATCCTAATGTAGGAGCGAGCTTGCTCGCGAAAAACGCATGGACGACGCGTGCTGTCTGATGTGCGCGTTATCGTTGACGTTTTTCGCGAGCAAGCTCGCTCCTACAGTTTCCAGACCCAACGGTGGTTAGCCGTTGGGTCCAGGGTCAGCGCATTATTGCGCTTTTTGCGGTTGTTGCGCTTTCCAGGCCTTGAACTCGGCCCATTCGGCACGGCGCTCAGCCTGTTTTTTCTGGATCTCGTCGAATTGCTTCTGTTGATCCGGTTTCAGCAGGGCGCGTACATCAGCCTCGGCTTTCTTGTGGTTGGCGGCCATTTCATCCTTCATGGCTTTCTGGTCCGCTGGCGAGAGTTTTTCCAGGTACTTGTCGACCACTTGCTTACGCTGGTGCATCTGCTCGCCCATGATCTTGCGGATCTGCTCGCGCTGTTCGCGGCTAAGGTCCAGTTGGCTGTACGGGCCTTTGCCGTGCATGCCGTGCATTTGACCGCCGTGGCGCGAGCCGTCCATCGGACCCATCGGGCCGGCACCTTCAGGCATGGCCATGGCAACGGTCGGCAGGGCGGCAGCGAACATCAGAGCGATAAGAGTCTTGCGCATGGTGAATCTCCTTGTCTCGTTCCCGGTACGTTCCGGATGAGTTCAGATTACGGAGATCAAGGTCAGCGGCGGTCAGCGAAGCGTAAAGCTTGGGTAAAGAAGAGTTTCGACCTTCCTGACAAACACAGGGGGTGTAGGAACCTCCTGGTGAAGGATTTGAGCCTTGTGCTGTCCTTCGGGCCGCTATCGCCAGCAAGCCGCCTCCTACAGGTTCGGTGTCGTGTCTTGTAGGAGCCGGCTTGCTGGCGATCCTGACGACGCGGTCAGAGGCTGTAGTAATAACCGCGGCTGCGCAGGGCGACGATGCGCGGACGGCCGTCGGGGTGGGGGCCGATCTTTTTGCGCAGGTTGCTGACGTGCATGTCCAGGCTGCGGTCGTACAGGGTCAGTTTGCGGCCGAGGGCTATTTGCGCCAGTTCCTGTTTGTCCAGCGGTTCGCCAGGTTGCTTGAGCAAGGCTTCGAGCAAGCGGCTTTCGGACACGGTGAGGGTGAATTCCTGTTCGTCGATGCTGACCACGCCGCGCACCGGGCTGAAACACAGGTCGCCCAGTTCGAGCTGGCTGGACACCGCGGTCGGATGACTGCGGCGCAAGACAGCGCGCAGGCGGGCGGTCAGTTCCCGCGGGTCGCACGGTTTGGCCAGGTAATCGTCGGCGCCCAGTTCCAGGCCGAGGATGCGGTCCAGCGGCTCGCCGCGGGCCGAGAGCATCAGCACCGGCAAGTCCGGGTGATCGCTGCGCAATTGCTTGAGCAGTTCAAGACCGCTGCCGTCCGGCAGCATCACGTCCAGCACCACGGCGGCCGGAGAGGTTTCGGCCAACGCGCGACGGGCGCTCTGGCCGTCGTGGCAGGCACGGACCTGGAAGCCTTCCTGGCTCAGCCAACTGATCAGCAGCTCGCACAGCTCCTGATCATCATCAATTAATAACAGCTCGCTCATGACTCACTCAATTTAGCCATTGTCGACGTTTTCGACTTGCACCACTGGCGAAGATACCGCAGAGCAGGGCCAATAGCGCTACTCCCGCGCCGATCACGAACCATTGCTGCTGGTCTGTGAGAAAACGCGGCAGCGGACTGCTGGCCTGGGCTTCCTTGAGTTGCAGCTTCAGACGCTGGTTCTCCTGGCGCAACCGGCTCAGCTGAGCACTTTCACGTTCGGCATCGGCATTTTGCAGTTGTTTGCTCAGTTCTTCTCGTTGCTGTTCGCTCACCTTCAAGCGCTGCTGCAACTCGGTGATCTGGCTGCCGGCGCTCAAGGACAGCGGCGTTGCGCTTTCTTCACCGTGGGCAGGCGCCACGATCGACAACGTGACCAACATCAGACACAACGGACCTTTGCGCATCGGAGCTCCTGATTCCAATCGATTATTGGGCAGGTTGTCGGCAGGCAAACGAGAATAATGAGCGATTGAGAGCGCGATGAACCAAGAAGGTTCATCGCGTGGGAAGGGAAGTGCCCTGTTTCGTCAATACGTACTTCTTTTGACGAGTGGCGGTTGTCGTCAGGCAAGGCGCCGCGACGAGTCATAGCCCGCTATGGCGAGGAGCGGGCACTAAGGCAGGACTTGCTTGAACGGCTTGACCGAAACGTTGGCGTAGACGCCTGCGGCGATGTACGGATCAGCGTCGGCCCAGGCCTGGGCGGCGCTCAGGGAATCGAATTCGGCGACGATCAGGCTGCCGGTGAAACCCGCAGCACCCGGGTCATTGCTGTCGACCGCCGGGTTTGGGCCGGCCAGTACGATACGACCTTCGCCCTTGAGCACTTGCAGGCGCTCAAGGTGTGCAGGCCGCGCGGCCAGGCGGGCTTCCAGGGAGTTGGCGACGTCTGTGGCAACGATTGCGTAAAGCATGTCAGTCCTCGGTTTTTGGCGTGGTGGTATCGGCGTCGTGCAGGTGACGGGACAGATAAATACCCTGGGCGACCAGGAACAGCAGCGTCATGCCCAGGCTGCCGAAGACTTTGAAGTCGACCCAGTATTCCTGGAACGTGAACGCGACGAACAGGTTGGCGGCACCGCAAAACAGGAAGAAGGCGATCCAGGCGATGTTCAGGCGCGTCCAGACCAGGTCCGGCAGGGTCAGTGCGTGGCCCATGATGCGCTTGATCAGCAGCTGGTCACCGATGAAGTGACTGCCGATGAACGCCAGCGCAAACAGCCAGTTGACCACCGGGGCTTTCCATTTCAGGAAGGTCTCGCTGTGGAACGCCAGGGTCAGGCTGCCGAAGACCAGGCAGGCGATGAGGGTCAGCCATTGGCTCTTTTCCAGCTTGCGCTGCTTGATGAAAAGCGTGCCGTAGACGACCAGGGAGCTGATGATCAGCATTGCGGTGGCGCTGTAGATGCCACCGACAGTCAGTTGATGACCGCCAATGTCAACGACCCGTGGGTCGATCTTGAACACAATGAAAAACAGCAGGAGCGGGATGAAATCGATGAATTGTTTCACAGTGGCAGCCAGAAGCAGGATGTGGCGGCATAATAACAAACATATGGGCGCACGATAGCGCCAGCTGATTTGAGGTTACACATCCCCGTGAATGTTGATTTGCACTGCCATAGCACTGCCTCCGATGGCGCTCTCGCGCCTGCTGTCCTGGTGGCGCGTGCGTTCGAGAAAGGCGTGCGAGTCCTGGCCTTGACCGATCACGACACCCTCGAAGGTCTCGACGAGGCCCGCGGTGCCGCGACCGCGCTGGGGATGCAACTGGTCAATGGCGTCGAATTATCCTGCACCTGGGGTGGCGCGACCATCCATGTGTTGGGTTACGGATTTGATGAAAACGCAACGCCGTTGGTCGATGCCATCGCCAGATTGCACGATGGCCGCTGGTTACGGTCCGAAGAAATAAGCCGCAAGTTGGCGTTGAAGGGCATGCCGGGCGCGCTGGAAGGTGCTCGGGCCATTCAGCAGGAACTGGGCGACAGCGGCAACGCGCCGGCCCGTCCGCACTTCGCCGACTGGATGGTGCGCGAAGGTTTCGTCAAGGATCGCGCCGAAGCGTTCCGTAAATGGCTGGGCGCCGGCAAGCTGGGAGACGTCAAGCAACACTGGCCGACCCTGGAAGAAACCGTCGAAACCCTGCGTGCGGCCAAAGCCTGGGTGAGCCTGGCGCATCCCTGGCACTACGAATTCACTCGCAGCAAGCGTCGCCGCCTGATTGCCGACTATATTCAAGCAGGCGGCCATGCGATCGAAGTGGTCAATGGCCATCAGCCCGCCGAGCAGGTGGGCAGCCTCGCGATTCTTGCCCGCGAGTTCGGTCTGCTGGTCAGCGCCGGCAGTGATTTTCATGGCCCTGGAGGCTGGTCCGAGATCGGTGAATACCGCCCGCTCCCGGAGGATCTGCCACCACTGTGGTGTCGATTCAAACATGACCCAATTATTGCCGCCGTCTGAACAGGTAGAGAATGTGAGTCAATTTTTCCAGATTCATCCGGAAAACCCGCAAGCGCGCCTGATCAAACAGGCTGTCGAGATCATTCGCAGCGGCGGGGTGGTGATTTATCCCACAGACTCGTCCTACGCCATTGGTTGCCAGATCGGCGACAAGAATGCCGTGGAGCGTGTGCGCCGGTTGCGTCAACTGGATGAGAAGCACAACTTCGCGCTGATTTGCAGCGACCTGTCGCAACTGGGGCTGTTTGCCAAGATCGACACCGGTACCTTCCGCCTGCTTAAAGCTCACTTGCCGGGGCCTTACACCTTCATTCTCAACGCCACCCGTGAAGTCCCGCGGCTGTTGTTGCACCCGAAAAAGCGCACCATCGGCCTGCGCGTGCCCAGCCATCCGATAGCCCTGGCGCTGCTGGAAGAACTCGGCGAGCCGCTGATGAGCGTGACGCTGATCATGCCCGGCGACACCGATCCGCTGACCGATCCGTACGAAATGCGCCAGTTGCTCGAGCATCAGGTCGACCTGATCATCGACGGCGGTTTCGGCGGCATCAAGGCGTCCACCGTGATCAACCTCGCCGACGGCGAGCCGGAAGTGATCCGCGTTGGTTGCGGCGACCCGACGCCGTTCATGGCCGAGGCATAGATGTCTGCAGTAGAACCCGTTGTCGACAGTCAGGCCGGCGCCCAGCAAGAGCTGCCTTTCGCCATGGTCTATGGCCAGGCGGTTCTGGAAATGCCGCTGGACCTGTACATTCCGCCGGATGCGCTCGAAGTGTTTCTCGAGGCTTTCGAAGGCCCGCTCGACCTGCTGCTGTACCTGATCCGCAAACAGAACATCAACATCCTCGACATCCCGGTGGCGGAAATCACCCGCCAGTACATGGGGTATGTGGAGTTGATGCAGTCGGTGCGCCTGGAACTGGCCGCCGAGTATCTGGTGATGGCCGCGATGCTGGCCGAGATCAAGTCGCGAATGCTGTTGCCCCGCGCCGAAACCATCGAAGACGAAGAAGACGACCCGCGCGCCGAGTTGATCCGCCGCCTGCAGGAATACGAACGCTTCAAGGCGGCGGCCGAAGGCATCGATGGCCTGAGCCGCGTTGGCCGTGACGTGGTAGTGCCCAAGCTCGATGCCCCGGAAGCGCGGGCGCGCAAGCTGCTGCCGGACGTGAGCCTGGAAGAGTTGTTGATGTCCATGGCCGAGGTGCTGCGCCGTGGCGATATGTTCGAAAGTCACCAGGTCAGCCGCGAGGCTCTGTCCACCCGCGAGCGTATGAGTGACGTGCTGGAACGGCTCAAGGGCGGCGGTTTCGTGCCGTTCGTCGAACTGTTCACGGCCGAAGAAGGGCGCCTGGGTGTCGTGGTGACCTTTATGGCGATCCTCGAACTGGTCAAGGAATCTTTGGTCGAGCTGGTGCAGAATGAGCCGTTCGCGGCGATCCACGTGCGAGCCAGAGCCGAGTAACGAGTTGAATCATGAACCTGACTGAACCCCGCGAGCTGGCGCCACTGCTTGAAGCCTTTCTGTTGGCCTCGGGAAAACCGCAATCGCTTGAACGCCTGTTCGAACTCTTCGAAGAGGGCGAGCGCCCCGAGCCGCCAGTCTTCAAGAAAGCCCTGACGATTCTCGCCAAGTCCTGCGACGGTCGTGCCTTCGAGCTGAAGGAAGTCGCCTCTGGGTATCGCCTGCAGATCCGCGAAAAGTTCTCGCCGTGGGTAGGACGTTTGTGGGAAGAGCGCCCGCAGCGTTATTCCCGTGCCATGCTCGAAACCATGGCACTGATCGCCTATCGCCAGCCGATCACCCGGGGCGAGATCGAAGATGTGCGCGGCGTGGCGGTGAACAGTCACATCGTCAAGACACTGCTTGAGCGTGAGTGGATTCGCATCGTTGGTTACCGTGATGTGCCGGGTAAGCCGGCGATGTTTGCGACGACCAAGGCGTTTCTCGATCACTTCAACCTGAAAAACCTCGACGATTTGCCGCCGCTCGCCGAGCTGCGTGAGCTGGAGCCTGACCCGGTGCTCGACTTCGACGACGCGCCGGTGCCGGCCGGCTTGCAAGAACTGGCGGATGCCAGCGCCGAGCCGGAAGAGCCGAAGGAAGAAACCAGTTTCCATACGCTGTTGCTGGAACTGGACACGATGGAGGAGGGGCTGAAGACCGACTTCGATGACATTCTGCGCGATAGCGCGGTGACGGAGTCCGAAGAGGTGCTGGAGCTGCCGGAACCGGAAATCGAAGTTGAACCTCATGTCGAGCCAGAAGCCCCAGTCGAAGAAGAGCTTGAGGATGATGTGCTTGGCGTCGCCGAGGCGCGGGAGAAACTCCTGGCCGCTGTCGCCGCTCTGGAGCCACACAACCCCGAGCCTGAATTGACCGACGAAGAGGCCGAAGCCAAGGCACTTGCCGAAGCGATCGAGGCCGAACGCCGCGAATTCGAAGACTGACCGCACATTCTGTGGACACTGAGACCCCCTGTAGACGCCAGCAAGCCGGCTCCTACAGGGGGTTGTGTGGATTGGAGTATTTGATGAGCTCAACCCAAGACCCCTGCATCAGTGTCTGCAAATTCACCGATGACATCTGCCTTGGCTGCGGCCGCAGCAAGCGCGAGATCAAGTCCTGGAAGAGGCTCGACAAGGCCGACAAACGCACTGTCCTCGCTGAAGCTTCGCTGCGCCTGATCAAACTCGGTGCCACCGGTCGGCGGAAATCCCGGTAAATGGCCATTCATCAGCTAGTCTCTGATGCGCGAACGCTCCCATGAGCGTATGATTCGCGACCCTTCGGCGATCCCTTCGCCCGAGTACAAGCTTTCAACTCTTCAGGACCCTCACTTCAGAGCAGCCTGAACAGACCACACCGGGAGGTGCCCAGATGAGTATCAACGACCAGAAAGACGACCAGGAAATCGGCCCAGCAGGCGAAAAACTGCAGAAAGTCCTCGCCCGTATCGGCGTCGGTTCGCGCCGTGACGTAGAAGCCTGGATCAGCCACGGCCGCATCAAGGTCAACGGCAAAGACGCCACCCTTGGCCTGCGCGTCGACCTGCATGACGCCATCACCATCGATGGCAAGGTGATCAAGCGCGAAGAAGCCGCCGAGTCGGTACGCCGCGTGATCATGTACAACAAACCCGACGGTGAAATCTGCACCCGTGACGACCCTGAAGGCCGTCCGACCGTGTTCGACAAGATGCCGCGCCCGAAAGAAGGCCGCTGGATCAACATCGGTCGCCTGGACATCAACACCACCGGTTTGCTGATGTTCACCACCGACGGTGAGCTGGCCAACCGCCTGATGCACCCGTCCTACGAAATGGACCGTGAATACGCGGTACGTGTACGTGGTGAAGTCGATGACGAGATGATCGAGCGCTTGAAAGCAGGCGTCGTCCTCGAAGACGGCCCGGCGAGGTTCACCGATATCAAGCAGGCGCCAGGCGGCGAAGGTTTCAACCACTGGTACCACTGCGTGGTGATGGAAGGTCGTAACCGCGAAGTCCGTCGTCTGTGGGAATCCCAGGGCCTGGTGGTCAGTCGCCTGAAGCGCGTGCGTTTTGGTCCGGTGTTCCTCAACTCCGACCTGCCGATGGGCCGCTGGCGCGAAATGAGCCAGTACGAAGTCGACATTCTGAGTGCTGAAGTTGGCTTGACTCCGGTCGCCATGCCGCAGATGAACGCCAAGAGCAAAGACAAGCTCGAGCGTATGCAGCGCAAGTCGTCCCGTCCGGTCGGCAAGACCGAACGCGTGCGCACGCTGCGTCCAGCGACGGGTGCCCCGGCAGCCGGTCCGCGTCCCGCACGTGAGCCGCAGATCGAAGGTGAGCGTCCGTCGCGCAAGCCGGTTGCTCCGCGTGCCGATGGCGAGCGCGGTCCACGCACGCCGCGTCCGGCCAACGGTCGCACCGAGCGTGGCGAAGGTCGTGGTGCGCCAAGCGGCGGTCGTAGCGATCGCGGTGCTCCAGCAGGTCGCGGTACGCCAGTGGCGGATCGTCCGTCCGACACCAAGCGACCGGCCAAACCGGCGCCGAAGAAACGCCCGGGCATCGTCCTGGTCGACAAGGATGCACCATCGGGCAAGCGCCGCGGTGCACCAGCCGGTTCCGGCCAGCGTCCGGGCTTTGGTCGTCGCAAGCCTGAGTAATCGGTAAGCGCCACATAAAAACGCCATCCCTCGGGTTGGCGTTTTTTTTTGCGTTCGACTTGAGCTTTATAGGGTTTTCTAGCCAGTCATCGCGGGCAAGCCCGCTCCCACAGTGGATTGCATTCGTCTGGGGGAACTCGGTCACCTGTGGGAGCGGGCTTGCCCGCGATGACGTCAGTAGCAGTCAGGCTAGAACACGAACCGCCCATCAAACACCGGCTCATCATCCAGCGCCAACACGCCGCTGGAGAAAATCAGATCCAGATGATGGCTACCCTTTGCACCACCACCCAACCCCAGATGGAGCCCGCAATGGCGTTCCTCGAATCCCGCGTTGCGCGCATACAACGCCTTGACCCCTTCGTTGGTGCCAATTCCCAGTTCCTCGATCCGCCGATTCGACGGATTGGCGTCCAGGTACTTGTTGAAATCGTGTTCCAGCCCCGGCACTTCAGTGGCAATTCTGCTGATGGTCGAGTTCTCGATCCACAACTCCAGCGGTGATTCCAATACGCCGTACTTGCGCGCAAACGGAATAGTGCTGAGGAATGTTCCCATGAACTTCACCCGACCATTAATGGCTTCGCTGTGGGTGGCAATTTCACCGGGCGCCAGATCAAAGTTGCCGACACCATTGATGTCGGTCCACTTCTTGATACTGCTCAACGGTGTTTCAAACCAGGAGCCGTGATCATCCTTGAAACTTAATGTTGTTGCGTGGGACATGCGCTGGATCAAATGGCTGTTCAACCCGGCAATGCGTTGCGGGGTAACACTGAACGTGTCGTAGAAGTAATCGCCGTAATCCTTGAACAGCAGCGACTTCTTCCAGGTTTCGGCCATCACGCCTTGTAGGGCACGGACAAATTCCGGGCCGTCGGGGCGTGGATTCGGCAGGGTGGAAGAGTCGTAGAAGAAAATGTACAGATCACTGTTGGCTATGGCCTGGGCCAGACAATCCGTGGGTTCCAGGTCCAGTCGCATCGCGCTGAAATGGAATGGCTGGCTGTCGGATGCCTGTTCGGCAATGGCCCCGGTCAGTGCTGCGTAATCAGCGGTGTGGCCCAGCAAGACCTTCGCCGAATGGAGGCCGGCAAGGGCCGGGTGATGTTCGAGGTAGTAAAGGAAATGCGAAATGGCGCGTGGCTTATCCATGTAGTCCTCCCTGACAAACCGAGCAGATGTGGCAGGCACAACCGGCTGGACTGTGCCTGCCGGGATGACTTACAGAGGCCACATCGCCGTGCCGAACGGAACAACCGCGTCGGCTTGCATCATTTCAACGGCGGCTTCATGGGTCGGTGCTTCAAACCAATCGTCCAGTTGCAGTTCAGTTTCCAAGTCTTTTTCCATTGCTTGCATGGTGAATCTCCTAGATGACTTTTGAGTAAGAACAACTTGCCAGTCGATGCGGCTCGGCAAGTCGCTGAAAACCTAGTTCAGCGGTTTTTGAAACGCAAAAAAATAATTAAATAAGATTTAATTGAACTTCCGGCTCTGTTTTATAAATAGAGATTTATTAATAGAAAACAAAAAACTAAGTAGATCTTTTCCTTAGGAAGCTTCCTATCGTCAATTTGCAGTCGTCCTACAGTTCTTTCTGATTTGGCAAATTTTCGTTACGGAGTGTAAAGAAATGCTTACGAAATCGCGCGCTGAATCCCTTGGATTCGCGTCTGCAGGAGAGGTGTAAGGAAAACCTGCCGCCAGCCAGTCGATCGAGCCCGGCACAGAGGCTCTGGCGCGCTTGTTTCCGCGGCGCGGGAAGGGTGAGATGCGCCCCATGCCTGTCGTGCAGGTGCATAACAAGAAGGAGGCGCAATGTACGCCGTGACTTATCTCCATCTCTTCCCGTGGGACGGTTTTTCCAGCGTCCACGTCTATGACCCGCAAAGGTCTGACTCACGCTTTGCAGCCGCCCGGGACCCCCGAGGCGGACACAGGCAATCCCGGCAACCGACACGCTGATCCAGCGGGTCTGGCAGCAGGGGGTTAGCGGTGTACAATGCGCCGCGTTTTACCTGTGACCTCCTGCGCAGCTGCGCAAACCTCAAGGCTACCCGCCTTGTTCACTCCGTCGCGTCACGAGCGTGTCGGGTTCGATTTCGTCACAGATAAAAACAAACAGGTGACGCATGACCGTTGTAAATACGCTGAACTCCTGGTGCCTGCGCTGGGGTTTGATCGGCGCTGCTTAAAGTTGCAACCGAGCAGCAACGTCTACTGAACATCATCAAACCTTGCGTGAGACCCTTTTCATGAGTGGACAAACCTCGCATTCAGGCGAGCTGAAACGCGGCCTGAAGAATCGTCATATTCAACTGATCGCCCTCGGTGGCGCGATTGGTACCGGCCTTTTCCTCGGCTCGGCCGGTGTATTGAAATCCGCTGGCCCGTCGATGATCCTCGGCTACGCCATCTGCGGCTTCATTGCCTTCATGATCATGCGCCAGCTCGGCGAAATGATCGTCGAGGAGCCCGTCGCCGGTTCCTTCAGCCACTTTGCGCACAAATACTGGGGTGGTTTCGCCGGTTTCCTGTCGGGCTGGAACTGCTGGATTCTGTACATTCTAGTGGGCATGTCTGAGCTGACCGCGGTCGGCAAATACATCCATTACTGGGCGCCGGAGATCCCGACCTGGGTCTCGGCAGCCGGTTTCTTCGTGCTGATCAATCTGATCAACCTGGCCAA
This sequence comes from Pseudomonas sp. SJZ080, assembly GCF_007828295.1. Lineage (NCBI taxonomy): Bacteria > Pseudomonadati > Pseudomonadota > Gammaproteobacteria > Pseudomonadales > Pseudomonadaceae > Pseudomonas > Pseudomonas sp. SJZ080. The sequence continues at coordinate 201,544 of NZ_VIUK01000005.1, forward strand.
CGTCAAAGTCTTCGGTGAGGCCGAGTTCTGGTTCGCGATCATCAAGGTCGTGGCGATCGTCGGCATGATTGCCCTGGGCAGCTACTTGCTGGTCAGTGGGCACGGCGGCCCGGAAGCGTCGGTCACCAACCTGTGGTCCCACGGCGGTTTCTTCCCGAATGGTGTCAGCGGTCTGGTGATGGCCATGGCGATCATCATGTTCAGTTTCGGTGGCCTGGAAATGCTCGGTTTCACCGCGGCTGAGGCGGACAAGCCGAAGACCGTGATCCCGAAAGCGATCAATCAGGTGATCTACCGGATCCTGATTTTCTACATCGGCGCGCTGGTCATTCTGCTGTCGCTGACGCCATGGGACAGCCTGCTGGCAACCCTGAACGCGTCCGGTGATTCCTACAGCGGCAGCCCGTTCGTGCAAGTGTTCTCGATGCTCGGGAGCAACACCGCGGCGCACATCCTCAACTTCGTGGTCCTGACCGCGGCGCTGTCGGTGTACAACAGCGGCACCTATTGCAACAGCCGCATGCTGCTGGGCATGGCCGAGCAGGGCGATGCGCCGAAAGCCCTGGCGAAGATCGACAAGCGCGGCGTGCCGGTGCGTTCGATCCTGGCGTCGGCTGCCGTGACGTTGATCGCCGTGCTGCTGAACTACCTGGTCCCGCAAAATGCGCTGGAACTGTTGATGTCGCTGGTGGTGGCTACCCTGGTGATCAACTGGGCGATGATCAGCTATTCGCACTTCAAGTTCCGCCAGCACATGAACAAGACCAGCCAGACGCCGCTGTTCAAAGCCCTGTGGTACCCGTACGGGAACTACATCTGCCTGGCGTTCGTGGTGTTCATCCTCGGCGTGATGCTGTTGATCCCGGGCATTCAGGTTTCGGTGTACGCGATTCCGGTGTGGGTTGCGTTCATGTGGGTTTGCTACGGCATCAAGAACAAGCGCAGTGCGCAGCACGGCTTGCAGGCTGCAAGTTCTGCCGTGAAATAACGCAGAACGCAGAAACAACAAACCCGGCCATATGCCGGGTTTTTTGTGAGCGTTTAAAAGATTTTGGACTTGCACTGACCCCTGTGGGAGCGGGCTGGCTCGCGATAGCGGTCTGTCAGGCGATGTTGATGTTGCTGATCCACCGCTTTCGCGAGCCAGCCCGCTCCCACAGTTGATCTTAGGCGTGCCGGGAATCTCATTCGCGGTATCCTGACCACCCTGAACCCGGACGTTTTTCCATGCTGGTGATTTCCAACAACGTGCATCTGCCAGATGCCGAGATCGAGTTGACGGCCATTCGCGCCCAGGGCGCCGGTGGGCAGAACGTCAACAAGGTCTCCAGCGCCGTGCACCTGCGCTTCGACATTCCGGCCTCGTCCTTGCCCGAGTTCTACAAGGAGCGGCTGCTGGCGCTGCGCGACAGTCGCATCACCAGCGACGGCGTGTTGATCATCAAGGCCCAGCAATACCGCACGCAGGAAGCCAATCGTGCCGATGCGCTCGAGCGGTTGACCGAGTTGATCCTCAGCGCCACCAAGGTCGAAAAGAAACGTCGCCCGACCAAACCGACCCTCGGCTCGAAAAAGCGTCGGCTCGAATCCAAGACCAAGCGTGGCAGCATCAAGGCCGGACGCGGCAAAGTGGATTTCTAGCGAGCGTTTCGTTCTTCACGATACTTTTCATTGAGGTGCTTGGGCGCCTGTCGGTACAAGTAAACACTCAATGCCAAACCGCTCAGAGCGGCGAGGGCGGCAAACAGGAAGATCGAAGCAAAACCAAAGCCCGCCGCAATCGCACCGGCCAGTGGTCCGGTAATCCCCAGCGACAAATCGATGAACAGCGAATAAGCGCCGACCGCCGCACCACGGCTGGAGGCGGGCACCAGGTTGACCGCTTCCACGCCCAACGCCGGGAACACCAGCGAAAATCCAAAGCCACTCAGTGCCGCACCCGCCAGTGCCCAATGGGCATCGGGCGCCAGCCACAACAGCAACAGCCCCAGGGTTTCCACCGACAGGCAGGCAATCGCCACGCGGAAACCGCCGAGACGGTTGATCAGGTTGCCGAACAGCAGTCGCGCACCGATGAAGCTGGCGCCGAACAGGCTCAGACACAGCACGGCGTTGTCCCAGTGTTGCGTGGCGTAATACAGCGTGATGAAGGTCGCGATGGTGCCGAAACCGATGGAGCCCAACGCCAGACCGCAACCATGCGGCAGTACCCGGCCGAGCACATGCATGAACGGCAAACGTTCACCGACCACAATAGGCGCAGCGGTCTTCGGCCAGGCCAGCGCCAGGCCCAGCACGGCCAGCAACACGATGCTGACGCCCATGCTCCACAAACCTAACTGGCTCACCAAAAACACACCCAGCGGTGCGCCGACGGCCAGGGCGCCATAGCTGGCGATGCCGTTCCAGGAGATCACTTTCGCCGTGTTCGCCGCACCGACCCGGCCGATGCCCCAGCCAATCGAACCGGAACCCACCAGGCTTTCCGCGCTGCCAAGCACCAGACGACCGATCAGCAGGCTGATCAGACTCAACATCGGCAGGCTCTGGGTCCAGGCTGAAACCAGCATGAACACACCGCTCAAACCGCACCCGGCAAGGCCATACATCACCGCCAGTTTGCTGCCCTTGTTATCGATGATTTTCCCGGCGTATGGACGGCTGAGCAGAGTGGCCAGGTATTGCACGCTGATCACCAGCCCCGCGATCACCGCGCCGAAGCCGAGTTCGCTGTGGACGTAGCCCGGCAACACGGCCAGGGGAATGCCGATATTGAGGTAGCCGATAAAGGTAAAGAGGACGATGGAAACGACTTGCAGCGTGACCGCCAGGGGGCGCTGGTTTTCAGACATGGGTAAAGGTCCACGGGAAAGCAGGATAGATAGGCTGCTTATGATAGCGGCGCGAGAGGCCGCGGGCGTGGAAAAGTAAAACTATTTGCCGGATGGGGGGGGGTCAGGGCTTGGTGGGAGCGACCAGTTGCGTGGTGACCAGGGCGGCCAACGCATTTTCTTCGCTGCCGAATCGGGCAAGCAGCACGGCTTGTTTCTCGGGGGACAGGCGATTCCAGATATCGATCATTTTCTCGGCGGTGCCGATCAGAACGCTGGCCTGGGTCTCACTGAAGTCATCGGTCATAGTGTGCAACTCAAGGGTTCAGGCGGTGTGGAAAGCGCATGTTAGCGCTTTCCACACGGTCTGGCATTGCAGGTGTTTCAGTCTTCGCTGTCGGCCTGGCGGCGTTCAGTGGCTTCTTTCGGCTCGGGCTGTTGGGCACCGGCTTGCTGCGGGGTTGTCTGCTCAGTTTCGTGCAGGCTTGGGAAGGGGAGATTAGGGATCTCGTGCATGTTTCGCGCTCCTCGCAAAGTCTGTTGATAGATCTGGTAGATCCGCGCTTTTAAAAAGCCTGGGCAGGATACAGCAGCAGAAATGACAAATAGACTTTTATATCCATTTGTTGCGACGGATGGGATTGTCTAGACAGGTCTGGAAGAGGGGGGACCGCTAAACAAATGTGGGAGCGGTCTTGCAGCGCTTTGGGTTATTTGCAGACTTCAGCGATTGCATTGGCCAGCAGATCCAGACGCGTCGCATCAATCCCCGCCACGTTCGCCCGACCGGTGCCGACCATGTAGACGCTGTGATGATCACGCAGCTGTTTAACCTGATCCGGCGTCAGGCCGGTGTAGGAAAACATCCCGCGTTGCACACCAATATGCGCAAAACGCTCACGCAAGCCATGCGGTTCCAGCGCTTCAACCAGACCGCTGCGCAGTTGCGCGATACGCAAGCGCATGGCCTCCACTTCGTCGGCCCAGAGGCTTTTCAGTTCCGGATCGCCGAGAATCGTCGCTACCACGGCCGCGCCATGATCCGGCGGCGTCGACCACAGGTTGCGGGCGATGTTGGCCAGTTGACTGCGAACATCCACCAGCTTCTCAGCCGTCTTCGCACAGACAATCAGCGCCCCCGTGCGGTCCCGGTACAGACCGAAGTTCTTCGAGCAGGAACTGGTGATCAGCATTTCCGGCAACGCATCAGCGAACAATCGGGTCGACCACGCATCCTGTTCCAGTCCATCGCCGAAGCCTTGATAGGCGAAGTCGATCAGTGGCACCAGATCACGATCACGCACTACGTCCAGCACGCGACGCCAGTCGTCATGGGACAGGTCGAACCCGGTCGGGTTGTGGCAGCAGGCGTGCAACAAAACCACATCGCCCTTTGGCGCCTCATTGAGCACCGCCAGCATCGCTTCAACATCGAGGCGGTTATCGCTGCCGACATAAGGGTAATGATTAACCTTGACCCCGGCCGTGGCGAAAATGGTTTCGTGAATCGGCCAGGTCGGGTTGCTCAGCCACACGCCGCGCCCCGGCAGGCACTGGGCGATGAAGTCCGCGCTCAAGCGCAACGCACCGGTACCGCCCGGCGTCTGGGTGACGCCGGCCCGTTGTTCGGCGATCAGCGCAGAATCGGCGCCGAGCACCAATTCATTGATGACTTTGCCGAACGCCGGTTCGCCGTGACCGCCGATGTAGGTCTTGGTGTTCTGGCGATCCACCAGGCGCTGCTCGGCGAGCTTCACGGCCTGGGGAATCGGCGTCAGGCCGAAGGCATCCTTGTAGACGCCCACGCCAAGGTCGAATTTGCGCGGGTTCGGGTCCTGCGCATAAGCCTCCATCAGGCCGAGAATCGGGTCGCCGGGTACTCGACCTATGGCGTCGAAATGCATTATTTGCGGCCCTCGGCGTCCTTGGCCACTTCGTCAGTGCGTGCGGCCATGATGAAATCGTTGCGGTGCAGGCCCTTGATGGAGTGGCTCCACCAGGTCACGGTGACTTTGCCCCATTCGGTCAGCAGGCCCGGGTGGTGACCTTCGGCCTCGGAGATTTCCCCGACCGCGTTGGTGAACGCCAGCGCGTGCTTGAAGTTCTTGAACAGGAAAACCTTTTCCAGCTGCATGATGCCGTCGCGAACTTCGATGTTCCAGTCAGGGATCTGCTTGATCAGGATCGGCAGTTCTTCGTCGCTGACCTGAGGGGCGTCGGCGCGGCAGGCTTCGCAATGGGCTTGGTTCAATGTGGACATGATGTGTTCCTGAAATCGAATTATTGGAAATCGGCCGTCAGTGTCACCACGCTAAACCAAAGCGTCGGTTCCTGACAGGCTCACTTGATTCTAAAAGCTGCGGATCACGCAGCTTTCGGCGGAAACTTCGGTGCGTGCAAGCCCAACTGCATGCCTTGCTTGACCATGCCCATGATGTCTTCATGGGCCAGGTCGAACAGGCGCTTGAGGTTCGGCAGGACAAAGTACAGCGGTTGCAGAATGTCGATGCGATACGGCGTACGCATGCATTCCAGCGGATCGAACGTTTGATGTTCAGGTTCGTCCGACAGGCAGTAAACGGTTTCTTTCGGCGAGGAGAGAATGCCGCCGCCGTAAATGCGCTGGCCTTCGGGTGTATCCACCAGGCCGAACTCGATGGTCATCCAGTACAGACGCGCCAGGTACACGCGTTCTTCCTTGGAAGCCTGTAGGCCAAGTTTGCCGTAGGTGTGGGTGAATTCAGCGAACCAGGGGTTGGTCAGCAGCGGGCAGTGGCCAAAGATCTCATGGAAAATGTCCGGCTCTTGCAGGTAATCCAGCTCTTCGCGGGTACGAATAAACGTCGCCACCGGGAACTGCTTGTTCGCCAGCAATTCGAAAAAGGTCTGGAAGGGAATCAGTGCGGGAACCCGGGCAACTTGCCAGCCGGTGGTTTCACCGAGGACTTTGTTGATTTCACCGAGTTGAGGAATGCGGTCGTGGGGCAGACCGAGTTTTTCGATACCGTCCAGGTATTCCTGGCACGCACGCCCTTCGATCACTTTCAGTTGGCGTGTGATCAGCGTGTTCCACACCGCGTGTTCTTCGGCGGGGTAGTCGATAAAACCTTGCGCATCGGGCTCGCGAGCCACGTATTGCGTCTGCTTCATGCTGCTCTCCTGCTAGGGGATTTCGTTCTTGTTATGTCCTGCTATGGACTCAGAAATACCTCAGGAATTGCGATGTTGCAGCACGTGAAAGCCGTGGTGCGTAGGAAAATTCGTTGGTTTTCGTAAAGTTTTCGTTACGCAAAGGCTGCTGTGGCGCTGCGCTTGAGATTTCCGGGTTTGAAAAGGCTCACAGGTGTCACATAATCTTGACGACTATCTGAGCGCACCAACAGAAAAATACCCTGTGGGAGCGGGCTTGCTCGCGAAAGCGGTGGGTCAGTCACCATCAATATTGCCTGACTCACCGCTTTCGCGAGCAAGCCCGCTCCCACAGGTTGATGCCGGGCATAAACCTCATTCACCGCTTTTTTTCGGGCCTTTTTATGCGTATCAAAGTCCACTGCCAGAACCGCATCGGCATCCTGCGTGACATTCTCAACTTGCTGGTCGAGTACGGGATCAACGTCGCCCGTGGTGAAGTGGGTGGGGAGCATGGCAACGCGATCTACCTGCATTGCCCGAATCTGATCAATATTCAGTTCCAGGCACTGCGTCCTAAATTCGAGTCGATTGCCGGTGTCTTTGGCGTCAAGCGGGTAGGGCTGATGCCCAGCGAGCGTCGGCACATGGAACTCAATGCCTTGCTCGGCGCCCTGGAGTTTCCGGTGTTGTCGATCGACATGGGCGGTTCGATCGTCGCAGCCAACCGTGCGGCGGCGCAGTTGCTCGGGGTGCGAGTCGATGAGGTGCCGGGGATTCCGTTGTCGCGTTACGCCGAGGACTTCGATTTACCGGAGTTGGTGCGTGCCAACAAGTCGCGGATCAACGGGCTGCGGGTCAAGGTCAAGGGCGACGTGTTTCTGGCCGACATCGCGCCGCTGCAATCGGAGCATGACGACAGTGAGGCCATGGCCGGCGCGGTGTTGACGCTGCACCGTGCCGATCGGGTTGGGGAGCGCATCTATAACGTGCGCAAACAGGAACTGCGCGGGTTCGACAGCATCTTCCAGAGTTCGAAAGTGATGGCTGCCGTGGTGCGTGAAGCCCGGCGCATGGCGCCGCTGGATGCGCCGCTATTGATAGAAGGTGAAACCGGCACCGGTAAAGAGTTGTTGGCGCGAGCCTGTCACCTGGCCAGTCCGCGCGGACAATCGCCGTTGATGGCGCTCAACTGCGCCGGTCTGCCGGAGTCGATGGCCGAGACCGAATTGTTCGGCTACGGCCCCGGCGCATTCGAGGGGGCACGGGCCGAGGGCAAGCTCGGGCTGCTGGAGCTGACGGCGGGGGGGACGCTGTTCCTAGATGGCGTCGGGGAAATGAGCCCGCGCTTGCAGGTGAAATTGCTGCGCTTCCTGCAGGACGGTTGCTTCCGTCGAGTCGGCAGTGATGAAGAGGTTTATCTGGATGTGCGAGTGATCTGCGCAACGCAGGTTGATCTGTCGGAACTGTGCGCCCGGGGTGAGTTCCGCCAGGATTTGTATCACCGCTTGAACGTGCTTTCGCTGCATATCCCGCCGCTGCGTGAATGCCTGGATGGTTTGACGCCACTGGTGGAGCACTTCCTCGATCAGGCCAGCCGACAGATTGGTTGCCCGCTGCCGAAACTGGCGCCGGCGGCCATGGAGCGGCTCAGTCATTATCATTGGCCGGGCAATGTCAGGCAGCTGGAAAACGTGCTGTTCCAAGCGGTTTCGTTGTGCGAGGGCGGGACGGTCAAGGCTGAGCATATTCGCCTGCCAGACTACGGCGTGCGTCAGCCGCTTGGCGATTTCTCCCTCGAAGGCGGGCTGGATGCGATAGTCGGGCGCTTTGAAAAAGCGGTGCTGGAGCGTTTGTATTCGGAGCATCCGAGCAGTCGGCAACTGGGCAAGCGGTTGGGGGTTTCGCATACCACCATTGCCAACAAGTTGCGTGAGTATGAGGTGGGGAAAGACAACACCTGACCCTGTGGCGAGCGGGCTTTTGTGGCGAGGGGTTGACCTCCAGGGCTGGCTGTTGCCGCGAAGCGGCATAACACCGCCGGTTTTTCGTCTTTCGACACAATCCCCCCAATCCCCTCTGACCCCTCAAGTCCTTTGTTTGCCGGGCCCCGCGCCGCCAGAAAAAAGTTGGTCTGCAAATTGCTTATGGCTCAGCAGTACAGCGGTGGGCGGCAAACGTCCGGCATGCAGAGGAAAGAGTGTGGACAAGTACCTTTATGTGGCAATGACCGGCGCCAGCCAGAATGCACTGGCGCAGAAGGCTCATGCGAACAACCTGGCGAACATCTCCACCAACGGTTTCCAGAAAGACCTGGAGCAGGCGCGTTCGATGCCGGTGTTCGGTGACAGCTTTCCGGCGCGTGCTTTTGCCATGTCCGAACGTCCGGCCACCGACTTCTCTTCGGGCGCTCTGGTGGAAACCGGTCGCGACCTCGACGTCGCGGTGCAGGGCAATGGCTGGATCGCCGTGCAGAACCCGGATGGTGGCGAAAGCTACGTGCGCACCGGCAGCCTGAACATTGACGCGCTTGGCGTATTGCGCGCCGGCAACGGTATGCCGGTGTTGGGCAATGGCGGGCCGATCTCCGTGCCACCCGAGCAGCAGATCGAAGTCGGCGAAGACGGCACCGTCAGCATCCGTGCGATGGGCGAAGGTCCCCGCGTGATGGCGGAAGTCGACCGCATCAAGTTGGTCAATCCGGATTTCAAGAACATGACCAAAGGCCTGGACGGTTCGATCCACACCAAGGACGGCAAGCCGGCGCAAGCCGATGCCAACGTCAAACTGGTGTCCGGGTTCCTTGAGTCGAGCAACGTCAATGCCGTGGAAGAGATGACTTCTGTACTGGCCCTGGCCAAGCAGTTCGAATTGCACATCAAGATGATGAGCACCGCCAAAGACGACGACCAGGCCATGGCTCGGGTCTTGCAGATCAGCTAATTATCAGAACGTCGCGCCGTAAAACAGGCGCACGAGGAGAATCGAATGCTTCCGGCTCTATGGGTTGCCAAAACAGGTCTGTCCGCCCAGGACACCAACCTGACCACCATTTCCAACAACCTGGCCAACGTGTCGACCACGGGCTTCAAACGTGATCGTGCCGAGTTCCAGGACTTGCTGTACCAGATCAAACGCCAGCCAGGCGCCCAGTCGACCCAGGACAGCGAACTGCCGTCGGGCCTGCAACTGGGTACCGGTGTGCGCATCGTCGGCACCCAGAAAAACTTCAACGCCGGCAGCCTGCAAACCACCGAGCAGCCGTTGGACATGGCCATCGACGGTCGCGGTTTCTTCCAGATCCTGCAACCGGACGGCACCACGTCCTACACCCGTGACGGCACCTTCCACCTCGATTCCAACGGCCAGATCGTGAACGCCAGCGGTTTCGCCCTGGAGCCAGCCATTGTCATCCCGAACGATGCGCAGACCTTCACGGTCGGTCGCGACGGCACCGTGTCCATCACCATTGCCGGTAACCCGGCGTCCCAGGTGATCGGCAACCTGCAAACCGCCGACTTCATCAACCCGGCCGGCCTGCAAGCGGTAGGTAACAACCTGTTCCTGGAAACCGCTGCCAGCGGTGCGCCGCAAGTCGGTACGCCAGGCCTGGCCGGTTTCGGCACCACGCTGCAGAACACCCTGGAAACCTCCAACGTCAGCACCGTTGAAGAGATGGTCAACATGATCACCACTCAGCGCGCCTACGAGATGAACTCCAAGGTGATCTCCACCGCCGACCAGATGCTCTCGTTCGTAACGCAGAATCTGTAATCAAGTCTATGAGGCGACCCTGAGGTCGCCTGCAACACCGTGAGGTAGGGTCATGAATCGCTTTGTATCTGTTCTGGCACTGAGTGCGGTCGCCGCGCTGGCGGGGTGCGTCGGCCCGACGCCCAAGCCCAATGATCCTTACTACGCCCCGGTGTTGCCGCGTACGCCGTTGCCGGCTGCCGCGAATAACGGCTCGATCTACCAAGCCGGTTTTGAACAGAACCTGTACAGCGACCGCAAGGCGTTCCGGGTCGGTGACATCATCACCATCACCCTGAACGAGAAGACCCAGGCCAGCAAGAACGCCAACTCGCAAATAGGCAAGAACAGCAAGGCAAGCATCGGTCTGTCCTCGCTGTTCGGCACAGTGCCCAACACGAATAACCCGCTCAGCGACGGTGATCTGACGCTGGATGCCGGCTACAGCGGCGACCGCGCCACCAAGGGCGACAGCAAGGCCGGGCAGGGCAACAGCCTGACCGGTTCGATCACCGTGACCGTCGCCGACGTGTTGCCCAACGGCATCATCGCCGTGCGCGGCGAGAAGTGGATGACCCTCAATACCGGTGATGAACTGGTACGGATTGCCGGCCTGGTCCGGGCCGACGACATCGCCACCGACAACACGGTTTCGTCGACCCGCATTGCCGATGCACGCATTACCTACTCGGGCACCGGTTCGTTTGCCGATGCGAGTCAGCCAGGCTGGTTCGACCGTTTCTTCCTCAGCCCGCTGTTCCCTTTCTAGGTGGCTACGTTGAATTTCAGAAGTCTCATCGTTGCGGCCTTGATGTTGTCGGCAGCCTTCAACGCTCAAGCCGAGCGGCTGAAGGACATCGCCAGTATTTCCGGCGTGCGTTCCAACCAATTGATCGGCTACGGCCTGGTGGTCGGGCTTAACGGCACCGGTGACCAGACGACGCAAACTCCGTTCACCCTGCAGACCTTCAACAACATGCTCTCGCAGTTCGGCATCAAGGTGCCGGCCGGTTCGGGCAACGTGCAGTTGAAGAACGTCGCGGCGGTATCGATCAGTGCCGACTTGCCGGCTTTCGCCAAACCCGGTCAGCAAGTGGACATCACCGTTTCTTCCATCGGTAACTCCAAGAGCCTGCGAGGCGGCACCCTGCTGCTGACGCCGCTCAAGGGTATCGATGGCAACGTGTACGCGGTCGCCCAGGGTAACCTGGTGGTCGGCGGTTTCGATGCTGAAGGTCGCGACGGGTCGAAGATCACCGTCAACGTTCCATCGGCCGGTCGCATCCCCGGTGGTGCATCGGTGGAGCGTTCGGTGCCGAGCGGTTTCAACCAGGGCAACAGCCTGACCCTGAACCTCAACCGTTCCGACTTCACCACCGCCAAGCGCATCGTCGACAAGATCAACGACATGCTCGGCCCTGGCGTCGCACAGGCCATCGACGGTGGTTCGATTCGCGTCACGGCGCCGCTGGACCCAAGCCAGCGGGTCGACTACCTGTCGATCCTCGAAAACCTCGAAGTCGATCCAGGCCAGGCGGTGGCGAAAGTCATCATCAATTCGCGTACCGGCACCATCGTCATCGGCCAGAACGTCAAGGTTTCGCCAGCCGCCGTGACTCACGGCAGCCTGACCGTGACCATCACCGAAGACCCGATCGTCAGCCAGCCCGGCCCTCTGTCCAATGGTCAGACAGCGGTCGTGCCGCGCTCGCGGGTCAATGCACAACAGGAAGCCAAACCGATGTTCAAGTTCGGTCCGGGCACCACGCTCGACGAGATCGTGCGTGCGGTGAACCAGGTCGGCGCGGCACCGGGTGACTTGATGGCCATCCTCGAAGCACTGAAGCAGGCCGGCGCATTGCAAGCCGATCTGATCGTGATCTGAGGACGGCGAACATGGATATGCGCAAGGGCGGTCTGGGTGTCAGCAGCAACGATTCGGGTTCCTATTCGGACCTGAACCGGCTGAACCAGCTCAAGGTAGGTGACAAGAACAGTGACGGGAACATGCGCAAAGTGGCGCAGGAGTTCGAGTCGCTGTTCCTCGGTGAAATGCTCAAGTCCATGCGCAAGGCTACCGACACCCTGGGTGAGGACAATCCGCTCAACACCCCGGCGGCCAAGCAGTACCAGGAAATGTACGACCAGCAACTGGCCGTTTCCATGTCCCGCCAAGGTGGTGGTATTGGTCTGGCGGACGTGCTGATGCGTCAGATGTCGAAGAACAAACCGATGGCGCCGGGCGAAGCAGCTGCCGCATCGGCGGCCAAGCAGGCGGCCGCGAAAGCCGCCGTGGAAACGCCGATAGCCGCCGGGACGGTTGCCGTCAACGGGCCGTTGTCCCGCCTCAATGGCGAGCGTCCGTTGTGGGCGTCGCGCTCGCTCCGTACACCGCCGGCAACAGGCGACGGCACGCATCGCAATGACATGGAATTGATCAATCAGCGGCGTCTGGCATTGCCGCCGAAACTGGCTGACCGCTTGCTGGCAGGCCTGGTGCCTTCGGCGACGACTGCGGCCGCGACGGTCAACAAGACGCCATTGCCGGAGCGCACCACGCTTACCGGTTCAGGCCCGTTGTACAACGGTGATTGGCTGGCGAATGCGCAGGCAGCATCGAACGGCGGGTTGCAGATTCATGGTCGTGCCATGGCTCAGATCCCCCTGGCGCCCGCGAAGAAAGCCTTCAGTTCCGCCGATGAATTCGTCAACACCATGCTGCCGATGGCCAAGGAAGCCGCCGAGCGCATCGGGGTCGATCCGCGTTACCTCGTGGCCCAGGCGGCGCTGGAAACCGGTTGGGGCAAATCGGTCATGCGGGCACAGGATGGCAGCAGCAGCCACAACCTGTTCGGCATCAAGGCCAGCAGCAACTGGCAGGGCAATTCGGCGCGCGCGATCACCAGCGAATTCAGGAATGGCGCGATGGTCAAGGAGACGGCCGAGTTCCGTTCCTACGACTCCTACAAGGACAGCTTTCATGACCTTGTGACTTTGCTGCAGACCAACAATCGCTATCAAGATGTCGTGAAGTCGGCCGATAACCCAGAACAGTTTGTACGCGAGTTGCAAAAGGCCGGTTACGCAACCGACCCGGACTACGCAAGCAAGATTTCGCAGATAGCCAAGCAGATGACGAGTTACCAGAACTACGCTGCGGCGGGCGTTTCCACCACGCCTTTATAGGCACAAGGATTAAGGTCTGAACCATGAGTTTGCTCAATATCGGGATGTCGGGTCTGGCCGCTGGCCAATCCTCGTTGATGACCACCGGCAACAACATTGCCAACGTCGACACCGCCGGGTACTCACGCCAGCAAACAGTGCAGGGCACCAAGGCCTCGCAGCATTTCGGCAACGTGTACATCGGCACCGGCACGACGCTGGCCGATGTGCGTCGCGTGTACAACAGCTACCTCGATGCGCAGTTGCAGACCACCACTTCGCTCAACAGCGATTCGGCCGCCTACCTGAATCAGGTCACGCCGCTGGACAAATTACTCTCCGACACCAGCACCGGCCTGAACGGCGCACTGACCAAGTTTTTTGCCTCGGTGCAGAACGTCAACGCCAAGCCGGGTGACGATGCGTCCCGCCAGTTGCTGCTCAGCGATGCCCAGGCCTTGAGCAACCGTTTCAACTCGGTCTCCACACAGCTGAACCAGCAGAATGCCAACATCAACGGCAACCTGACGAACATGGCAGATCAGGTTAACAAGCTGGCCGCTACCGTGGCGCAGTTGAACCAGAAGATCTCCGAGGTTTCCAGCTCCGGCGGCATGCCGAACGACCTGCTCGACGCGCGTAACGAAACCGTGCGCCAACTGTCGACCTTCACCGGTGCGCAAGTGGTGGAGCGTGAAGGCAGCCTCGACATTTACCTGGGCAGCGGCCAGCCGCTGGTCATCGGCAACACGACCAGCAAACTCGAGACGGTACCAAGCAAGGAAGATCCGGGCCGTCTGGCGCTGCAACTCAATCGCGGCTCGAGCACCATCGACATCACGTCGATCATGACCGGCGGTGAAATCGGCGGTCTGCTGCGTTATCGCAGCACCGTGCTGGACCCGGCCATGAACGAACTGGGGCGTGTGGCGCTGGTTGTCGCCGATCAGATGAACAGCCTTCAGGCCCAGGGCATCGACAAGAACGGTGCCTTCGGTTCGAACCTGTTCACCAACATCAATTCGGCCAAGCTGGTCTCTGAACGCAGTGTCGCCGCCACCAGCAACGTGGGCGCTGGCAACTTTGATGTGAGCATCAAGGACTCTGGCAAGCTGACCATCAACGATTACAAGGTCACGTTCACCACGGCCACCGACTACACCGTTCAGCGCCTGCCGGACAACACGCCGATGGGCAGCTTCAGCACCGCACCGCCGGCAACGGCACCGGTCTTCGACGGCATCGAGCTGAAATTCAACGCGGCTTCCGCCTCGGCGGGCGACACCTTCAAGATCACCCCTACCCGCGATGCGGCGGCAAACATCAAGACCGAGATGACCGACTCCAAGCGTCTGGCCATCGCGGCACCCCTGGGCGCGGCTATTGCAGCGAGCGGCAGTGGTAGTGGCACCCTGACGATTCCGGCCAGCGGTCAACCGACCCTGACCACCAAGTTCGATATCTACGACGCGGCGACCACCACCGCGATGCAGAACGGCCTGAAAAACTCCACGCCGACCAAGGTAGTGTTTGGTGCTGTGTCTGCCGACGGCACCAGCCAGACCTACCAGTTTCTGGATGCCAAGGGTGGGGTGATCAGCGCTGGCACCATCAAGCCAGGTGAGACCAACACCCTGAACCTGAGCATTCCGCTCACGGATGCCACGGGTACGCCGATCCCGCCTGCGCCTGCCACTCAGTACACCGCGAGCTTCAACATGACCTTCGCCGGTGCCCCGAGCAGCGGCGCGGCAATCAACGTCTCGCTCACCCAGCCGGGCAGCCTGGACAACCGTAACGGCACCGCACTGGCCGGCTTGCAGACCGCGCAGACCGTGGACACCGGCTCGGCCAGCAAAGGTATTTCCCTGAACGACGCTTACGGCAAACTGGTCGAAGGCGTTGGCTCCAAGGCCGCACAGGGCAAGCTCGACAGCGCGGCGACCGACGCCATCCTGGCGAATGCCAAGGGTGCGCGCGACTCGCTCTCGGGTGTCGACCTCGATGAGGAAACCGGCAACCTGGTCAAGTATCAGCAGTACTACACCGCGTCTTCGCAGATCATCAAGGCTGCGCAGGAAATCTTCAGCACACTGATCAACAGTCTTTAAGGAGTCGTAGCCCATGCGCATTTCTACCGCCCAGTTTTACGAGTCCTCGGCTGCGAACTACCAGAAGAACTTCGCCAACGTGGTCAAGAGCAGCGAAGAGGCGAGCAGCCCGGTTCGCGTCAACACGGCCGCCGATGATCCGGTCGGCGCTTCGCGTCTGCTGCAATTGGGTCAGCAGGCTTCGATGCTCGATCAGTTCTCGAACAACATGACGACGATCAAGGCCACGCTTGGCCAGACTGAAGCGGTGATGACCAGCATCGGCAACGTGCTGCAACGCGCCAAGGAACTGGCCCTGGGTGCCGGTAACGCCGGCTATACCGATGCCGACCGCCAGGCCAACGCTTCGGAGCTCAGCCAGATCGAAGAGCAGCTGTTGAGCCTGATGAACACCAAGGACGAAAACGGCAAGTACATTTTCTCCGGCTCCAAGGGCGACACCGTTCCGTTCACGCGCAACACCGACGGTACCTACAGCTATAACGGTGATCAGGTCACGCTGGACCTGCCGATTGGCGATACCCAGTCGATGGCCACCAACAGCACCGGTTGGGCCGTGTTCCAGCAGGCGATCAATACCAGTCGCACGCAGACCACCATGAGCTCGCCTCCGCCGGCCGTCGATGGCGGTCGTGTGTCGCTTTCCAATGGTCAGGTGAATTCGGACGTGACCTACAACGCCAAATTCCGTGGTGGCGAGCCCTACACCGTGAATATCCTCAGCCCGACGCAACTGGAAATCCGCGATTCGCTGGGTAACGACGTCACGTCCGAGGCTACTGGCAATGGTGTGTTCAGTTCCAGCAGTGGTGCAGCCACACAGACGATCAATTTCCGTGGCGTTGATCTGAAGTTGAACATCAACATGAAATCAGGTGATGTTCCGGCGACCGTGTTTCCGGCGCCCCCGTCCCCCAATGCCTACAGCTTCACCCTGGCGGCCAAGCCGGACAGCTTCAATGCGTCTCGCGCGCCAGGCAACGTGTCGACGGATGTGGTCACCAACACGTCAATCACCAACAGCGCCGCCTACCATGCCAGCTTTCCGGAAGGCGGGGCGATTCTCAAGTTCACCAGTCCTACCGCTTTCGAGTTGTATGCCGCGCCTCTGACGGCGAACAGCAAGCCGGTTTCCAATGGCGTTCTGGCGGGCAACGTCGCCACCGCATCGGGTGTCGCCTTTACGCTCAGCGGGACGCCGACGATGACTGCCGGTGACCAGTTCTCTGTCGTGGTCAACACGCACCAGACGCAAAACATTCTGGACACCGTCAGTCAGTTGAAAACCGCGTTGTCGACGCCGACCAACAACGATCCGCTGGCCATTCAAAAGCTGAATGAGGCCATTGGTTCGGGTGTTGGTAACCTGGCCAGCGGCATGGACCAGTTGACCTCCGGGATCAGTTCCGTGGGTGGTCGCGGTGCATCGTTGGCGACCCAGACCGAAATCAACCAGAGCCTGGTGCTGGCCAACACTCAGACCCAGGGGTCGATCCGTGATTCGGACCCGGCTACGGTGATGACCCGCCTGACCTTGCAGCAAACCATGCTGCAGGCCTCGCAATTGGCGTTCAGCAAAATCGCTCAGTTGGGGCTGTTCAACAAAGTCTGAGTCGAGGCCTTCGCGCTATTGGCGCGAGGGTTGAGGCACCGAGTGCAAACCGTCTTTTTTCAGCGGTTCAGGGCTGCTCCACTCGTTCCAGAGTGAGCGCCCGCCGCTCGAGAGTTACCCCGCCGTGAATCCAGCTCCTCTTGTCAGCATCGCCATTCCCGCCTACAACGCGCTGTACTTTCAGGCCGCGCTGCAAAGTGCTCTGAATCAGACTTATGCGCCGCTTGAAGTGATTGTCTGTGACGACAGCAACAGCGATGAAATCCATGACCTGGTCCAGGCCTGCACGGTGCCGCAAGGCTTGACGCTGCGCTATGTGCGCAATGATCGCCACTTGGGGTTCAAGGGTAACCTGATCGCCTGCGCCGAGCAGGCAGCTGGGGAGTACCTCAAGTTTCTCTGTGATGACGATCAATTGCTGCCTGAGTGTATTGCCCGTCAAGTGCAGGGTTTCATCGATCATGACGATGTCAACCTGGTGATTGCCCAGCGTCAGTATTGCGACGGCGATTACCTGTTGCTTCCCGAGCGTCTGGAGAACACCAGCTTTGCCTCGGGGGATACGCTGTTCAAGGGCGAAGACTTGCTGGATGTGCTGGAAGGCACGGCTGTCAACTTTCTCAGCAATCTGAGTGGCGCCCTGATGCGCACCCATCAGGTGCTGGAGTATTTGCCAGCCTTGACCCAAATCGGTGAAGGGTTTGTCGCCCGACTCGATTTCGCCTTGTTTGTGTGTCTGTTGCGTCGCGGCAATCTGGCGGTAATCGGGCAGGTGCTCAGCTTCGAGCGCTTGCACACGGCGCGCATGAGCAATCAACGGGAGGTTCAGCAGGCCATAGCGGTCGAGCTTGGCTGGCTGACCCAAATGCTTGCGTTGCGCAGCGGCGAGCCGGCACCTGCGCCGGGGCATGTTCGCTACATCGATCTGGCCAGCGCCGCCCTCGGTGAGCCATATGCCTGGGAGGAAATGCCCCTGAGCCGTTCATTGGGCTTTTCCGCGACCTTGATACGTTCGCGGGTAGGTGAAAACTGTGACAGCTTCGCTGATGTGTACCAGCAATGGCTGGCGTGTCGCACCCTGAACCCTGCCCAGCAGCGCCTGTTGCCCGCGCGCCTTGCTTCGTGGCCATCGCGCCCGCGCATTGTGCCGGTGGTGATTGATGTTGATGCCGACGATGCAGCGCTGGGCGTCACGCTGGAGAGCATCGATCGGCAGGTTTATGCCGCCGAAACGGTGCTGGTGCTTAGCGGTGATAGTCGTGCCAGTGCCCTTGCCGGTAACGTGATTCGTGTGACCCTGCAAGACGACGGGTTTGAGCAGCTCAATGTCCTTCTGATGCAAATGGACGGTGCGGACTGGTTCTATCTCTTGCGGGCGGGTGATCGCCTGAATGAACTGGCTTTGCTGCTTTTGGCCGAGCGCATGGTCGAGAGTGCTGGCGCGCTGTGCATTTACAGCGATGAAGGTGGTCTGCGCAACGAGTTGTCGGTGGAGCCGATCTTCAAATCCGATTTCAACCTTGACCTGTTGCGCAGTTATCCCTACATCGGGCGGACATTGGCGATTCAGCGTCAGTGCTTTATGGATGTCGGTGGATTCAACCCGGATTTCACCGAACTCAGTCCTCATGATCTGGTTTGGCGGCTCGTTGAAAGCCATGGAGCGCATGTCGTGGAGCATGTCGCCCAAGTGCTGGTCGAGTCCTCGTTCGGCCTGTCGCAATGGCTCGCATTGCCGCAAGTGATCGAGCAAAACCCCCGTGTACTGACCGCGCACCTTGATCGTATCGGTGCGGCACACGGAGTCCGGCAGGGTAATGTGCCACTGATCAATCGAATTGATTACCACCATGGCATTCAGCCGCTGGTGTCGATTGTTGTGGTGATGCGGGATCGGCTCGGTCCGCTTCAGCGTTGCATCGAAAGTGTACTGGAGCACACAGCCTATGCTCACTACGAATTGTTGATCATCGACAATGCCAGCACCTCGATCGAGGCGCGGGACTGGCTGGCCGCGATGTCGCAAATGGGCGGCGAAAAACTGCGCGTGCTTCACTGCGATTCTCCCGATAACCCGGCGGCGGCGCAGAATTTCGCGGCGGCTCAGGCCCGCGGCGAATATGTGCTGTTGCTCAACCCGGATTGTGTAATCGTCAATCGCGACTGGCTTGGCGAACTGCTGAATCATGGATTGCGTCCGGAAGTGGGTGTTGTCGGCGGCCGAATGGTCAGCCCTCAGGGACGTATCGAAGGTTCGGCGCTGGTACTGGGGATGCGCGGCCCTGTCGGCGTGCCTTGGCGCGGGGAGGCGGTGACCACCCCGGGTTACATGCAGCGCCAGCAGGCGGTGCAGAACCTGAGCGCGGTGAGCACCGAATGCCTGCTGATCCGCAAGCAGGTTTTCGATGATCTTCAGGGCTTTGACGAGCAGGCCTTTTCCCACATGCTCAACGGCCCGGATTTCTGTCTGCGTGTCAGGCAGAAGGGGTATCTGGTGGTCTGGACGCCGTATGCCGAATCGGTACGCGTGGCTGCCGAGACGGAGAATGGGCCGGTAGCGTCAACGCTGGTGGCTGAGCACAAGTGTTTTTATCAGCGCTGGCTGTCGATCATTGCCAGAGATCCGGCGTACAACGTCAATCTGAGCCTCAATACCAACAATTTCAGTCTTGAGCCGGGTTTCAAGAACGATTGGAATCCTTTCGCCCGGCACATGCTGCCGCGGGTTCTGGCGATACCGATCAACGAGACCGCCGTAGGCCATTACCGCGTCACCCAGCCGTTTCTGGAGCTGGAAGCCGCGGGTCAAGTGCTCGGTAACCTTTCTTTCCATACACCCTCGGACATTGAGCTGGAGCGCCAGTCGCCCGACGTCATCATCCTGCAGGGGCGCTACAGTGAGAGCGCGGTGAATGAAGTGGAGCGGGTCAGGAACAGCTCCAAGGCTTTCCGGATCTTCGAGCTCGATGACTATGTCATCGATGTGCCCAAGAAAAATGCTCATGTGCGCAAGACCATCGTTGGTGTCGAACAAATCGTGCGGCGTGCGATCGGGTTGTGTGATCGAGTGGTGGTGTCTACCCAACCGCTGGCTGATGCACTCATAGGCATGCATGACGATATTCGCGTGGTGCCGAACATGCTCGCTCCGCATCTGTGGACCGGTCTGAGCAGCCTGCGACGTACGTCCCGCAAGCCAAGGGTCGGTTGGGGGGGAGGGACCAGTCATGATGGGGATCTGGCGATCATTGCCGATGTCGTTCGCCTGCTGGCGGATGAAGTTGAATGGGTATTTTTCGGCATGTGCCCGCCAGCACTCAAGCCTTACGTACATGAATTCCATCCGGCTGTCGGCCTGCAGGCTTACCCCGCCAAACTGGCCAGCCTGAACCTCGATCTGGCATTGGCGCCGTTGGAGTTTCATATCTTCAACGACTGCAAGAGCAACTTGCGTCTGCTGGAGTACGGTGCCTGCGGTTATCCGGTGATTTGCACGGACACCGAGGCCTATCGCGGTTATCTGCCGTGTACCAAGGTGGTGAGCAACAGCACCGAGGAATGGCTTGAGGCGATCCGTATGCACCTGGCCGATCCGGACGCGAGTTATCGCATGGGTGATGCGCTGCGCGAGGAAGTGTTGCGTGATTACATGTTGCGAGGTAACAACCTGAATTACTGGGCTGAGGCTTGGTTGCCGAACTGATCCAAGGGTTCTATTGCGATCGCGGCGGGCGTGGTTTTTGATGGTGTACATATCCGTTACCGCAGAAACGGATATGTACTTAACCCCAACCCCCGCCAATAAACAAATCAGGCCTCCAACGCCCGACGTTTCCCATCTCAGCACCTGCCCACCACGTTGAAAGAGCTGGCGCGTTTCCTGCAAGCCCCCCCGATATCGCCATAAAACGAGCACTTCCGGTGAATCCAGAAGCGCCCTGACCGGCATTGAAGGTTTTATCCAGAAGGCCTGCAAAAGCTTGATACAGCTTGGCTGAGCCCTGTGACGAACAAGAGGGGAGACGATGAAGGCAGTTATTTTGGCGGGTGGTCTGGGCACGCGCATCAGTGAGGAGTCGCACCTCAAACCCAAGCCAATGATTGAAATCGGCGGCAAGCCAATTCTCTGGCACATCATGAAGCAGTACTCCGCTCACGGGATCCATGATTTCGTGATTTGCCTGGGCTACAAGGGCTACGCGATCAAGGACTTCTTCGCCAACTACTTCCTGCATACCTCCGACGTCACGTTCGACATGTGCAACAACCGCATGGACGTTCACCAGAACTACAGCGAGCCATGGCGTGTCACGCTCATCGATACCGGCGAAGACACCATGACCGGAGGCCGCTTGCGCCGAGCCAGCCGCTACCTGGAAAACGAAGACGCGTTCTGTTTCACCTATGGCGACGGGGTGTCCGATCTAAACATCGGCGCACTGGTGGATTTCCATTTGTCCCACGGCAAGCTCGCCACGGTCACGGCGGTCCAGCCGCCCGGCCGTTACGGTGCCCTGGAGCGCGACGGTGACCTGGTCCGCGGTTTTACCGAAAAGCCGCGCGGAGACGGAGGCTGGATCAATGGTGGTTTTTTTGTGTTGTCGCCCAAGGTGCTGCCGCTGATTACTGCCGACGAGACAGTCTGGGAATCCGAACCTTTGACCGGCCTGGCCAGCAGTGGTCAATTGGCCGCCTACCAGCACGACGGTTTCTGGCATCCGATGGACACCCTGCGTGACAAAAACCACCTGGAGCAGTTGTGGCAGAGCGGGGAGGCCCCATGGAAGCAATGGGACTGAGCCCGGAGTTCTGGCGCGGCAAGCGGGTTTTGCTGACGGGCCACACCGGTTTCAAAGGCAGTTGGCTGACCCTGTGGCTGCAAAGCCTGGGGGCTGAGGTCAGCGGATTTTCCTTGGACCCGTCGACCGAGCCGAGCCTGTTCGAACTGGCGCGTGTTCACGAAGGCATCAACGATCAGCGCGGCGACCTGCGTGACCTGGGCGCCTTGCTCGAATTGATCACCGACACCCAACCGGAAATCGTCTTGCACCTGGCGGCGCAACCGCTGGTGCGCGAAGGCTATCGCGATCCGTTGGGGACTTACTCCAGCAACGTCATGGGCACCCTGAATCTGCTCGAAGCGATCCGCCAGGTCGGCGGCGTTCGCGCTTGTGTACTGGTGACCACCGACAAGGTCTACGCCAATCAGGAATGGCTGTGGCCATATCGTGAAAATGAAGCCTTGGGCGGTCACGACCCCTACAGCAGCAGCAAGGCGTGTTGCGAGTTGCTCGCGCAGTCCTACGCCGCGTCGTTCTTCCCGGCACAACGTTTTGCCGAACACGGCCTGGCACTGGCCACGGCACGGGCCGGCAATGTGCTGGGCGGTGGAGACTTTGCCCCGGAACGCTTGATACCCGATGTGCTCAAGGCCTGGTCGGCGGATGAACCGGTGACCTTGCGTTACCCGCAGGCGGTCCGCCCGTGGCAACACGCGTTGGAGCCGCTGGCCGGTTACCTGCAACTGGCTGCCAGTCTTTACGACAAAGGCATCGAATTCGCCGGTGCGTGGAATTTCGGTCCGAGCGAAGCGGACATGTGCAGCGTCGGCGAAGTGGTCGAACTGCTCGCCAACCGTTGGCCTCAAGCGCGCGGATTGCGCATCGAACCGAGTGACTTGCATGAGGCTGGCCTGTTGCGCCTGGACAGCAGCCGCGCCCGTCAACTGTTGAGCTGGCAACCGCGCTGGTCGTTACAGCAATGCTTGACCCAGACCCTCGATTGGCATCTGGCCTGGCAAAACGGCGATGACATGCGTGCCATCACGTTGAGTCAGTTGAACCTGTACCGAGGCGCGCTGTGAGCGAATTTTTGTTGAAGGCGCTGCCACTGGAGGGGTTGTTCAGCGTGCAGCACAAACGCTTCGAGGACGATCGCGGGCACTTCGCCCGGTTGTTCTGTGAAGGCAGCCTGAGCACTTTCGGCCAGGCGTTTCATATCCGCCAGATCAATCACTCTTGCACGCGTGAGCGGGGCAGTGTGCGTGGCTTGCATTACCAGAACGCCAACGCACCGGAAGCCAAGCTGATCACCTGTCTGCGCGGTGAAGTCTGGGATGTGGCGGTGGATCTGCGCCCCGACTCCGAGACGTTCCTGCACTGGCACGCCGAACACCTTCGGGCCGGAGACGGTCGCAGCCTGTTGATTCCGGCCGGGTTCGCCCACGGCTTTCAGACCCTGACCGACGACGCCGAATTGCTCTACTTGCACAGCGCCGATTACACGCCTGCTCATGAAGATGGTTTGAGTGTCAATGATCCACGGCTGGCGATTGCCTGGCCGTTGCCTGTCAATAATCTGTCGGCCAGGGACGCCAGCCATCCCTTGCTCGATGAACGCTTCGCTGGAGTGCGTCTATGAACTGCCGTGGTTGCGGTACTCCGCTGGCCTTGCCGCTGATCGACCTCGGTACCTCGCCGCCGTCGAATGCCTATGTGCGTGCCGACCAGTTGGAACAAGCCGAACAATGGGTGCCGCTGAAGGTTGCGGTATGTCAGCAGTGCTGGCTCGTGCAGACCGAAGATTACACCAGCGCCGACAGTCTGTTCGATGCTGAGTACGCCTATTTCAGTTCCTTCTCCAGCACCTGGCTGGCCCATGCCGATCGCTACGTGGCCGAGATGGTCGAACGCTTCGGCCTGACCGCCGACAGCCGTGTAGTGGAAATTGCCGCCAATGACGGTTACCTGTTGCAGTACGTGGCGGGGCGCGGCATTCCATGCCTGGGCGTCGAGCCGACGCGCAGCACCGCACAGGCAGCACGGGAAAAAGGCCTGGAGATTCGCGAGTTGTTCTTCGGCCGTGAAACCGCTTCGCAGCTGAAGTCCGAAGGCTGGGCCGCCGACCTGATGGCCGCCAACAACGTGTTGGCCCACGTGCCGGACATCAATGACTTCCTCGGTGGTTTCGCGACCCTGCTCAAGCCGACTGGCGTGGCGACCTTCGAGTTTCCGCAACTGCTGACGCTGATGGCCGGGCAACAATTCGACACGCTGTATCACGAACATTATTCCTACCTGTCCTTGACCGCCGTGCAGACGCTGTGCGAACGCAACGGCCTGGAAGTGTTCGACGTCAGTCAGTTGTCGACCCATGGCGGTTCGTTGCGGGTATTCGTGCAACGTGCCGACGGGATTCGTCGCGAAGTGCAGCCCACGGTCGCGCAGCAATTGCAGGCCGAGCTCGCCGCCGGCGTGAAAACCTCCGAGTACTACGCCACCCTGGCGCCCGCCGCCGAGGGCATCAAGCACCAACTGCTGCGTTTCCTGTTGCAGGCCAAAGCCGATGGTAAGCGAGTGGTCGGTTACGGCGCCGCCGCCAAGGGCAACACGTTGCTCAACTATGCCGGGGTCAAGCACGATCTGTTGGCCTGGGTGGCCGACGCCAATCCGCACAAACAGGGAAAATTCTTGCCTGGCAGCCGGATTCCGGTGGTGTCGCCCGAGCGTATTGCCCTCGAAAAACCCGACTACATCCTGGTTCTGCCCTGGAACCTGTTGCCTGAAATCACCCAGCAATTCGCCTCGGTCAAAGCGTGGGGCGCACAGTTTGTCGTCGCCGTTCCGGAGTTGAGTATTCAATGAGCAGAATTCATTACACCAAACCGAGTATTGGCGAGCTGGAAGCCCGGTATGCCCTGGATGCTGTGCAGAATGGTTGGGGCGCGCGCTGCTACGAATACCTGACGCGTTTCGAACACGGGTTCGCCGAGCACCTCGGCGCGACCTATGCCATCGCGACCTCCAGCTGCACTGGCGCGCTGCACATGGGCATGGCGGCGCTGGGCATTGGCGCGGGTGACGAAGTGATCCTGGGCAACACCAACTGGATCGCCTCGGCGGCACCGATTACCTACCTGGGCGCTACACCGGTGTTTGTCGATGTGCTGGCTGACAGCTGGTGCCTGGATCCGGAACTCGTCAGGCAAGCAATTACCCCGAAGACCAAAGCCATTCTTGCCGTTCATCTTTACGGCAATCTGTGCGACATGGATGCATTGCTGGCGATCGGTCGCGAACACGGGATCCCGGTCATCGAAGATGCCGCCGAAGCCATCGGTTCGCAGTGGCGCGGCAAGGCAGCCGGCTCGATGGGGGCGTTCGGTGCGTTTTCCTTTCATGGCACCAAAACCATGACCACCGGTGAGGGCGGGATATTCGTCACCTCGGACAAAGCCTTGTACGAGCGCGTTCTGACCTTGTCCAACCATGGTCGCGTTGCGGGCAGCAGCAAACAGTTCTGGCCCGAGTTCATTGGTTTCAAATACAAGATGAGCAATCTGCAGGCCGCCGTAGGCTGCGCACAGGTCGAGCGGATCGAGGAACTGATCGAACGCAAGCGCACGATTTTCGCCAACTATGCCCGTGCGCTGGCATCGCTGCCGGGTGTTTCGTTGAACCCCGAACCTGCGCACGCCCGTAACGGTTACTGGATGCCGACCGTGGTGTTCGATGCCGAGACCGGGATTCATCGCGACGAAATGATCGCCGCGTTCCAGGCTGCCGATATCGACGCCCGGGTGTTCTTCTGGCCACTGTCGTCGTTGCCCATGTTCAGCGAGCACGCAGTCGATACGCCGGTGGCGTTTGCCCTGCCGGAGCGCGCGTTCAACCTGCCGAGCTATCACGACATGACCGACGCCGATCAGGCTAGAGTGGTGGACGTTGTGCGCGGCTTGCTCGCCCAAAGGCAATCGCTGTGAAGATGTATTTGCTGGGCGCGGCCAACCCGGAAGCGGTGCGCATGCTGCACGCGGTGAAACGCAGCACGCCGAACGTCGAGTTCGCGTTTCTGGACAATGACCCCGGTAAACACGGCACGTTGTTTTTCGGCGTGCCAGTTGTTGGCGGCTCGGCGCTTGTCAGTGAACTCAAAGGGCCGGACGCACGTTTCGTCAACCTGATCACCGGCAACACCCGACTGCGCTACGAGACCACCCGCGAGCTGGTCGAGGCCGGTGCCACCCTGGGCCAGTTCATCCACCCCGGCATCGACCTGACCATGATCCGCATGGGGCAGGGCAGTTATCTGCAGGAAGGCGTGATCATGCAAGCCGAAGTGACGCTGGGTGACAACACCAGCATCAGCGCCGGCAGCGTAGTGGGGCATGAAGGGCAAATCGGCCACTCGGTGTTCATGGCGCCAGGGGTGTGCATCGCCGGTTGCGTGGAAATCGGCGACGGCACGTTTATCGGCACCAACGCCACCATTCTTCCGCGCTTGCGCATCGGCCGCTGGGTCACCATCGGTGCGGGCGCTGTCGTGACCAAGGATATTCCGGATTTTTCAGTCGTGGCGGGCAACCCCGCCAGGATCATCAAGACCAACGCGGTGCCTTACCCCGACGGTAGGGTCTTCAAGTAACCCGTTTCCCCATTTTCCTGGAGCGTTTCAATGAATCCCCATGAGCAGTTTCGCGAAGAAGTAAAAGGCAACATCGAAGGCCTGCAGCAGGACAAAGCGCTGCAAGCCGAGTCGCTGGGCTGGGTCGGCACCACGGCCAAGCACAAGTACACCTACAACTTCAGCTGGATGGGCCGGCCGATCATTCAGTTTCCTCAGGACATGGTCGCCATGCAGGAAATCATCTGGAACCTGCGTCCGGACGTGATCGTTGAAACCGGTATCGCCCACGGTGGCTCGCTGGTGTTTTATGCATCGATCCTGGAACTGATGGGCCATGGTGAAGTGCTGGGTGTCGACATCGACATTCGCCAGCACAACCGCGAAGCGATCGAAGCTCACCCGATGAGCAAGCGCATCCAGATGATTCAGGGCTCGAGCATCGACACCGCCATCGTCGACCAGGTACGCGAGCGCATCCAGGGCAAGAAAGTGCTGGTGGTTCTGGACTCCAATCACACCCACGAACACGTCCTTGAAGAGTTGCGCCTGTACGCACCGATGGTTTCGGTAGGCAGCTATTGCGTGGTCATGGACACCGTGGTCGAAGACATGCCGGAAGATGCCTTCCCGGATCGTCCATGGGGCAAGGGTGACAACCCGAAAACCGCAGTCTGGGCCTACCTCGAAGAAAACCGCGACTTCGAGATCGACCAGGCGATTCACAGCAAGCTGCTGATCACCGTCGCACCGGATGGCTACCTGCGCCGAGTGCGTTAAGCGACACCTTTATTCAAGCGTTTATCAGGCAATCGGTCTGTGGTGGGGAAGGATATGCAAGGCAATTACGGTTCTGAAAACATGTCGCCCTTGAGTGAACTGTTCACTCTGGTGCTGATTACACACAATCGCCCGGCGTTCCTGCGCAGGGCATTGCAGTTCTACAAAACACTGCCTTGCAAGATTCTGGTCCTCGATTCATCGGCCGTCGCGCTGGACGACGCGGCTGCGGTCGCGGACACCATCGACTATCGGCATTTGCCACAGTTCGGCTACTGGGGGATTCAGACCAAACTGGTATACGGCGTCGAGCACGTCACCACGCCGTATATGGTCTTCGCTTCCGACGATGATTTTCTGTTGCACGGTGCGCTCAGCGAGTCGGTTAACTTCCTCGAAGCCAACCCCGACTACGGGCTGTGCCACGGCTATTGCCTGATGTACCTGACCCATGCCACCTACGTGCAGTACTACCGACGTGACAAGAAGGTGCAGGAGGACTACAACGCCGAACACGGTCAGGATCGCGTGCTCGATTACATGAGCCAGTACATTCCGCCGTTCTATGGGGTGCACCGTACTTCGCTGCTGCGTGACTGGTATGAAGCGATGCCTGAAGGCACGATCTTCCAGTGGCAGGAAATCGGTCACGTCTACTACATGCTGGCACGGGCCAAGGCGCGGATTCTCCCGATGCCTTATGTGGTACGTGAGGTCAACTACGGCCGCTCGGATCACAACACCGAAATCATGACGACCCTGAGCTTCAAGGACGCGCGGTCTGTCGCCGACCGTGAGCGCTTTGCCGGGTTTCTGGCATCGCTGCCGACCGGCATCAGTGGCCTGAGTGAACAGCAGACAGCGGATCTTGCCCTGAAAAGTTTCGCCGCCCTGGCCAAGAGCCTGTTGGTCCGTAACGCGCTGACCATCGAACCGATTTTCGAGTCTTACTGGACGGACCCGACGGTGGAGCCGAAGCGGGTCTTCGGGCCTCAGCAATACGTCGAAATGCCGTTCTACAACAGCGCTTTCTTCGAGCAACTGACGCAGTGTGAGTTTCTGCTTCATGCGATGCCGGCCGGGCGTTTGCAGCTTGAACAGATGGAAGGTGCATTGCTCAAGCAGGAAGCTTTACTGCGCACCTATTCCAATGACAGTGCAGAGACGATTCAGGACCGCTTGATTCAAGCCGTCAATCTGGGTGCCTTCAACCGTCGGGTGGTGCAAAAGCTCGCGCAGCAGCTGCTGGACAAGGGGGAGGCTGCCGATGCCCAGGTGTTGACCAACTGGGTTCAGCGTCTGGACACCGTACCCGTTTTTGACAGTCGCCAGCTGCTCGACACGATGCCGTCGGGGCATGTGCGGAACTGGTTGCAGGCCCGTCAACCAAACGACACCGCGGTCAGGAAAATCAACCAGCACCTGGCTGCCCACGAAGGTGGTCCTCAGTTCGGCATTCTGCTGCTGGATCTGGACGCTGACATGGACAAGCTCCAGGTCACCCTGGATAGCCTCATGGAGAGTGCATTCCGGGCATTCAAAGTGGTGATCTTCACCACGGGTGACTTGCCGGCGGTCACCACCGCACAAAACACGCTGCATTTCGTCAAGGTCACCACGGCCAATTACGTCGACAAGCTGAACCAGATCGCTCGCCAGTCGACCTCGGACTGGTTGTTGCTGGCCGAGGCGGGCGACGAGTTCACCGCAGCAGGGTTCCTGCGTGCCAGTCTCGAGTTGCAGAACGCCGAGGGTTGTCGCGCGGTGGCGATGGACGAGATTCATCGGCAGGCCAATGGCACCTTGGTCGACGTCTTCCGGCCAGCCTTCAACCTTGACCTGTTGCAGAGCATGCCCGGACTGGTCGCACGACACTGGCTGATCCGCCGCGAAGCGTTGGTGGAGGTCGGCGGTTTCGCCCGCGAATTCACGTCCGCGCTAGAGTTCGACCTGTTGCTGCGCCTGATCGAAACCGGTGGCCTTGCCGGCCTTGCTCATCTGGCCGAGCCGTTGCTGATTACCGCAGCACCGGAGTTGGCATCCAGCGAAGACGAACGTCAGACACTGGTTCGTCATCTGGCGACTCGCGGTTATCAAGCGCAGGTCAGTGCCGAGGAGTCGGGTGGTTACCGCATCGACTACCGCCACGCCGAGCGCCCGAAAGTGTCGATCGTCATTCACAGCCAGGACAACCTGGAGTGCTTGCAGCGATGCCTGGTCAGCGTGTTGCAGCGCACACGCTATCAAAACAATGAAATCGTCATTGCCGATAACTACAGCCAGTCCGCCGAGCTTCACGCCTGGATCGACAACCTGGAACAAAACGGGCGTGGCCGGATTCGTCTGGTCAAGGCTGCGCAGCGGCTGAGCACGTCGGCGCTGCTGAACCTGGCTGCCGAACAGGCTCAAGGTGAATACCTGGTGCTGCTGGCTGCGGACGCCGAAGTGATCAACGCGAACTGGATCGAGGCGTTACTCAATCAGGCCCAGCGCCCCGAAGTCGGGGTTGTCGGTGCCAAACTGGTGGATCACGAAGGCAATGTGAGCGGTGCCGGCCTGATTCTCGGGCTCAATGGCGGGATCTCTTCACCTTTCATCGGCGAGAAAAAGGACGCGCCGGGCTACATGCGTCGATTGGCCGTCGAACAGAATTACACGGCTGTTTCCGGTGTATGCCTGATGATTCGCAAAGAAGTCTTCGTTGCCCTCGGCGGACTGGATCGCGAGCATTTCGATGAGGCTTACGCCGATGTCGATCTCTGCCTGAAAGTCGCCGACGCAGGTTTGCTGACGGTGTGGACGCCACAGGTGCAGATTGCGCACCCGGGCACCTTGCCGGACGTTCCGCAGGCAGTGGCGGCCTTGCGCGACAAGTGGCAGGCGCGCTTTGCCCACGACGGGGCTTACAACCAGAACCTGGCCCTGACCGGCAAGGGCTTTACCCTTGGCGATGCCAGCGGTGTGAACTGGGCGCAATTGCTCGCTTGAGCTATCTGATCAAATAAAAGGACTCACGCCATGTGCAACGGCAAATTGATGTTCAAAAGTGCGCTTGTTTGCCAGCTCGTCGGGCGTCATGTTGAGTCACGGTCATGATGCCTTACCGGATTCCTTACGGCCGGCAGAACATTGATCAGGCGGATATCGACGCCGTGATGGAAGTGCTCAAGTCACCCTGGCTGACACAGGGACCGACCATCGAACGCTTCGAAAAGGCCTTGGCCAGCCACTGTCAGGCGGAGCACGCGGTCGCCGTGTGCAACGCCACGGCGGCGTTGCACATTGCTTGTCTGGTCGCGGATCTTGGCCCGGGAGATTACCTCTGGACCAGTCCGAACACGTTCGTTGCGTCGGCCAACTGCGCTCGCTACTGTGGCGCCGACGTCGATTTCGTCGACATTGACCCGCACACCTTGAACCTTGATGCGAGGTTGCTCGCAGAGAAACTCGAGATTGCCGAGGCCGTCGGAAAACTGCCCAAAGTGGTGATCGCGGTCGCGTTCGCCGGGCAGAGTTGCGACATGCGTGCCATCGCGCAGTTATCCGAGCGCTATGGCTTCACGCTGATCGAGGATGCCTCCCATGCGGTGGGGGCCTCGTACCTGGGGCGGCCGGTAGGCTGTGGTCAATATGCCGCCATGACCATTTTCAGCTTTCATCCGGTCAAGATCATTACCAGCGCCGAGGGTGGCATGGTGCTGACCAACAATGCCAGGTATGCCGAACGCCTGCGACGGTTGCGCAGCCACGGCATCACGGGTGACCCGGCGCAGATGAAGGTGCCGGAGACGGGGTTGTGGTACTACCAGCAACTGGAGCTGGGGTTCAATTACCGGATGTCCGACTTGCATGCTGCGCTGGGGCTATCGCAAATGGCGCGCCTGGAGGCCTTCGTCGCCAAGCGTCGTCAACTGGCTGCACGCTATGCAACCCTTTTGGCAGGCCTTGCTGTGACATTGCCGGTCGAGCAACCAGGCGCCGAGTCTGCCTGGCACCTTTACGTGGTGCGGTTGCAGCTGTCGAGTATCAAACTCAGTCAGGCGCAGGTGTTCGAGGCTTTGCGGGCAGTGGGCCTGGGCGTGAACCTGCACTACATTCCGGTGCATTTGCAGCCTTACTACCGCGAACGGGGTTTCAAGGACGGCGATTTCCCACAGGCCGAGCGTTATTTTGCCGAGGCTATCAGCCTGCCGTTGTACCCCGATCTGACGGATGAAGAGCAGGACGAAGTGGCGGAACATTTGCGGCGCATCCTGGGTTGATACTTTTTTTGATAACCAACACATCTGGAGTGGCTTTGTGAAAGGGCAGCACGCAGCACGGGGAACAGGCGCGCAAAACGTTCGGCCACCGGTTCTGAGCATCGCCGGGCGTCGCATCGGTCCGGCCGAGCCTCCTTACATCGTTGCCGAGATGTCCGGGAACCACAACGGTGACATCAACCGTGCCTTTCGCATTATTGAAGCCGCCAAGCAGGCGGGTGCTGATGCCGTCAAGATTCAGACGTATCGCGCTGACACCATCACCATCGATCATTGCGGGCCAGAATTCATGGTGAGCGGTGGTCTCTGGGATGGCCGTCGCCTCTATGAGCTTTATGAAGAAGCGCACACGCCGTGGGAGTGGCACGAAGCGATCTTTGAACATGGCCGCAAAGTCGGGATTACGGTGTTTTCATCGCCCTTTGATGCCACTGCCGTGGATTTCCTCGAGTCTCTTGGCGCACCGGCCTACAAGATTGCATCGCCTGAGTTGATCGACCTGCCCCTCATTCGCAAAGTGGCTCGCACGGGCAAGCCCATCGTGATGTCCACTGGCATGGCGACCCTTGAGGAAATCGCAGAAGCGGTAGAGGCCGCGCGTGGGGCCGGCGCCACAGAGATTGTTGTCCTTCACTGCACAGCCGCTTATCCGGCGCCGCCGGAAGAAGCGAATCTGGCGACGATCGCCGAGATCGCCCGGCGTTTCGACGTAGTGGCCGGGCTTTCCGACCATACGCTCGGCACGGTGGTGTCTGCCATGGCCGTAGGCATGGGGGCGTCGTTCATTGAAAAGCATTTCACCCTTGCTCGCGCAGAGGGCGGGGTCGACAGCGCCTTCTCGCTGGAACCGGCAGAACTGGCCGAGCTCGTGACGACGGCGCGCATCGCCCATGTGGCGGTCGGTGCTCCCGCATTCGAGCCCACACGGTCGGAAGAAATTGTCCTGAAGAATCGCCGTTCACTCTATGTCGTGGCGCCTGTGGCCAAGGGCGAGATGTTGACGGAGGAAAACGTGCGCTCTATCCGTCCCGGTAACGGGCTCAAACCCAAATTTCTTGATGTGGTACTTGGACGCACGGCTGCGCGCGAGCTTGCCTTTGGCGAGCCACTTGACGCCTCGATGATCGAGGGAGGAATTGATACATGACCTGCACGCCTGGCGCCGTCGCGATCATTCCTGCCCGAGGTGGCAGTAAGCGAATCCCTCGTAAAAACATCCGTCTGTTTCGTGGTCGGCCCATGCTGGCCTGGTCGATTGAAGCGGCACTCGCATCCGGTGCTTTCGACACGGTCATGGTCAGCACCGATGACGCAGAGATTGCAGAAGCTGCGCGTGCCTTGGGTGCCGAGGTGCCTTTCCTGCGATCGGCAGCGGCCGCGAATGATCACGCCACAACGTCGCAGGTTCTGCTAGAGGTGCTGGATCGATACGCCGAGGCGGGTGTGCAGTTCGATCTTGCCTGCTGCCTTTATCCGACGGCGCCTTTCGTGCGGGCACAGGACCTTGCTGACGGTCGCGCGAAGCTGCTGGAAAGCCGGTTCGACGTCATCATGCCCGTCGCCGCTTTTTCTTATCCGATCTGGCGATCGCTGCAACGCGAGGACGATGGATGTATCGCCCTCAACTTCCCTGAACACCTCAACGCCAGGTCCCAGGACCTGCCGGTCACCTATCACGATGCGGGTCAGTGGTATTGGTTCCGTACCGAGGCATTTCTGCGCGACCAAGTGCTGATGGGGGCTAACAGCGGCTCGATCATTCTGCCCGCGATCCAGGTGCAGGATATCGATACCGAGGAAGACTGGGCGCTTGCCGAGCTGAAACATGAAAGGATGTTTGGATGAATGACCCGCGTCTACGCCGGCACGAGTTCGGTTTTCTGGAGGTGGTGGATCGCCCCACGTCAGAGGCCTTGAGCGAATATTATGCGCAGGCTTATTTTCAGAACGCGGCCAGTAGCAGTTTTCGAAAATCCTATTCTGAAGAAGAACTCGAGGTCATCGAGCTGCGAATCGCGCAAAAGGCAGGTCAGGCTCGCACGCTTTTGAGTGATGACCGGCCTGGTAGTCTCCTTGATGTCGGCTGCGGTGAAGGCTTCGTGCTCAGGTTTTTCGAGCGGCTCGGGTGGCAGGTTCAAGGTATCGACTACAGCCGTGCCGGCGTGCAACAGGTCAATCCGGCCTATGTCGACCATGTCGACCATGTCGAACAGGGCGATGTCTTCGAATTGCTCGAGGCTCGTATCGCGTCTGAACAACACTATGATCTGGTCTGGCTCGGCAACGTCCTCGAGCATGTTCTGGAGCCTGTCAGCCTGCTTCATTCACTGCGCCGTTTAGTGGCTCCAGGTGGGCTTCTTGTGGTGACAGTTCCAAACGACGGCACTGCTTATCACGAGGAACTGTACGCGGCGGGGGCGATACCTGACCGGTTCTGGGTCGCCGTACCCGATCACCTGTCGTACTTCACCGCTGACAGCCTGCGTCGAACGGCCGAGGCAACGGACTGGGATTGTCTTGCGATTCAGGGCGATTTTCCGATCGACCTGTTTCTCGCGCATGAAGGATCAAACTACGTCGTCGATCGTTCCCGGGGACCGGCAGCCCACCGGGCCCGGTTGACGCTCGAGCGGCTGATCGGGCAGGCGGGCATCGAAGCTTCCAACCGCTTTTACGCTGCACTCGTTGATGTGGGGTTCGGTCGCAACCTGACCGCGTTCTTTAGACCGAAACCCTGAGGAGTCACTACATGACAGACAAAACCATACGAACACTTGTCGGCTCGACGCAGCCCGAGACTGACCGCAAGCAGATGCTGGTCGATCGACTTCGCGCCTCACGGATTCCCGATCGTGAACTGTTGGACAACATCGGCCTCTATCTCACGCGACAGACGCTGTCGCGGATCAACTTCATGCAGATGCTCTATCAGATGATCGTGCCCGTTCACGGAACCATCATGGAGTTTGGCGTGCGTTGGGGGCAGAACATGGCGTTGTTCTCCACGTTGAGAGGAATACACGAGCCCTTCAATTACAACCGCAAGATCATCGGCTTCGATACCTTTGAAGGTTTTCCTTCGGTGGCACCTCAGGATGGCGGCAACGTACAGGCAGGTGACTACGGCGTTGTAGATAACTGGAAAGAGGAACTCGAGGACATCCTCGACTTCCATACGCAGAATGCGCCAATTCCACACAAGAAAAAGCATGAGCTGGTTCAGGGAGATGCCACGCTGACACTTCCCGGATACCTCAAGGAGCATCCCGAAACCATCGTGGCGCTGGCCTATTTCGACTTCGATATCTACAAGCCGACCCGCGATTGTCTCGAGGCGATCCTGCCCTACCTGACCAAGGGCAGCATTCTGGCGTTTGATGAACTCAATACGCCGGAGTTTCCGGGAGAAACCCTCGCCGTGCGCGAAGTGCTGGGGTTGTCTCGCTATGCCATACGGCGAGATCCCTCCAACCCGCTCACCTCTTATATGGTGATCGAATGAGTGCGGACGCCGTTCGATACCTGGTGATGCCGAACCCGTACCTGTCGGACGGTGTGCTTGATGTTCGAGCTGTGCAGCCGGCCGATATCGAAGCGATACGGCAATGGCGCAATGCCCAGATGGATGTATTGCGTCAAACGGCTCCGATATCACCGGAACAGCAAGAGCGTTATTTTGCCGAGCATGTCTGGCCGCAGATCACGAGCCTGGAGCCCTCGCAGGTTTTGGTCGCTTTGGAACGTGCAGGTGTTTTGATCGGGTATGGTGGCCTGGTTCACATTTCCTGGTCAAATCGCAGGGCCGAGGTGTCATTCTTGCTCACCCCGGAGCTCGAAAAGAATACAGACGAACTCATCGCCCTGTTTTCACGTTTTCTCGACTTGATGAAACAACTGGCTTTTGAAGATCTCGGATTGCGGCGCCTTTGCACCGAAACATTCGAGCACCGTACTCGCCACGTTGCGACACTTGAAGCTTCAGGTTTTCGCTGCGAAGGGCGCTTGCGTGAGCACGTTCTGATTGACGGCAAGCCCACGGATTCGTTTACCCATGGTTTGCTTGCCGTTGAATGGAAAAACGGTCAGTGAACGGCAGTCAGGTTCGCATGAAAAGGGGGGCTTGCAATGTGCTCGTCACTTCCGCTTCGCGCAAGGCACCGTTGGTGCGCGCCATGCAGGAAGCGGTCAGGCGCATAAATCCCGATGCTTGCGTTTTTGCCGGTGATCTCGATCCCGAAGCGCCAGCTCGTTATGTGGCTGACGGGTTCTGGCAGATGCCGCGCATTACCGACGCTGAACTGCCTGCGCTGATCCAAGGCTGTCACGAACGCGGGATTGCGGTGGTTTTTCCAACCCGCGATGGCGAGTTGCTCTTTTGGGCGCGCCACCGCGCAGCGCTATCTGAAGCGGGAATCTCAGTCATCGTCTCTCACCCCGAGGCCGTCGAACGCTGCCTGGACAAGCTCGCTTTCGCTGACTTCGGCAGAGAGGGCGGGCTTGCGGTCATCAATGCGGCGACGACACCCGAGGCCGTCGGTGCCGGGCCTTATGTGGTGAAAGAGCGTTATGGGGCCGGTTCCCGAGCGATCGGGCTTGATTTGTCACTCGATGCCGCTCGCCTTCACGGGAAAAACCTGGATGCCCCGATCTATCAGCCATTTGTGCCAGGACCGGAGATCAGTATCGACGGCTGGATTGATCGCGGCGGCTCGGTGGTGGGCGTGGTGCTGCGCAGACGCGACCGTGTGAGCGCTGGCGAGTCGCAGATAACGACCACGTTTCGCAGTGAAGCGCTTGAGCGTGAAGCTGTTCGCGCACTGGAGACGCTCGACTTGCGTGGTCCGGTGGTGATGCAAGCGATCGTCGTCAACGACACGATGCGCATTATTGAATGCAATCCTCGCTTCGGCGGAGCCTCCACAACCGCCATCGCTGTCGGGCTGGATGTTCTTTACTGGAGCCTTGCAGAGGCATTCGACCAAGGGTTGCCACCTGTTTTCAAACGTATTGCGGGTGAAGTAAGACAAGTTCGTCTGCCCACTGATCTGGTGCTGCATGATCCTGATTTTTGATCTTGACGATACGCTTTATGACGAAAGCAGTTTCGTCACAAGCGGGCTCGGCGCAGTGGCCCGGCACGGCGAAGATGCCTATGGATGGAATGCCGAGCGTTCTCTGGATTTTATGCTGGAGGTGCTCGAGCGTGAGGGGCGAGGACGGGTTTTTGATCGATGGCTTGCGTCGCATGAGCAGTTGTCGAAGGCGCGTGTAACCGAGTGCGTGAACATTTATCGCCATCATCGCCCGAGCCTTGAATTGTTCCCCGCTGCCAGACTCGTGCTCGACCGATACTGTGGGCAAGTACCGCTCTATCTCGTCACCGACGGCCACAAGATCGTGCAGAAGAACAAAGTCGATGCACTGGGGTTGTCCCCAGCGTTTCGGCGAGTCCTTATCACGCATCGTTTTGGTATCCGTCATGCGAAGCCTTCCACTCACTGCTTCGAGCTTATTCGCCAGGCAGAAGGCTGTCGCTGGGCCGACATGGTTTACGTGGGTGACAACCCCTCCAAGGATTTCGTGAACCTCAAGCCGCTTGGCGCATTGACCGTCCGGGTGCAGACCGGTGGGCATCGCAACGTCGTGGCTCTGCCGGGCTACGATGCGCAGGTTTCCATCCCTGACCTTGACGCATTACCCGAGGTGCTGGCCGCTCACTTTGAGCTGTCGCACAGCAGCTTATCGGTCTGATTCGGCAAAATAGCGTGACCTGCGAGTCATAACGCGCATCTTCACTGTATTGTATTAATAGGGAAGGTGGCGCCTGGCCTTTTTTTGGCCCAGTGATAGCCTTTTATTCTTCCCGCTGTCGCCTCGACGGGGCGACGTTTTTCTCTGTTTGTCGGCGCCCCTCGAATCATT
This sequence comes from Pseudomonas sp. SJZ080, assembly GCF_007828295.1. NCBI lineage: Bacteria > Pseudomonadati > Pseudomonadota > Gammaproteobacteria > Pseudomonadales > Pseudomonadaceae > Pseudomonas > Pseudomonas sp. SJZ080. Next base: position 238,511 of record NZ_VIUK01000005.1, read on the forward strand.
ACGAGCGGTGGTATTGGGCTGTTTATTATTGGGAAGCCGTAATGATTGGCATAAAAAGCATTGCGAGCTACGTTCCTGTAGCCGGCGTGGACAATTACGCACAAGGTGCAAAATTCGAAAAGGATGAAGAGTTCATCCTGGGCAAGATCGGTTCGGCCTTCCTGCCGCGCAAAGACGCCGGGCAGGAAACTTCGGACCTGTGTGTCGAAGCAGCCAATGCGCTGTTCGCCAACAATCCCGACTTGAAGCGTGAAGACATCGACGTGCTGATCGTCGTCACCCAGAACGGCGATGAAGAAGGCCTGCCGCATACCGCAGCCATCGTCCAGGACAAACTGGGTCTGCCGACCACCGTGGCCGCGTTCGATATTTCCCTGGGCTGCTCCGGTTACGTCTACGGCATTTACGCGATCAAGGGCTTCATGGAAGCTGCGGGCTTGAAGAATGGCCTGTTGATCACCGCCGATCCGTATTCGAAGATCGTCGACCCGGAAGACCGCAATACCACCATGCTGTTTGGCGATGCCGCCACCGCGACCTGGATGGGCGAGAACGCGCCATGGCTGTTGGGCAAGGCCAAGTTCGGCACCGACGGTTCCGGCGCGCCGCACCTGAAGGTCACCGATGGCGTGTTTTTCATGAACGGCCGTCAGGTGTTCAACTTCGCGTTGCTCAAGGTTCCGGCACATTTGCATGAACTGCTGGCCGACTCGCAACTGACGGCTGACGATATCGATGCGTTTTGCATCCATCAGGGCAGTGCAGCGATTGTCGATGCCGTGGCACGACGTTTCGAAGGTGAACCCGAGAAGTTCATCAAGGACATGGTCGAGACCGGCAATACCGTCTCGTCGAGCATTCCGTTGCTGCTGGAAAAACACGTCCTGGACTCGAGCTGGAAGCGTGTTGCGTTGAGTGGTTTCGGCGTGGGGCTGTCATGGGGTTCGGCGATTATCTATCGTCCCTGAACCTCTGCTCTTTAATCAAAGAAAGCCAGGCACAAAAAAAGCGTTCAAGGTGTAACCTTGAGCGCTATTTTTTTGCCCGAACGAAAAGCGAGGCTCCATGAGCGAGTTCTTTGAGCGCAATGGCGAGTTGATTCAGCGGCGCTGGCCCAAGGTCTGGGATCGACTGTCAGTTGAAGACAGCTCAACCTTGCAGGCTGACCTGGTGGAAGGCCTTGGCTCGACGTTGAGCATCAATGGCATCCAGTTGACCAGTCGCCATGACCGCACCCGTGAAGCCGCACTTCAGGCCGATAGCCTGCCCAGCGACAGTCCGGTGGTGCATGTCTATGGCACCGGACTGGGTGATTTGCAGACGCAGTTGCTGGAACGTGCCGGGCTTGAACGGTTGTACGTGCATATCCTGAGCGGCGCTGTGTTTGCCCTGGTGCTGCAACTGCTCGATCAACAGCAGTGGCTCGGCGATTCGCGAGTAGAACTGCTGTACGCCGGTGATCTGGCGGAAATCCAGTTGCCGTATTTCGCGCTGCCTTCGGAATTGGTGCTGGCAGACGACTTCAACGCCAAGATCCGCGACCGGCTGATCAGCGAGACCCACCTGACCTTCAATAATCGCAACTTCGATCCGGACAATCCCGAGATTGCCGAACGATTGCAGGAATCTGTCGAGCGTGTTCGCGCCGATACCGATGTTGCCGAGTTATTTGCCACCTGTTCTGGCAGGCAGGTGTTTGTCATCGCCACCGGGCCTAGCCTGGAACAGCACTTCGACACACTGCGGTCGGTACGCGAACGTGCGCAGCGGCCTTTGTTCATTTGTGTGGATACCGCCTACCGGCCGCTGATCGAGCAGGGCATCAAGCCGGATGTGGTGGTCACGATCGATCAGCGCATCTCGACGCGACATTTGCCGCCCGATGGCACTGGCGATATCACGCTGGTCTACATGCCTATGGTCGAGCCAGCGGCTTTGGGGGCCTGGCAGGGCAAGCGTTATGTGGCCTATTCCGCCAGTCCGATCTATAGGGAGCTTCGCGAGACGCTACCCAAGGCCCAGCTTTATGTCGGTGGCAGTGTGATCCACCCGGCTGTGGACCTGGCAGTAAAAATGGGGGGGCGCCAGATCACTCTGTTCGGCGCCGACTTTGCTTTCCCGAACAACAAGACCCATGCTGGCTGGAATGACGGTGAGCTTGGACCGCAAGTGAGCGCTGCCCGGCATTGGGTGCTCGACGGCCATGGTCAGCGAGTCAAGACACAGCTCAATTTCCGCAGCTACTTGTGCGAGTTGGAGCGGTACATCGCCGGGCATCCTCAAGTGGTTTTCTATAACAGCAGCCGGGCAGGGGCGATGATCGTCGGCACGACGTTTCACCCGGAGTACACGCGATGACTCAACGCTTGCTGGCTGCCCAGGCGCAGCAGTGCTCCGGTTTGTTCCGTTTGGGGCGAGACGTCGAAGCGGCGCTGCTGATGGTTCAGGTGTGCAGCGATGTTCAACTCGTGATGGGGCGTGCGAGTGTCGAGGTTCAATCGCGCTGGACAGCATTGCTCACCGACATGCTGGCCCGTCAGGAGGTGCAGGACTGGTTGGCGCTGGCTGATTATCTCGACCATGAGCTGTCGCAATTGCTGAAAGCGGCAACCACCGATTAACGCTTTTTGATTTGTGCCGGTACAGGCGAGTCCTCGCTGTCCCGTTACCGGCATTTCCCTGACGTCACTTTTTTGTATTGGGTTGCCGCCAAGCCCTTGTTTCATGAGGGGTGGCAGTGTGATGGCAAATATTTTTCAAAATCCCCTAAAGCAACCTGCATTCGCGACGATAACTATTACGAAGGTTCTCTAGGCCATACCCGGCGGTTGCCAGGGCCGGAAGCCGCAGTACCCAACCAACGAGGAATTCGTCATGGCTTTGACAGTAAACACCAACACTACTTCGCTGAACGTTCAGAAGAACCTGAACCGTGCTTCCGACGCTCTGTCGACTTCGATGACTCGCCTGTCTTCCGGCCTGAAAATCAACAGCGCCAAAGATGACGCCGCCGGCCTGCAGATCGCTACCCGTATGACTTCGCAGATCCGTGGTCAGACCATGGCTATCAAAAACGCCAACGACGGTGTTTCGATCGCTCAGACCGCTGAAGGCGCTCTGCAAGAGTCGTCCAACATTCTGCAGCGTATGCGTGAAATCGCACTGCAATCGCGAAACGACTCGAACGGTACTGCTGACCGTACCGCTCTGGACAAAGAATACAAACAGTCCATCGACGAACTGACCCGTATTGCCAAGTCCACCAACCTGAACGGCAAGGCGCTGATCGACGGTACTGCTGGCGCGATGGAATTCCAGGTAGGTGCGGGTACTACTTCCGACAACCAGATCACCCTGACCCTGTCGACCAGCTTCGACGCCAGCGCCCTGGGCATGACCGGTACTACCATTTCCGGTACTTCCAACGCAGCCAACCACTCGGCAGTACTGTCGGCTGTCTCGGCTATCGACCTGGCACTGGCGAACATCAACGCCACTCGTGCTGACCTCGGTGCTGCTCAAAACCGTTTCTCCACCACCATCTCCAACTTGCAGAACATCAACGAAAACGCTGAAGCTGCACGTAGCCGCGTACAAGATACCGACTTCGCTGCTGAAACTGCACAGCTGACCAAGCAACAAACTCTGCAACAAGCTTCCACCGCAGTTCTGGCTCAGGCCAACCAACTGCCATCCGCTGTACTGAAACTGCTTCAGTAATAGCTGAGTAGGTTTTGGCGGGGGAGTGCGCACGCGCGCTCTCTCGCTTTTTCAGTTTGAGAGGTGATGGACATGGATATGAGCGTGAAGCTGAACTTGTCTTATCCAGCCGCGAAGCCGGCGACGACTGTTGCTGACCATTCGGTGGAGAAGCCTCGAGCCGATGCTGCCAAAGTGGCAACGGTCAAGGATGAGCCAAAAGACGCGGTAACCGAGCAGGACAAACTGAAGATGGCCGTTCAGGAAATTGAAAAGTTCGTTCAATCGGTCAAGCGCAATCTGGAGTTCTCGATCGACGAGCCTTCAGGTAAGGTCATTGTCAGAGTGATTGCCAGCGACTCGGGTGAAGTGGTTCGCCAGATCCCCAACGAAGAAGTCCTCAAGCTGGCTAATAGTTTGAATGATGCAAGCAGCCTGTTGTTCAGCGCTAAAGTCTGACAGCTGGCACGAATTTTGTTGCTATGTTCTTTTGGGCGTTGTAATGGTCAAAAGGCCGGCGACACACTGAAGGGAGTCCCACATGGCAAGTCCAATTCTACCGGGTCTGGGGTTAGGCTCCGGGCTTGACACCGGTGCTATCGTCAAAGCCTTGGTCGATGCTGACAAAGCGGCCAAGCAGAGTCAGATCAACCGACAGACGACGACCAATACTTCGCAGATTTCCGGTATCGGGACCCTCAAGAGTGTCCTCGCGAATTTCCAGACCGCGATCAAGAACCTCGGTAGTACCACGACCCCGCAGTTCCTGGGTTATACCGCGACGAGTTCCGATCCCAAAGTGCTGACCTCTGTCGCCAGCAACTCGGCGGTCAACGGTACTTATGTCATCAAGGTCGACAACCTTGCGACCTCGTCGAAAGTGGCGACTGCTGCGTTTGCCGGTGGTGCCAGCAGTGCCATTCCGAGTGGTACGCTCACTATCACTCAAAATGGCATTTCCCGTCCTGTCGACATTCCTGCCGGCGCCACGCTGCAATCGGTACGGGATGCGATCAACACCCAGCAAGGCGTTAATGGTTTCAGTGCCAACATTGTCACTGACTCCTTCGGCTCTCGTTTGGTCATGGGGTCCACTGTTACCGGTGCAGGTTCCGATATCACGCTCAGTGGTGTTGCTGGCTTGGAGATCACCGCAGGCCAGAAAATGGGCGCTACACCTACGGCGACTTCGGCCGGTGCCATCGGCGAACTCGCTGTGGACGCCAAGTTCACGGTTGACGGACTGGCAATCAGCAGCAAATCCAACACCGTGGATGGCGCCATTTCCGGTTTGACACTGAATTTGGTAGCCGGTGGTGGAGCGACATCCACTGTGACGGTCGGGCCGAATAGTGACGGTTTGAAAAAATCGATCCAGGCTTTTGTCGACGCATACAACCAGGTTGTCACCACCGTCAATACGCTGACCAAGCCCTCCCTGGATAAAGATGGCAAGCCAACCATTCCCGCGGCATTGACCGGTGACCCGCTGGCTCGGGGTATCATGGCGTCGATCCGTGAACCGTTGGCCAGCATCGGTGCAGGCGACAAGCTGACCGTTCTTTCGCAGTTGGGTATTACTACCAACCAGAAAACCGGCGCGCTTGATTTCGACAGTACCAAGTTCACTACGGCGATGACCACACAGAAGCTGGGTGGTGAAATTCAGACTCTGTTCCTGGGTGACCCGACGGCAACCGGTGATGCGGCCAAAGGGCTGCTGGAACGGATGAATACAGCGCTTACGCCTTATACCGTCACTGGCAGCGATGGCATCCTTGATGCGCGCTCCACTAACTTGGCCAAGGTCAAAACAAACCTGGCCAGCCAGCAGGAGGCACTGGATCGTCGGATCGAGACGCTGACAGCCGTGCTGACCAAAAAGTATAACGACATGGATCTCCTGGTCGGCAAGCTCAAGGCCACGGGGAACAACATTACCTCGATGTTCGAGGCAATGAACGCGCAGAAAAACGCCTCGTAACGCGCAAGCGCCAAAAGCCCGGCAGCGGATTCCGCCTGTCGGGCTTTTTTTGTTTCAATCTAAAGTTTTTTGACGCCGTGTCGATACACTGGCTATACGAATCACAAAGTTTGGATGAGGTAGAACATGAACCCGATGTTAGCCCTTCGGCAGTACCAGAAGATTGGCGCTCAGGCCCAGACTTCCGAAGCCAGCCCCCATCGCTTGGTGCAAATGCTTATGGAGGGCGGTCTGGATCGCATCGCTCAGGCCAAGGGTGCCATGGAGCGCAAGGATATCCCCAACAAAGGGATTTTCATCGGCAAGGCCATCGGCATCATCGGCGGCTTGCGTGAAGGTCTGGACCTGGAGAATTCTGTCGAGTCCGTGGGTGAGTTGGACAAGCTGTACACCTACATGATGAAGCGCCTGACAGAAGCCAACGTCAAAACCGATCCAAAGATTCTCGACGAAGTCGCCGATCTGCTTCGCACCGTCAAGGACGGCTGGGATGCTATCGCTGCGCCGGGTCCGCAGTTTTAAGGAGATCACCATGAGTCTTGTTTTGCAGCGAATCGAAGAAACCCGTGAAGGCCTGGTCGGTGCCCTGGCCGAGCGAAACTGGGAAGCCATTGGTGAATTGGACCTGGCTTGCCGTTCCTGCATGGAAGACGTCTTGAGTGAAACTTCGGTGGACGAGGCCGCGTTGCGCGACAACCTTGAGGAGTTGCTGGGGGTCTATAAGCAGCTTTTAGAGGCGGCGACGGGGGAGAGGCAGGCAATAGTCGATGAGATGTCGCAGATCCATCAAGCACAGAACGCAGCAAAGGTTTACCATCTGTTTGGTTAATTAATCCTCAGTTAATACAGACCGGGTGCGCCATAAATTTGACTGTGCACGGTTTTTTGACTTAACTAGTGGCTGGTTGCAGATTTCAGGCGTCTACAGGCATAACGTGTCTGCAAGCGTCTAGCTTGCCCCCTCATTTCGGGCATTGAGTTGACTAGGGAAGTTGCTATTGCATGTGGCGTGAAACCAAAATTCTGCTGATTGATGACGATAGCGTCCGCCGCCGCGATTTGGCGGTGATTCTAAATTTTCTTGGCGAAGAAAATTTACCCTGCGGTAGCCATGACTGGCAGCAGGCTGTCGGCTCTTTGTCATCAAGTCGTGAAGTGATCTGTGTCCTCATCGGGACGGTCAATGCTCCTGGCGCACTTCCGGGCTTGTTAAAGACACTCTCTACCTGGGATGAGTTCCTTCCGGTTTTGTTAATGGGCGATAATTCTTCCGTTGACTTGCCAGAAGACCAGCGTCGTCGAGTGCTTTCGACCCTCGAGATGCCGCCCAGCTACAGCAAGCTGCTCGATTCGCTGCACCGTGCCCAGGTCTATCGCGAGATGTATGACCAGGCTCGCGAGCGCGGTCGTCACCGTGAACCCAATCTTTTCCGCAGTCTTGTCGGCACCAGTCGGGCGATTCAACACGTCCGTCAGATGATGCAGCAAGTCGCCGACACCGACGCCAGCGTGCTGATTCTCGGCGAGTCCGGCACCGGCAAGGAAGTGGTTGCGCGTAACCTGCACTATCACTCCAAGCGTCGTGATGCGCCGTTCGTGCCGGTCAACTGCGGGGCGATCCCTGCCGAGTTGCTGGAAAGCGAACTGTTCGGTCACGAGAAGGGTGCCTTCACCGGGGCAATCACCAGCCGCGCCGGGCGTTTTGAACTCGCCAACGGCGGCACGCTGTTCCTCGATGAAATCGGCGACATGCCGCTGCCAATGCAGGTCAAGTTGCTGCGCGTGTTGCAGGAGCGCACCTTCGAGCGCGTAGGCAGCAACAAGACCCAGAGCGTCGATGTGCGCATCATCGCGGCGACCCACAAGAATCTCGAAAGCATGATCGAGATCGGCACTTTCCGCGAAGACTTGTACTACCGCCTGAACGTGTTCCCGATCGAGATGGCGCCGCTGCGCGAGCGCGTCGAAGACATTCCGTTGCTGATGAACGAATTGATCTCGCGCATGGAGCACGAGAAGCGCGGCTCGATCCGTTTCAACTCCGCAGCGATCATGTCGCTGTGCCGTCACGGCTGGCCGGGCAACGTTCGCGAGCTGGCGAACCTGGTGGAGCGCATGGCGATCATGCACCCGTACGGGGTGATTGGGGTCGTCGAGCTGCCGAAGAAATTCCGCTATGTCGATGACGAAGACGAGCAGTTGGTCGACAGCCTGCGTAGCGATCTGGAAGAGCGCGTGGCAATCAATGGCCATACGCCGGACTTCACCGCCAACGCCATGCTGCCGCCGGAAGGCCTGGACCTGAAAGACTACCTCGGTGGTCTGGAGCAAGGGCTGATCCAGCAGGCGCTGGATGATGCCAACGGCATTGTGGCGCGCGCCGCCGAGCGCCTGCGGATTCGCCGCACCACGCTGGTGGAGAAGATGCGCAAGTACGGCATGAGTCGTCGCGACGGTGATGAACAGGCGGATGATTGACGCCTGTTTTTCAAGTCCTTCATTTATAGGCGGTTTTTTTTAGGCACGGGTATTGCTACATCCCTCGCAACGTTCCGTTTAACTGACGGTCAGCCACGCGAGAGAGCACGATGCCCCACGCCGCCCAGATGTCTCCTGTCCCTGACGCTTCGGGGCACCCGTCGTCCGTAGAGCAGGCAAGCCGGCTTGGCCTCGAGCAGGCGTTCGCGCTGTTCAATCAGATGTCGAGCCAGTTGACCGACTCCTACAGCATGCTCGAAGCGCGGGTCACCGAACTCAAGGGTGAGCTGGCGGTGGTCAGCGCTCAGCGCATGCAGGAACTGGCGGAAAAAGAACGCCTGGCCAATCGCCTGCAAAACCTCCTCGATCTGTTGCCGGGTGGCGTCATTGTCATTGATGCCCTGGGCATCGTGCGCGAAGCCAACCCCGCTGCCTGCGAGCTGCTCGGTCTGCCTCTCGAAGGCGAGCTGTGGCGCCATGTCATTGCCCGTTGCTTTGCGCCGCGTGAAGACGATGGTCATGAAATCTCTCTCAAGGACGGTCGGCGCCTGTCGATCGCCACTCGCTCGCTGGACGCCGAACCTGGCCAGTTGGTATTGCTCAACGACCTGACCGAAACCCGACACCTGCAAGATCAACTGGCCCGCCACGAACGCCTGTCGTCACTCGGTCGCATGGTTGCGTCGCTGGCTCATCAAATCCGCACGCCTTTGTCCGCTGCATTGCTCTACGCCAGTCATCTGGCCGAGCAAGAATTGCCGGTCGCCACGCAGCAGCGTTTCGCCGGCCGCCTGAAAGAGCGTCTGCACGAGCTGGAGCATCAAGTGCGTGACATGCTGGTGTTCGCGCGTGGCGAGCTGCCGTTGACCGATCGCGTCACGCCAAAGATGCTCATGCAGTCCTTGCAATCGGCCGCATTGACCCACGTACAGGACCTGCCGATTCGCTGGCAGTGCGACAGCCACGCGGGAGAATTGCTGTGCAATCGCGACACCCTGGTCGGAGCGATCCTGAACCTGATCGAGAACGCCATCCAGGCGAGCGCCGGTGACGTCCGTTTGAAAGTGCATCTCTACAGTCGTGACAACACCCTGCGGGTTTCGGTCAGCGACAGCGGAAGCGGTATCGATGCGAAAGTGCTGGCGCGTCTCGGCGAGCCGTTCTTTACCACCAAAACCACTGGAACAGGCCTCGGTCTGACCGTGGTCAAGGCCGTTGCGCGTGCTCATCAGGGAGAATTGCAGCTGCGCTCGCGGCTGGGGCGCGGCACTTGCGCGCAGGTGATTCTGCCGCTTTTTTCTGATGAGAAGCGTAGCGCTCAGAGAGCGGAGTGAAGGGCATGGCAATCAAGGTTTTACTGGTCGAGGATGACCGCGCGTTGCGCGAGGCACTGGCGGATACGCTGATGCTCGCGGGACACGACTACAAGGCTGTCGGTTCGGCGGAAGAGGCGCTCGAGGCTGTCGGTGCCGAGACCTTCAATCTGGTGCTCAGCGACGTCAATATGCCGGGCATGGACGGCCATCAACTGCTCGGCTTGTTGCGGGCTCGTCAGCCACAATTGCCCGTCTTGCTGATGACGGCTCACGGTGCTGTGGAGCGTGCGGTCGATGCGATGCGTCAGGGCGCGGTGGATTATCTGGTCAAGCCGTTCGAGCCCAAGGCGTTGCTGGATCTGGTGGCACGTCATGCGCTGGGCAGTCTGGGCGCTCCCGACAGCGAAGGGCCTGTTGCGTATGAGCCGGCCAGTGCGCAATTGCTCGAATTGGCTGCGCGGGTAGCGCGCAGCGATTCCACCGTATTGATCTCCGGCGAGTCCGGGACCGGTAAAGAGGTGCTGGCGCGCTACATCCATCAGCACTCGCATCGCGCCAGTCAGCCGTTCATTGCGATCAACTGCGCGGCGATTCCCGACAACATGCTCGAGGCGACGCTGTTCGGTCACGAGAAGGGCTCGTTCACCGGCGCCATCGCGGCGCAGGCCGGCAAGTTCGAGCAGGCCGACGGCGGCACCATCCTGCTGGACGAGATTTCCGAAATGCCTCTGGGCCTTCAGGCCAAGTTGCTGCGGGTGTTGCAGGAGCGTGAGGTCGAGCGGGTGGGGGCACGCAAGCCCATTACGCTGGACATTCGTGTTGTCGCGACCACCAACCGTGACCTGGCGGGTGAAGTGGCGGCGGGCCGTTTTCGTGAAGACCTCTACTATCGCCTGTCGGTATTTCCACTGGCCTGGCGTCCATTGCGCGAGCGTACCGCCGATATCCTGCCGCTGGCCGAACGCCTGTTGGCCAAACACGTCAATAAAATGAAGCATGCCGCGGCGAGACTGTCGCCCGAGGCTCAGGCGTGCCTGATCGGCTATCCATGGCCGGGCAACGTACGAGAGCTGGACAATGCGATTCAGCGTGCCTTGATTCTGCAGCAGGGCGGTTTGATCCAGCCTCAGGATTTCTGTCTCGCTGGGCCGGTTGCCTGTGCGCCGTTGCCGACATTGGCGTCGGTGCCGGTGCGGTCGATGGAGGTCGAGGCCGAATCGGCTGGGGCGCTGGGGGACGATCTGCGTCGTCGCGAATTCCAGATGATTATCGACACCCTGCGCTCTGAGCGTGGGCGCCGCAAAGAAGCGGCCGAGCGTTTGGGTATCAGTCCGCGGACGCTGCGCTACAAGCTGGCGCAAATGCGTGATGCCGGAATGGATGTGGAAGCTTATTTGTTCGCCACCTGATCTTGTTTTGTAACGATGGTCGTGAACGATGTCGCGGGGCGGCAGGATAAGCGCGGCGGCCTTGAGTCCATCGCGAGCAGGCTCGCTCCTGCAGTTTGTGAAAGCAGAGGATTTGCTTTTGTTCAGAGCTGCCACGGAGCTGGCACCCTTGTTGCTACACCTCACTACCCGCCGAGTGAGTGTCAAAAAATTGCGGGTCGTCAATGAGAGTAGACCATGAGCCAAGGTATTGAATTTAATCGATTGATGCTGGATATGCGTTCCATGCAAATGGATGCCATGTCTGCGCCTAAATCGACTGCCGCCGTCCCTGAACTGAATGGCAGCAGCTTTTCCGACATGCTCGGTCAGGCCGTCAATAAAGTGAACGACACACAGCAGGCGTCCAGCCAGTTGGCCAATGCCTTCGAGATCGGCAAAAGCGGCGTGGACCTGACCGATGTGATGATTTCCTCGCAGAAGGCGAGCGTGTCTTTCCAGGCGTTGACCCAAGTGCGTAACAAGCTGGTTCAGGCTTACCAAGACATCATGCAGATGCCGGTTTAAGGACGAGATTGAGTCATGGCAGAAGCAGTCGCCGATAATGTTCCGGCCAAGGCCACACCGATAGACGGCAAACCGCCGCTGTTCGGCTTGTCCTTCCTGGAAAACCTCTCCGAGATGACCATGTTGCGTCAGGTGGGCCTGTTGGTCGGCCTGGCAGCGAGCGTGGCCATTGGCTTCGCCGTGGTGTTGTGGTCCCAGCAGCCGGACTACCGGCCTCTGTACGGCAGCCTTGCCGGTATGGACGCCAAGCAAGTCATGGATACCCTGGCTGCCGCTGACATTCCCTACACCGTTGAACCGAATTCCGGTGCCTTGCTGGTCAAGGCCGATGACCTGTCCCGTGCGCGACTCAAGCTCGCGGGCGCTGGTGTCACTCCCAGCGATGGCAACATCGGTTTCGAGATCCTCGACAAGGACCAGGGCCTCGGCACCAGCCAGTTCATGGAAGCGACCCGTTATCGTCGCGGCCTCGAAGGCGAACTGGCCCGGACCATTTCCAGCCTGAACAACGTCAAGGGTGCCCGCGTGCACCTGGCGATTCCGAAGAGTTCGGTATTCGTGCGCGACGAGCGCAAGCCAAGCGCTTCGGTGCTGATCGAGCTGTATTCCGGCCGCTCGCTGGAGCCGGGTCAGGTGCTGGCGATCATCAACCTGGTCGCGACCAGCGTTCCTGAACTCAGCAAGTCGCAGATCACCGTCGTCGACCAGAAGGGCAATCTGCTTTCGGATCAGGCGGAAAATTCCGAACTGACCATGGCCGGTAAGCAATTCGATTACAGCCGTCGCATGGAAAGCATGCTCACCCAGCGTGTGCACAACATTCTGCAACCGGTGTTGGGCAACGACCGCTACAAAGCCGAAGTCTCCGCCGACGTGGACTTCAGTGCCGTCGAGTCGACCTCCGAACAGTTCAATCCGGACCAGCCGGCGCTGCGTAGCGAGCAGTCGGTCAACGAACAACGTACCGCCAGCAACGGCCCGCAAGGTGTTCCGGGTGCGCTGAGCAACCAGCCGCCGTCGCCTGCTTCGGCGCCGCAAACCACCGGTGGCGCCACCGCACAGGCCGGGATGGTACAGCCAGGCCAGCCGCTGCTGGACGCCAATGGCCAGCAAATCATGGACCCGGCCACCGGCCAGCCGATGCTGGCGCCGTACCCGGCGGACAAGCGTCAACAATCCACCAAGAACTTCGAACTCGACCGTTCCATCAGTCACACCAAGCAACAGCAGGGCCGGTTGAATCGCCTGTCGGTGTCGGTGGTGGTGGACGATCAGGTCAAGATCAACGCAGCCAACGGTGAAACCACCCGTGCACCGTGGAGCGCCGATGAACTCGCGCGCTTCACCCGTCTGGTACAGGACGCCGTCGGTTTCGACGCCAGCCGTGGCGACAGTGTCAGCGTGATCAATATGCCGTTCTCCGCCGAGCGCGGTGAAGTGATTGCCGATATTCCGTTCTACTCCCAGCCATGGTTCTGGGACATCGTCAAACAAGTGCTGGGTGTCTTGTTCATCCTGATACTGGTGTTCGGTGTTCTGCGTCCGGTGCTCAACAACATCACCAATGGCGGCAAAGGCAAACAGCTGGGCCTGGGCAGCGACGTGGAGCTCGGTGGTATGGGTGGCCTGGACGGCGAACTGGCCAACGACCGCGTCAGCCTCGGCGGCCCGACCAGCATCCTGCTGCCGAGCCCGAGCGAAGGCTATGACGCTCAGTTGAATGCAATCAAGAGTCTGGTGGCAGAAGACCCGGGTCGTGTGGCCCAGGTCGTGAAAGAGTGGATTAACGCAGATGAGTGATAACCGAGCCGTTGCCGCCAAACTGTCCCGGGTCGACAAAGCCGCGATTCTGCTGCTGTCCCTGGGTTCTACCGATGCCGCGCAAGTGCTGCGCCACATGGGGCCCAAAGAGGTCCAGCGTGTGGGTGTGGCCATGGCGCAGATGGGTAATGTGCACCGCGAACAGGTCGAACAGGTGATGAGCGAGTTCGTCGACATCGTCGGTGACCAGACCAGCCTGGGTGTCGGCTCCGACGACTACGTGCGCAAAATGCTCACGCAGGCCCTGGGCGAAGACAAGGCCAACGGCCTGATCGACCGGATCCTGCTGGGCGGCAACACCAGTGGCCTCGACAGCCTGAAGTGGATGGAGCCGCGTGCCGTCGCCGACGTGATCCGTTACGAACACCCGCAGATCCAGGCGATCGTCGTGGCCTATCTCGATCCTGATCAGGCCGGCGAAGTGCTGGGCAACTTCGACCACAAGGTGCGTCTGGACATCATTCTGCGGGTCTCCTCGCTGAACACCGTGCAGCCAGCGGCTCTGAAAGAGCTCAACCAGATTCTCGAGAAGCAGTTCTCCGGCAACTCGAATGCCTCGCGCACCACCCTGGGTGGCATCAAGCGTGCGGCCGACATCATGAACTTCCTCGACAGCTCGATCGAAGGCCAGTTGATGGACTCGATCCGCGAAGTCGACGAAGACCTGTCCGGTCAGATCGAAGACCTCATGTTCGTGTTCAACAACTTGTCCGATGTCGACGACCGGGGCATTCAGGCGTTGCTGCGCGAAGTGTCCTCCGATGTGCTGGTGCTGGCGCTCAAGGGCTCGGACGAAGGCGTCAAGGAAAAGATCTTCAAGAACATGTCCAAGCGGGCGGCCGAACTGTTGCGCGACGACCTCGAGGCCAAAGGCCCGGTGCGTGTCAGCGACGTGGAAACTGCGCAGAAAGAAATCCTCACCATTGCTCGCCGTATGGCCGAAGCCGGAGAAATCGTTCTCGGCGGGAAGGGCGGCGAAGAGATGATCTAAGGTCACTATGTCGTCCAAACATGATGAGTCCCAGACCGACCTGATCCGTGCCAAGGACGTCGGTGGTTTCGATGTCTGGTCGCTGCCCAGTTTCGACCCGCACGTACCGGAGCCCGAGCCAGAACCTGAGCCCGAGCCGCCGGAAATGGAAGAAGTGCCGCTGGAAGAAGTCCAGCCACTGACCCTCGAAGAACTCGAAAGCATTCGCCAGGAGGCCTACAACGAAGGCTTCGCGACGGGTGAGAAAGAAGGGTTTCACAGCACCACGCTCAAGGTTCGCCAGGAAGCCGAGGCAGTCCTTGCGCCGAAAGTCGCGGCACTTGAGCAATTGATGGCCAACCTGTTCGAGCCGATCGCCGAGCAGGATACGCAAATCGAGAAGTCCTTGGTCGACCTCGTGCAGCACATCACCAGGCAGGTGATTCAGCGCGAACTGGCCATCGACTCGACACAGATCGAACACGTCATGCGCGACGCCCTCAAGCTGTTGCCGCTGGGCGTGGGCAATGTGCGGCTGTACATCAACCCGCAGGATTTCGAACAGGTCAAAGCCCTGCGCGAGCGCCATGAAGAAACCTGGCGCATCGTCGAGGACGAAGCATTGTTGCCTGGCGGTTGCCGGGTCGAGACTGAGCACAGTCGCATCGATGCCACTGTCGAAACCCGTATTGCCAGGGTCATGGACAAGCTGTTCGATCAGTTGCACGAACAGGCCTTGCACCCTGCCGCACCGGATCTGAGCCTGGATCTGCCGATCGACGACAAGCCTGCGGTCGCAGCCGAACCGGAAGAACCCGATGCGCCTTGATCGCACCAGCTTCGCCAAGCGCCTGGGCAGTTATGCCGAGGCCACGGAGCTTGCCGGCGCACCGATCCTTGAAGGTCGCTTGCTGCGCATGGTCGGCCTGACCCTCGAGGCTGAAGGTTTGCGCGCCGCCATGGGCAGTCGCTGCATGGTGATCAACGACGACAGTTACCACCCGGTGCAGGTCGAAGCCGAAGTCATGGGTTTCTCCGGCAGCAAAGTCTTCCTGATGCCGGTCGGCAGCGTTGCCGGCATCGCGCCCGGTGCCCGTGTGGTGCCTTTGGCCGACACCGGTCGCTTGCCGATGGGCATGAGCATGCTCGGGCGGGTGCTGGATGGCGCCGGTCGTGCGCTGGACGGCAAGGGCGGGATGAAGGCGGAAGACTGGGTCCCGATGGACGGCCCGACGATCAACCCGCTCAAGCGTCACCCGATCAGCGAGCCGCTGGACGTGGGTATTCGCTCCATCAATGGTTTGCTGACGGTCGGTCGCGGGCAGCGGCTCGGGTTGTTCGCCGGTACCGGCGTCGGCAAGAGTGTGCTGCTGGGCATGATGACCCGCTTCACCGAGGCCGACATTATCGTCGTGGGGCTGATCGGTGAACGGGGTCGCGAAGTTAAAGAGTTCATCGAGCACATCCTCGGTGAAGAGGGCCTCAAGCGTTCAGTGGTCGTGGCGTCGCCCGCGGACGACGCGCCACTGATGCGCCTGCGCGCCGCGATGTATTGCACGCGGATTGCCGAGTATTTCCGCGACAAGGGCAAGAACGTCCTGTTGCTCATGGACTCGCTGACCCGTTTCGCCCAGGCTCAGCGGGAAATCGCCCTGGCCATCGGCGAACCGCCGGCGACCAAGGGTTATCCGCCATCGGTGTTCGCCAAGTTGCCGAAACTGGTGGAAAGGGCCGGTAACGCCGAAAAGGGCGGTGGTTCGATCACGGCGTTCTACACCGTGCTGTCCGAAGGTGATGACCAGCAGGATCCGATCGCCGATGCGGCCCGGGGCGTACTCGACGGGCACATCGTCCTGTCCCGGCGTCTGGCCGAAGAGGGGCACTACCCGGCCATCGATATCGAAGCCTCCATCAGCCGGGTCATGCCGTCGGTGGTGTCGCCGGAACACATGGCTCGTGCGCAGTATTTCAAGCAGCTGTGGTCGCGCTATCAGCAGAGTCGGGACTTGATCAGCGTGGGCGCCTACGTCGCCGGCGGTGACCGGGAAACCGACCTGGCGATTTCCCTGCAGCCGCAGTTGGTCAAATACCTGCGCCAAGGGCTTAACGACAAGATCAGCCTGGGCGAAAGCGAATCCTATCTCGGTTCGATCTTCGCGCCCGCGGCTGGCGGCTAATCGATCATGGCCCAGAGTCGGGCAGGGCGTCTGGCGCCGGTGGTCGATATGGCCGAGAAGGCCGAGAAAACCGCCGTCCAGCGGTTGGGCCATTTTCAGGGTCAGGTTCGCTTGGCTGAAAGCAAGCTCGCCGACCTCGAGGCTTTTCGTCTCGACTACCAGGAGCAGTGGATCATTCGCGGCAGCAGCGGCGTTTCGGGCCAATGGTTGCTGGGGTATCAGGGCTTTCTTGCGCAACTGGGCGTCGCCATCGATCAGCAGCGGCAAAGCCTGGCGTGGCATCAGAACAATCTGAACAAGGCGCGGGACACCTGGCAGCAGGCGTTTGCCCGGGTCGAAGGCTTGCGCAAGCTGGTCCAGCGCTACGCCGACGAGGCGCGGCAGCTGGAAGACAAGCGCGAGCAGAAGCTGCTGGACGAATTGTCTCAGCGGTTGCCCCGTGAGAGTCCGTATTGAGTCAGTGAAACCGCGTTATCGTTCTTCGCGGGCAAGCCCGCTCCCACAGTTTTCGCGTCGATCGCAATTTCTGTGAACGACACAAAACCTGTGGGAGCGGGCTTGCCCGCGAAGGCGTACTCAAAAACTCCACAACTCCCAACCTTGCCCCCGTCTGCGCCAAGTGCTAAACCTTGTACACGTACGTTCGCCAATGACAAGGAAGCCGTTCAATGTCAGTCGTTACAGAAGTATCTTCGGATGGAAAAAAACTGACGATTTCGATCGAGGGACGATTCGATTTCGGTCGGCATCAGGAATTTCGCGAGTCCTACGAGCGGCTCGGCAATAAACCCGAGTCCATTGTGGTTGACCTGAAGAAAGCCACTTATCTCGATAGTTCTGCACTGGGCATGCTGCTCTTGCTGCGTGATCACGCCGGTGGCGACAGTTCAGATATTCGCGTCGTCAACAGCAGTTCCGATGTGAAGAAAATCCTCGCTATTTCCAACTTCGACAAGTTGTTCGACATTAGTTGATCATGCCGCTCGAACCGCTGACGATACTGATCGCTGAAGACAGCGCGGCCGATCGCATGCTGTTGTCGAGTATCGTCCGCCGTCAGGGCCATGAAGTATTGACGGCGGCCAATGGTGCCGAAGCAGTCGAAGCGTTTCGCCAGCAACGACCGCAACTGGTCTTGATGGACGCCATGATGCCGGTGATGGACGGTTTCGAGGCTGCACGGCAGATCAAGGCGCTGGCTGGGGAAACCCTGGTACCGATTATCTTCCTGACCTCGCTGACTGAAAGCGAGGCGCTGGCCCGCTGTCTGGAGGCCGGCGGCGACGACTTTCTGGCAAAGCCCTACAACCAGGTGATCCTCGCCGCCAAAATCAAGGCGATGGACCGCTTGCGGCGGCTGCAGGCCACCGTGCTGGAGCAGCGAGACCAGATCGCCAGGCATCACGATTACCTGCTCAACGAACAACGTGTGGCCAAGGCCGTGTTCGATAAGGTCGCCCATTCCGGCTGCCTGAACGCCCCCAATATCCGCTACCTGCAATCGCCCTATGCGCTATTCAACGGTGACCTGTTGCTGGCGGCATTTACCCCGGCCGGCGACATGCACGTGCTGCTCGGCGATTTCACCGGCCATGGGTTGCCGGCCGCCGTCGGGGCCATGCCGCTGGCAGAAGTCTTCTACGGCATGACCGCCAAGGGCTACGGCCTGTCGGAAACCCTGCGCGAGATGAACGCCAAGCTCAAGCGCATTCTGCCGGTGGACATGTTCTGTTGTGCAACACTGCTGTGCCTGAGTTTTCAGCGACGCTCGGTGGAAGTCTGGAACGGCGGAATGCCGGACGGTTATCTGCACAACATTGCGAGCGGCGAGCGCACACCGCTGACAGCCCGGCATTTACCGCTCGGCGTACTGAATCCGCAGACGTTCGATGACCGTACCGAAGTGTTTCCGATGGCGGTCGGGGATCGGGTCTTCCTGTTGTCTGATGGGGTGATCGATACTTGCGACGCCAAAGAACAGTTGTTTGGTGTCGAGCGGCTGCAACAGGTGTTTGCGGCCAACCGTCAGCCTGACCGGCTCTTTGAAGAGATCGAGCAGGCGCTGCAGGATTTTCGCGGAGAGGCCCGCGATGATGTCAGCATGGTCGAAGTCAGCCTGCTCGAAGCGGCGCAGCTGATACCACCGCCCTTGGTCTATTCCGATAGCGGCCAGTCCTGCCCGCTGGACTGGTCGGTGAATTTCGAGTTCCGTGCCGCCACCCTGAAACGCTTCAATCCGCTGCCGTATCTTTTGCAGTTGCTGTTGGAGGTCCATGGTTTGCGTGCGCAGAGCGGGGCGCTCTACAGTGTGCTCGCGGAGCTGTATTCCAATGCGCTGGAGCACGGCGTGCTGGGGCTGGATTCGAGCCTGAAACGCGATGCTTCGGGTTTTACCCGCTACTATCAGCAGCGCAATGCGCGTCTGGATGAGCTGCAGGACGGCTATGTCCGGGTGCATTTGCAGGTTGCGCCAAAGGACGGCGGCGGTTGCCTGACGATTCGGGTCGAAGACAGTGGCAAGGGTTTTGATGTCGAGCGAGTGATGGCGCGCCCTGTCGATGGCATCCGTCTGTCGGGACGTGGCGTCAGTTTGATCCGCCAGCTGAGCCGGAACGCCAGTTGGTCCGACGAAGGTCGAAGCGCCCGCGTGGAATTTTTCTGGGAGGCTCTGGCATAATCCGCGCATTCTTGATCAAGGAGTGAGCAAGTGGCTGACACACATCTGGATCGCGACGTGCTGAGCGCGTTGCAAGAGGTCATGGAGGATGAGTATCCGATGTTGCTGGATACTTTTCTCGCCGATTCCGAGGAGCGCTTGGTTCTTCTGCACAAGGCTGAAGATGCAGCGCTGCTTATGAATACTGCTCATAGTTTCAAGGGCAGCAGCAGTAACATGGGGGCCGTCCGTCTGGCCGAGCTGTGTCATGAACTGGAGCAGCGAGCCAAGAATAAAAACCTTTCAGGCATTGAAAAACTGCTCGGTGAAATCGACGGCGAGTTCGCTATTGTCCGGCCGTTGTACGAGGCAGAGCGCCAGCGCTCTTCGCCGACCGAGGCGACCGTCCGGCGCTTTTAACGCCGCCTGAGAAAAACTGGCTCAACCCTTGCAGGTATCACTGCAACTGTACCTACGATCCCAGTGCAGCGGAGACCGTTTCATGCCCGTTACCCCCAATATTCTTCTTCAGGCCGCCGCGCAGGCCAAGACTCAAGCCGCCTCCGCCAATACACCGGCGCTGTCCGCTGAGCCCGGGGACAAGGCGTCCAGCTTCGCTCAGGTTTACGCCACTCAGGCCCAGAACAAACCCTCTGCGGCCCCTGATGGATCGGTGAAGCCGGCGCGTGATAAATCCCCGGACAGCCCCGATAAAAAGAGCGTCGGCAACGACAAGTCTGCCGCCCCGGAACCGACGGTTGCCGATAGCGGCAAATCCTTGCCCGTCGATAAACCGGCGCCGAGCGACGACAAGGTCGCCAACGAGGATGTCCCCGAAACGCCGGTGGCCGACACTGCACCCGTCGATCCGACCCTCGATCCTTCATTGCTGCCAGAGTTGCAACCCGTCGTGACGGCGCCTGTTGCGGAGGCGCCCCCTGTGGTCGTCACTCAGCAACCGCCAGTGGAGATTGCTGTCGCTCCTGCAGTGACGACGACGGCGCAGGCTCCTGTTACGGCGGCGGATAGCGATTTCGATCCCGAGGCTGATCCTCTCGATGCTCTCCCGGCTGTGCGCATGGCCATGGAGCAGGGCGGCCATATTTCGGCTTCCAGCCAGGCACAGCCCAAGGCTGCGCCGACGCCGACGCCAGCCCAGATCCAGGCTGATGGCGAGCCTACCTCGGCACAGAACTTTGCCGCCGGTATGGCGGGCATGCTCGATGTGCAGGCAGACAAGGACAGTACCAGCCAGGGGGGCGAGAAAGCGTTCAGTGGGTTGATCGATGACGGCCTCAAGGATTTGAAGTCTGCCACCAGCGATACCCGTGTTGATGACTTCGCCAATCGTCTGGCTGCTCTGACCCAGGCCGCCACGCCGAAAACCGCCAATGCCGTGCCGGTGAATCAGCCGATTGCCATGCATCAGAGTGGCTGGACCGAAGAAGTGGTGAACCGGGTCATGTACCTGTCCAGCGCCAACCTGAAGGCGGCCGACATCCAGTTGCAGCCTGCTGAACTGGGGCGCCTGGATATTCGGGTGAACATGGTCCCGGACCAGCAGACCCAGGTGACCTTCATGAGTGCGCACCCAAGCGTTCGCGAAGCGCTGGATGGCCAGATGCATCGCTTGCGAGACATGTTCGCGCAACAGGGGATGGGTCAGGTTGACGTCAACGTCTCCGACCAGTCCCGTGGCTCTCAGCAAGGTCAGGACCAGGCCCAACAAAGTCAGGGCGGACGCACCAGCGCCAGCGGCGGTCGCCTCGATGGCATGGACGAAGAGCTCGCGCCGACGGTTGCCGAAGTGGCGGCCAGTGCGACCAGCGTCATCGGCTCCAGCGCGGTTGACTACTACGCCTGATCCAGCGCAAAACCCTTGTGGGAGCGGGCTTGCTCGCGAATACGGTTGAACATTCAGCATTGATGCTGGCTGTCACACCGCGTTCGCGAGCAAGCCCGCTCCCACATTAGGTTTGCGGTGTTTTCAAAATTTCGCTTGGTCCTATCCATTCTCCCTCCGACACTTCTGGCATAACACTTGCTCTTGCCTTGCCGTGCGACTGTGAAAACCCGAATAGTGACGGATTATTGGCATGGCGAAGAGCGAAGCAGCAGTAAAAGACCCCGCAACCAAAGGCAAAATCAAGCTGATCATTTTGATCGTGGTGGCCCTGCTGCTGGCGATCGGCTTGTCCGTGGGAGCGACCTGGTTCTTCATGCACAGCGCCCAGAGCAAACCTGCCGCCGCGGCTGAAGTTGCCCCGGTCGGCAAGCAGCCAGCGATTTTCGAGCCCATGGCGCCGGCCTTCGTGGCCAATTACAACCAGAACGGCCGTCAGCGCTACATGCAGGTGAGTATCACCATGCAGGGTCGCAATCAGGCCGATCTGGAAGCGCTCAAAGTCCACATGCCGGTGATCCGCAATAACCTCGTCATGCTGTTCTCCGGGCAGGATTTCGCGACCCTGGCGTCGCCGGTCGGTCAGGAAATGCTGCGTCAGAAGGCGACGGCCAGCGTGCAGGAAGTGGCGCAGAAAGAGCTCGGCAAAGTAGTCATCGAACAGTTGCTTTTCACTAATTTCGTACTGCAGTAGGAACACGACATGGCCGTGCAGGACCTGCTGTCCCAGGATGAAATCGATGCGCTTTTGCATGGCGTCGATGACGGTCTGGTACAGACCGATACCGCTGCCGAGCCCGGCAGCGTCAAAAGCTACGACCTGACCAGTCAGGATCGCATTGTCCGCGGACGCATGCCGACCCTGGAAATGATCAACGAGCGTTTTGCCCGCTACACCCGCATCAGCATGTTCAACATGCTGCGCCGCTCGGCGGACGTTGCGGTCGGTGGCGTGCAGGTGATGAAGTTCGGCGAATACGTCCACTCGCTGTACGTGCCGACCAGCCTCAACCTGGTCAAGATCAAACCGCTGCGCGGTACTGCGCTGTTCATCCTCGACGCCAAGCTGGTGTTCAAACTGGTGGACAACTTCTTTGGCGGCGACGGCCGTCACGCGAAGATCGAAGGGCGTGAATTCACTCCCACCGAACTGCGTGTGGTGCGCATGGTGCTGGAGCAGGCGTTCGTCGATTTGAAGGAAGCCTGGCAGGCGATCATGGAAGTGAATTTCGAGTACATCAACTCGGAAGTGAACCCGGCCATGGCCAACATCGTCGGCCCGAGCGAAGCCATTGTCGTGTCGACGTTCCACATCGAACTCGATGGCGGTGGCGGTGACCTGCACGTGACCATGCCGTACTCGATGATCGAACCGGTGCGCGAAATGCTCGACGCCGGCTTCCAGTCGGACCTCGATGATCAGGACGAGCGCTGGGTCAATGCCCTGCGCCAGGACGTGCTGGACGTTGACGTGCCGATCGGTGCCACGGTTGCCCGTCGCCAGCTGCGCCTGCGCGACATTCTGCACATGCAGCCGGGGGACATTATCCCGGTCGAGATGCCGGAAGAAATGATC
Source organism: Pseudomonas sp. SJZ080 (assembly GCF_007828295.1). Classification (NCBI taxonomy): domain Bacteria; kingdom Pseudomonadati; phylum Pseudomonadota; class Gammaproteobacteria; order Pseudomonadales; family Pseudomonadaceae; genus Pseudomonas; species Pseudomonas sp. SJZ080. The sequence goes on from NZ_VIUK01000005.1 coordinate 261,046, forward strand.
ATGCGCGCCAATGGCGTGCCTGCGTTCAAGGTCAAGATGGGCTCGCATAAAGGCAACCTCGCGTTGCAAGTGATCGAGCCGATCGAGCGCCGTTAAGCGGCGCTGCTCCCCATTCGCTATTAACTGACGGCAGCCCGTTGAAAGGGGTGCCCGCCGAGGACACATGATGGCTAACGACATGAATACCCAGGACGACCAGGCGCTGGCCGATGAATGGGCTGCGGCCCTGGAAGAAACCGGCGACGCCGGGCAGGACGACATCGACGCCTTGCTGGCCGCCGACGCCGCGAGCTCGCCGTCCAACCGTCTGCCGATGGAAGAGTTCGGCAGCGTGCCGAAGAACAACGATCCGGTCACGCTGGACGGTCCGAACCTCGACGTGATCCTCGACATCCCGGTGTCGATTTCCATGGAAGTGGGCAGCACCGACATCAACATCCGCAACTTGCTGCAACTCAACCAGGGTTCGGTGATCGAGCTTGATCGTCTGGCGGGTGAACCGTTGGACGTGCTGGTCAACGGCACGCTCATCGCTCACGGTGAAGTGGTAGTGGTCAACGAGAAGTTCGGCATCCGCCTGACCGACGTGATCAGCCCAAGCGAACGTATCAAGAAGCTGCGCTGAGTGAAAAAGGTTCTGGGGTTTGTGCTGGCGTTGCCGTTCAGTGTGCTTGCGGCCGAGCCGGTGGCGACTGCTGCCTCGGCACCTGCTGTCAGCAGTGGTGTGGCGGGGCAATTGACGCAGCTGGTGCTCGGTTTGCTGCTGGTGCTGGGGTTGATCTTCTTCCTCGCCTGGCTGTTGCGCCGGGTGCAGCAGGCTGGGCCGGCCGGCAAGGGGCAGGTGATCGAATTGATCGGCTCCCGCGCGTTGGGCCCGCGTGACCGTTTGATACTGGTGCAGGTTGGCAACGAGCAGATTCTGCTCGGCTTGAGCCCCGGCACCATCACCGCCTTGCATGTGCTCAAGGAGCCGGTGCAGGTGCCGGCCACCGAGAAAGCGACCCCGGAGTTTGCCCAGCGCCTGATGGAGCTGATGGGCAAGGATCAGAAGGATAAGAAGTAATGGGTGCGCTACGCATCATCTTGACGCTGGCCCTGATGCTGGCTGCGCCACTGGCCATCGCCGCCGATCCGTTGTCGATCCCGGCGATCACCCTGGGCACCAATGCCCAGGGCGCTCAGGAATACTCGGTCAGCCTGCAGATCCTGCTGATCATGACCGCGCTGAGTTTCATTCCGGCGTTCGTCATGCTGATGACCAGTTTCACCCGGATCATCATCGTCTTCTCGATCCTGCGTCAGGCCCTGGGCTTGCAGCAGACGCCGTCCAACCAGATTCTTACCGGCATGGCGCTGTTCCTGACGCTGTTCATCATGGCACCGGTGTTCGACCGGGTTAACCAGGATGCCTTGCAGCCTTATCTGGCGGAAAAACTCACCGCGCAAGATGCTGTGGCCAAGGCCCAGGTGCCAATCAAGGATTTCATGCTGGCCCAGACGCGCAGCAGCGATCTTGAGCTGTTCATGCGCCTGTCCAAACGCACCGACATCGCGACACCGGACCAGGCGCCACTGACCATCCTGGTGCCGGCCTTCGTCACGTCTGAGCTGAAGACCGCGTTCCAGATCGGTTTCATGATCTTCATTCCGTTCCTGATCATCGACCTGGTCGTGGCCAGTGTGCTGATGGCCATGGGTATGATGATGCTCTCGCCACTGATCATTTCCCTGCCGTTCAAGATCATGCTCTTCGTGCTGGTGGATGGTTGGGCATTGATCATCGGTACGTTGGCCAGCAGCTTCGGCGGTGTCTCGCCATGACGCCGGAAGTTGCGGTAGACATCTTTCGTGAAGCGCTCTGGCTGACCACCATGATGGTCGCTGTGCTGGTGATTCCGAGCTTGCTGGTGGGGCTGTTGGTCGCCATGTTCCAGGCCGCCACCCAGATCAACGAACAGACCCTGAGCTTCCTGCCGCGCCTGTTGGTGATGCTGGTGACGTTGATCGTCGCCGGTCCGTGGCTGGTGCAGACCTTCATGGAATACATCCTGCAGTTGTACGGCAATATTCCTCGGGTCATCGGCTAAGCCATGTCACTGCTGCAGCTGACCGACACCCAGATCAGTACCTGGGTCGCTTCGTTCATATTGCCGCTGTTTCGCATCGGCGCCGTCCTGATGACCATGCCAATCTTTGGCACGACCTTGGTGCCGACCCGCGTGCGATTGTATTTCGCCCTGGCAATCACAGTGGTTGTCGTGCCGGGCCTGCCACCGATGCCTCAGGTTCAGGCGCTGGATCTGAGCGCGCTGCTGCTGATCGCCGAACAGATCATTATCGGCGCATTGATGGGGCTCTCCCTTCAGCTGTTTTTCCAGGCGTTTGTCGTCGCCGGGCAGATTATTTCGATTCAGATGGGCATGGGCTTCGCCTCGATGGTCGACCCTACCAATGGTGTGTCGGCGGCGGTAATCGGCCAGTTCCTGACGATGCTCGTGACCCTGCTGTTTCTCGGCATGAATGGGCATCTGGTGGTGTTCGAAGTGCTCACGGAGAGCTTCACCACCATGCCGGTCGGCAGCGCGATGCTGATCAATCACTTTTGGGAGCTGGCCAACAAGCTGGGCTGGGTGCTGGGCGCGGCAATGCTCCTGGTATTGCCGGCTATCACAGCATTGTTGGTGGTTAACATCGCCTTCGGCGTGATGACGCGGGCGGCGCCACAGCTGAACATTTTCTCCATCGGTTTCCCCCTGACCCTGGTGCTGGGGCTGGTGATTTTCTGGGTGGGTCTCGGCGACATTCTCAATCAGTATCAGCCGTTGGCCACCGAGGCCCTGCAGCTGTTACGTGACATGGCAGGGGCGCGCTAGCCATGGCCGAGAGCGAGAGCGGTCAGGACAAAACAGAAGACCCCACGGAGAAACGCAAAAAGGACTCCAGGGACAAGGGCGAGATTGCCCGCTCGAAAGAGCTCAACACCCTGGCAACCATGATGGCCGGTGCCGGAGGGTTGTTGATCTACGGTGGCGGGCTGGCCCAGGATCTGCTGGAAATCATGCGCCTGAATTTTTCGCTGCCGCGGGAGGTGTTGCTTGATCCGGGGCAAATGGGTCACTACCTGCTGAATTCGGGAAAGATTGCGATCCTGGCGACGCAGCCGATATTGTTGACACTGCTGCTGGCGGCCTTTCTGGGGCCGATTTCCCTGGGGGGCTGGTTGTTCGCCGGCAAGAGCCTGGCGCCCAAATTCAGCCGGATGAACCCTGCAGCGGGCCTCAAGCGGATGTTCTCCAGCACGGCTGTGATCGAATTGGTCAAGGCGCTGGCCAAGTTTCTGCTGATTCTGTTTGTGGCATTGTCCGTCCTGCGCTCGGACATCGATGACTTGCTGCGCATTGCCCACGAACCGCTGGAGCAGGCGATCATCCATAGCGTTCAACTGGTGGGCTGGAGCACATTGTGGATGGCGTGCGGGCTGATCCTGATCGCGGCGGTGGATGTTCCGGTTCAGCTTTACCAGAGCCACAAGAAACTGCTGATGACCAAGCAGGAAGTACGAGACGAGCACAAGGATCAGGAAGGGAAGCCGGAGGTCAAGCAGCGGATTCGCCAGTTGCAGCGCGAAATGTCCCAGCGGCGAATGATGGCAGCCATCCCCGAGGCTGACGTGGTGATTACCAACCCGACTCACTACGCCGTGGCGCTCAAGTACGATGCGGAAAAAGGTGCTGCGCCGGTGCTGCTGGCCAAGGGTAGCGACTTCCTGGCTTTGAAAATCCGCGAGATCGCCGTGGCCAATGAAGTGTTGCTTCTGGAGTCTCCGGCCCTGGCGCGTTCGATCTACTACTCCACCGAGCTGGAGCAGGAAATTCCCGGTGGGTTGTATCTGGCGGTCGCTCAGGTATTGGCCTACGTCTATCAGATCCGCCAGCACCGCGCCGGCAAGGGCAAGCGTCCTGAGCCGCTCAAGGATGACCTGCCGATTCCACCGGATCTGCGGCGCGATTCCTGATTTTTTTGCGCTGGCCATGCCGACGCCTTCGCGGGCACAGGCAGCACAATCCCCCCGATAAACCCCTCTGTTTCAAACCCCGGCAAAAGTTGGAAGGCTTCTTGCAGTAGCCGCTCTGCGCCTGCTTCGGGCGTCAAAAGTTTGCTTTAAAGTAACGGGGAAAACCGGTGGATCGCTCTCAGTTTATCAACAGTGCCCGCACAAACGTCGCCGACCTGAGTCGGGGCAATCTGGGTGTGCCATTGTTGCTGCTGGTCATGCTGGCCATGATGATGCTGCCGGTGCCGCCGTTCCTGCTGGACGTGTTCTTCACCTTCAACATTGCGCTGTCGATTGTCGTGCTGCTGGTCTGTGTCTACGCCCTGCGACCGCTGGATTTCGCGGTGTTCCCGACCATCCTGCTGGTGGCAACACTGTTGCGGCTGGCGCTGAACGTGGCCTCCACGCGGGTGGTGATGCTTCACGGTCAGGACGGCCATGCCGCCGCCGGTAAGGTGATCCAGGCCTTCGGTGAGGTGGTGATCGGTGGTAACTACGTGGTTGGTATCGTGGTCTTCGCGATTTTGATGATCATCAACTTCGTCGTGGTGACCAAGGGTGCCGGACGAATTTCCGAGGTGAGCGCGCGTTTCACCCTCGATGCGATGCCCGGAAAGCAAATGGCGATCGACGCCGACTTGAACGCCGGCCTGATCGATCAGAACCAGGCCAAAATGCGTCGGATGGAAGTGGCCCAGGAGGCCGAGTTCTACGGTTCCATGGACGGTGCCAGCAAATTCGTACGCGGTGACGCCATCGCCGGTTTGCTGATTCTGTTCATCAACCTGATCGGCGGCATGGCGGTCGGCATTTTCCAGCACGGCATGACCTTCGGTGATGCCGGCAAGGTTTACGCGTTGCTGACCATTGGTGACGGTTTGGTGGCGCAATTGCCATCACTGTTGTTATCGACAGCCGCCGCGATCATGGTGACCCGAGCTTCCGGTTCGGAAGACATGGGCAAGCAGATCAATCGCCAGATGTTCGCCTCGCCGAAGGCGCTGGCCGTGGCGGCGGGTTTGATGGCAGTCATGGGCCTGGTGCCCGGCATGCCGCACTTCTCCTTTCTGAGCATGGCGGCCCTCGCAGCCGGCGGTGCGTACCTGTTCTGGAAGAAGCAGAACACCGTCAAGGTTCAGGCCTTGCAAGAGGTCAAGCGTCAGCAGGAGCTGCTGCCATCGCCGGCCCGCGCTCAGGAAACCAAAGAGCTTGGCTGGGACGATGTGACGCCGATCGACATGATTGGCCTGGAAGTCGGCTATCGCCTGATTCCACTGGTGGATCGCAACCAGGGTGGTCAGTTGCTTGCGCGTATCAAAGGCGTACGCAAGAAGCTGTCCCAGGACCTGGGCTTCCTGATGCCGACTGTGCATATCCGTGACAACCTCGACCTCGCGCCAAGTGCCTATCGACTGACCCTCATGGGGGTGATCCTGGCCGAAGCGGAGATTTATCCGGATCGGGAGCTGGCGATCAATCCGGGTCAGGTCTACGGTTCGCTCAACGGCATCACCGCCAAAGATCCGGCTTTCGGGCTGGAAGCGGTCTGGATCGAAATCAGCCAGCGTGCGCAGGCACAATCCCTCGGTTACACCGTGGTCGATGCCAGTACAGTAGTGGCAACCCACTTGAACCAGATTTTGTACAAGCACTCCAGTGAGCTGATCGGCCATGAAGAAGTGCAGCAACTCGTGCAGTTGCTGGCCAAAAGCTCCCCTAAACTGGCCGAGGAGCTGGTGCCGGGCGTGGTGTCGTTATCGCAGCTGCTCAAGGTGCTCCAGGCGTTGCTGGCCGAACAGGTGCCCGTACGGGACATTCGCAGCATCGCCGAAGCGATCGCGAACAATGCGGCCAAGAGTCAAGATACTGCCGCGCTGGTGGCCGCCGTACGCGTCGGCGTATCCCGTGCAATCGTCCAAAGCATTGTAGGGACTGAGTCGGAGCTGCCAGTTATCACTCTTGAGCCAAGGTTGGAACAAATATTGCTCAATAGTCTTCAGAAGGCGGGACAAGGCTCGGAAGAGGGCGTTCTGCTGGAGCCAAGCATGGCTGAAAAACTGCAACGCTCGTTGATCGAAGCGGCGCAGCGTCAGGAAATGCAAGGTCAACCGGTGATTCTGCTGGTGGCCGGTCCGGTTCGCGCGATGCTGTCGCGATTTGGCCGACTCGCAGTCCCGGGTTTGCATGTGTTGGCTTACCAGGAAATCCCTGACAACAAGCAAGTGACCATCGTTGCGACAGTAGGGCCCAACGGCTGAGGTAGTGGTTTATGCAAGTTAAGCGTTTTTTCGCCGCCGATATGCGTCAGGCCATGAAACTGGTTCGTGATGAGCTGGGCGCTGATGCCGCCATCATTGGCAACCGCCGCATCGCCGGTGGTGTCGAGCTGACGGCTGCCCTCGATTACAAACTGTCGGCGCTGGCCCCGCGTGTTCCGAACATGGAGCTCGAGGACGAGCTGCGCAAGACCCAGTCGCGGATCGTCACCGCCCAGGCCGAACTGAGCCTGCGCAGCGAAGGCGAGAGCGACAAGTCCACCAATCGCCAGTTGTTCGCCGGCCTGCCACTCACCGCCGCCGAACCGTTGATCGAACCGACTTACACTGAACCCCGTCGTGCAGCGCCGGCCCCCGCGCCAGCCTCCAGCGGTGTCGATCCGCGGGCTTTCGATTCGATGCGTTTCGAACTCAACAGCCTGCGCGAACTGATGGAAGTACAACTCGGCTCTCTGGCCTGGAACCAGCTGCAAGGCAGCCGTCCGGCCCAGGCCAACCTTTGGCGTCGTCTGCAGCGCATCGGTTTGTCCGGCCCGTTGTCCCGTGATCTGCTGGAAATGATTACCGGCATTGACGAACCCCGTCAGGCCTGGCGCATGTTGCTGGCGCACCTGGCGCGGATGATCGCCACACCGGAAGTCGAGCCACTGGAAGAGGGCGGTGTGATTGCCATGGTCGGTCCTGCCGGCATGGGCAAGACCACCACGCTGGCCAAGCTCGCGGCCCGTTACGTGCTCAAGTACGGCGCGCAGAACATCGCGCTGGTCAGCATGGACAGCTACCGTATCGGCGCTCAGGAACAACTCAAGACCCTGGGCCGGATCCTCAACGTGTCGGTCACCCACGTCGACCCGGGCCAGTCCCTGGTGCAGGCGCTGGATCCGTTGCTGCGCAAGCGTGTGGTGCTGATAGATACCGCCGGTCTTCAGGCCAGCGATCCGGCACTGCGCATGCAGCTCGAAAGCCTGGCCGGTCGTGGCATCAAATCAAAAAATTATCTGGTTCTGGCAACCACCAGCCAGAAACAGGTTCTAACCGCCGCTTATCACAGTTACAAGCGCTGCGGGCTCGCTGGCTGCATCCTGACTAAACTGGATGAAACGGCAAGCCTTGGCGAGGTGTTGAGCCTGGCAATCAGTCATGAATTGCCGGTGGCTTACCTGACCGATGGACCGCGGATTCCGGATGATTTGCATCTGCCGCGTCGTCATCAGCTGGTGAGCCGCGCCGTCAGCGTGCAAATGCAGGAAGAACCCAGCGAAGAAGCCATGGCTGACATGTTCGCTGATATTTACCACAGTCCGACCAAGCAGGTTGGCTGAGGTATTAATGAACAGTTTTTGTACCTACATCGATGGTCTGCCATGCATTGTTCCGTTTGTGAACGCGCAGCCAGTAATGTGGCCTCCGTCTATGCAAGACAAGGTAAAGAAATAACATGGGCAGCATGCATCCCGTACAGGTGATCGCGGTGACCGGCGGCAAAGGTGGCGTCGGGAAGACTAACGTGTCAGTGAACTTGTCCCTGGCTCTAGCTGAGCTCGGCCGGCGCGTCATGCTGCTGGACGCCGATCTGGGGCTGGCGAACGTCGACGTCCTGCTGGGGCTGACACCCAAACGTACCCTGGCCGATGTCATCGAAGGCCGCTGTGAGCTGCGCGACGTGTTGTTGCAGGGGCCCGGCGGTATCCGCATCGTCCCGGCGGCGTCCGGCACTCAGAGCATGGTGCATCTGAGCCCGGCGCAACACGCCGGCCTGATCCAGGCGTTCAGCGATATCGGCGACAACCTCGACGTTCTGGTGATCGACACCGCTGCGGGCATTGGTGACTCGGTAGTCAGTTTCGTTCGCGCCGCGCAGGAAGTCCTGCTGGTGGTCTGCGACGAGCCGACCTCGATCACCGACGCCTATGCACTGATCAAACTGCTGAACCGCGATTACGGCATGAACCGCTTCCGCGTCCTCGCCAACATGGCCCAGAGCCCGCAGGAAGGGCGCAACCTGTTCGCCAAGTTGACCAAGGTCACGGATCGCTTCCTCGACGTCGCCTTACAATACGTCGGTGCGGTGCCGTACGACGAAAGCGTGCGCAAGGCCGTTCAGAAGCAGCGCGCGGTTTATGAAGCTTTCCCGCGTTCCAAGTGTTCCCTGGCCTTCAAGGCCATCGCACAAAAGGTCGATACCTGGCCGCTGCCTGCCAACCCGCGTGGGCACCTGGAGTTTTTCGTCGAGCGCCTCGTGCAACAAACGGCAGGACCCGTGCTATGACAGCCAGCGGTTATAACCTCTACAAGAAGTCGGCGCGTGACGCGCAGTACGAGCTGATCGAGCGTTACGCGCCACTGGTCAAACGCATTGCTTACCACTTGCTGGCGCGATTGCCAGCCAGTGTTCAGGTCGAAGACCTGATCCAGGCCGGCATGATCGGCCTGCTTGAAGTATCGACCAAATACGACGCTAGCAAAGGCGCGAGTTTCGAGACGTACGCGGGCATTCGAATCCGCGGCGCGATGCTCGATGAAGTCCGCAAGGGGGACTGGGCGCCACGTTCGGTCCACCGCAATACCCGCATGGTCAGCGACGCAATTCGCTCGATTGAAGCTAAAACCGGCCGTGACGCTAAAGATCACGAAGTTGCGGCCGAACTCCAATTGAGTCTCGACGATTACTACGGGATTTTGAACGACACCCTGGGCAGCCGGTTATTCAGTTTCGACGATCTGTTGCAGGACGGCGAACACGAAGGGCTGCACGAGGATGGCGCGAGTGCTCATCTCGAGCCGTCACGCGATCTGGAAGATGAACGCTTCCAGGCGGCGCTGGCGGACGCGATTGCCAATTTGCCGGAGCGTGAGCGACTGGTGTTGGCGCTGTACTACGACGAAGAGTTGAATCTCAAGGAAATCGGTGAGGTCCTGGGGGTCAGCGAATCTCGGGTCAGCCAGTTACACAGCCAGTGCGCGGCCCGTTTGCGGGGGCGTTTGGGGGAGTGGCGAGCGCGCTGAAGGCAGTGTGGGGACACTGCGAACGTGGCTGGTGTGGTGTTGAACTGCGCCGGTCTCGATCTGTTGTGCTCCAGACAGTCATTGAGTGCTTTGCCGGATTGATTGAAATGGCGCGTCCAGGTGCTGGGCGCGTTTAAGACTGCTTGGAGGTCGAATTGGACAAGAACATGAAAATCCTCATCGTTGATGACTTCTCAACGATGCGGCGGATCATAAAAAACCTGTTGCGTGACCTTGGGTTCACCAACACGGTCGAGGCTGACGATGGCATTACTGCCATTCCGGTTCTCAACAGCGGGAGCATCGACTTTCTGGTAACGGACTGGAACATGCCTGGCATGACCGGTATCGATCTGCTGCGTCACGTGCGCGCCGATGAAAAGCTCAAGCACCTGCCAGTGCTGATGGTGACTGCTGAAGCCAAGCGCGAGCAGATCATCGAAGCGGCCCAGGCCGGTGTTAACGGCTATGTGGTCAAACCCTTCACGGCCCAGGCGTTAAAAGAAAAAATCGAGAAGATTTTCGAACGCATCGGTTGAGAAACTGCGCCACGGGGGAGCTATGGACCAAAACGAATCTTCACAGGGCGATTTTGAATCGACCCTGAAAAAACACGCAGTCGAACTGGTCGAAAGCCTTGAAAAAGGCAAGTTTGGCGACGCTGTGCAACTGATCCATGAGCTCAATCAGACCCGTGACCGTGGCCTGTATCAGGAAGTGGGCAAGCTCACCCGCGAGCTGCACAGCGCGATCGTCAATTTCCAGATTGACCCGCACATGCCGCAAGCCGAGGAAGTGTCCCAGATCACAGATGCCACCGAGCGACTGGGCTACGTTGTCAAGCTGACAGAGGCCGCAGCCAACCGCACCATGGACCTGGTCGAAAACTCTACGCCATTGGTCAACAGCCTGAGCGATGAAGCCCAGGCGCTGAGCACGGATTGGGGGCGGTTCATGCGTCGCGAAGTCGGGGCTGAAGAGTTTCGCGAGCTGGCACGGCGTGTCGACGGTTTCCTGACACGCAGCAGCGCGGACAACCGCGCGGTGTCGAGCAACCTCAACGACATTCTGCTCGCTCAGGATTACCAGGACCTCACAGGTCAAGTGATCAAGCGTGTGACCCAGTTGGTCACCGAAGTTGAAAGCAACCTGCTCAAGCTCGTGCTTATGGCCAGTCAGGTGGACCGCTTTGCGGGCATCGAACATGACCGTGAAGCGATGCTTGCTGAAAAAGATCCGCAAAAACATCTCTCTCAGGGTGAAGGTCCGCAGATTCATGCCGATAAAAGAGAAGACGTTGTGTCCGGTCAGGACGATGTGGACGATTTGCTATCCAGCCTAGGGTTTTAGAATTTTAGGTATTTTAGGTTTTTAGACCTGTAGGAGCACACCCTTAATGAGCTTCGGCGCCGATGAAGAGATCCTTCAGGATTTCCTGGTTGAGGCCGGCGAGATTCTAGAGCAACTGTCCGAACAGCTGGTCGAACTTGAAAGCCGACCGGATGATGCGGACTTGCTCAATGCAATTTTTCGCGGTTTTCACACTGTAAAAGGGGGCGCCGGCTTCCTCCAGCTCAACGAGCTGGTGGAGTGCTGTCACATCGCCGAGAACGTGTTCGACATCCTGCGCAAGGGTGAACGTCGCGTCGACTCGGAGTTGATGGACGTGGTTCTCGAAGCGCTGGACGCGGTGAACAGCATGTTCAGCGAAGTCCGCGAGCGCAGCCCGATCACGGCTGCCACGCCTGAATTGCTCGCGGCCCTGGCCCGTCTGGCCGAGCCGCAAACCGCCGATGAAGCCGCACCTGTGGCTCAAGTGGCGGAAGAGCCGGCTGTCGAAGCCGAATCAGGCGACATCACCGATAACGAATTCGAACAACTGCTGGACTCGCTGAACGCCGTCAAGGCTCAGGCCGAGGCTCCGACAGCTGCTCCGCTGCCAGCCGGCGATGCCGCTGCCAGCGACGAAATCACCGACGCAGAATTCGAGTCGTTGCTCGATCAACTGCACGGCAAAGGTCAGTTCGCCGTCGACGCGGTGGCAGCTCCTGCTGCACCCGCCGCACCGGCTGCCCCGAAAGCGGCAGGCGACAGTTCCGACATTACCGACGACGAGTTCGAAGCGCTGCTCGATCAGCTGCACGGCAAGGGCAACTTTGCCGTCGACGCGCTGGAGTCGGCCATTGCTTCGGCCCCGGTCGCCGCTGTGCCTGGCGCCAAAGCGGCCGGCAGTGATCTGATCTCGGATCACGAGTTCGAATCGCTGCTCGACGAATTGCACGGTAAAGGCAAATTCACTGAAGTCGGCACCGGTTCCGCCGCTTCTTCGGTAGCGGCACCCGTTGCCAAAGCCCCGGCACCTGTCGCCAAGGCGCCCGAGCCTAAAGCCGAAGCGCCGAAGCCTGCTGCCGCTGCTGCACCGGCGCCAGCCCGTGCACCGGCTGCGCCACCGGCGGAAAAGCCGGCCAGCGAAGCCGAGACCACCGTGCGGGTCGACACCGCGCGTCTCGACGAAATCATGAACATGGTTGGCGAATTGGTACTGGTGCGTAACCGCCTGGTTCGCCTGGGCGCCAACAGCGCCGATGAGGCCATGTCCAAGGCCGTGTCGAACCTCGACGTGGTCACCGCCGACCTGCAAACCGCGGTCATGAAGACCCGGATGCAACCGATCAAGAAGGTCTTCGGGCGCTTCCCGCGCCTGGTTCGCGACCTGGCTCGCCAGCTCAAGAAAGAGATCAACCTGGAGCTGGTCGGCGAAGAAACCGACCTCGACAAGAACCTTGTCGAGGCACTGGCCGACCCGCTGGTCCACTTGGTGCGCAACTCGGTCGACCACGGTATCGAAGAGCCGGCTGATCGTGAAGCGATGGGCAAACCGCGAAGCGGCAAAGTGATTTTGTCCGCTGAACAGGAAGGCGACCACATCCTGCTGTCCATCTCCGACGACGGCAAGGGCATGGACGCCGATGTGTTGCGCGGCATCGCGGTCAAGAAAGGTCTGATGGACAAGGATGCGGCGGACCGGCTCAGTGAGTCTGACTGCTTCAACCTGATCTTCGCACCGGGTTTTTCGACCAAAACCGAGATCTCCGACGTGTCGGGTCGTGGCGTGGGCATGGACGTGGTGAAAACCAAGATCGCCCAGCTCAACGGCACCATCAACATCTACTCGACCAAGGGCAAAGGCTCGAAGATCGTCATCAAGGTGCCGTTGACCCTGGCGATCATGCCGACGCTGATGGTCATGCTCGGCAACCAGGCGTTTGCGTTCCCGCTGGTGAACGTCAACGAGATCTTCCACCTCGACCTGTCGCGCACCAACGTGGTGGACGGTCAGGAAGTGGTGATCGTGCGGGACAAGGCGCTGCCACTGTTCTACCTCAAACGCTGGCTGGTCAGCTCCGCTGCTCACGAAGAGCAGCGCGAAGGCCATGTGGTGATCCTTTCGGTAGGCACCCAGCGGATCGGCTTCGTCGTCGATCAACTGGTCGGCCAGGAAGAAGTGGTCATCAAGCCATTGGGCAAAATGCTCCAGGGAACCCCGGGCATGTCCGGCGCCACCATCACCGGTGACGGCCGCATTGCGCTGATTCTCGATGTTCCGAGCATGCTCAAGCGTTACGCCGCACGGCGTATTTGATTCTGGGGGAGCGGGGCGACTGAGCCTCGCCCCCGCCTAACGGAGTGTTTATGGTAGTCAAGGTCCTGGTGGTGGACGATTCGGGGTTTTTCCGCCGCCGCGTCTCGGAAATTCTTTCAGCGGATTCGAATATCCAGGTTGTCGGCACGGCAACCAACGGAAAAGAGGCGATCGATCAGGCGCTGGCCCTCAAGCCGGACGTGATCACCATGGACTACGAGATGCCGATGATGGATGGCATCACGGCAGTGCGGCACATCATGCAGCGCTGCCCGACCCCGGTGTTGATGTTCTCCTCGCTGACGCACGAAGGCGCCCGGGTCACTCTGGATGCACTGGATGCCGGCGCGGTGGATTTCCTGCCGAAGAATTTCGAAGACATCTCGCGCAATCCCGAGAAGGTCAAGCAACTGCTGTGCGAGAAGATTCTCAGCATTTCGCGCAGTAACCGTCGTGTCAGCGCTTACAGCGCGCCGGCACCGGCGCCGGTCTCGACGCCAGCCCCGTCCCCCGCACCTTCCAGCGTCAGCAGTCATGGCAGCAACGTCCCTGCACGTCCGGCACCGATCCCGGCCCGTGCACCTGCGCACGCACCGTCGTCGCCGGCGCCGAAGCGCAAAGCCTACAAGCTGGTTGCCATCGGCACTTCCACCGGTGGCCCGGTTGCCCTGCAGCGCGTATTGACGCAATTGCCGGCCAATTTCCCTGCCCCGATCGTGCTGATCCAGCACATGCCGGCGGCGTTCACCAAAGCCTTCGCCGAACGTCTGGACAAGCTCTGCCGCATCAGCGTCAAGGAAGCCGAGGATGGCGACATCCTGCGTCCGGGCCTGGCGTTGCTGGCACCGGGTGGCAAGCAAATGATGATCGATGGCCGTGGCGCGGTGAAAATCCTGCCGGGCGACGAGCGTCTGAACTACAAGCCGTGCGTGGACATCACCTTCGGTTCGGCGGCCAAGTCCTACGGTGACAAAGTTCTGGCGGTCGTACTGACCGGCATGGGCGCCGATGGCCGTGAAGGTGCGCGTCTGCTCAAGCAGGGCGGCAGCTCGATCTGGGCTCAGGATGAAGCCAGCTGCGTGATCTACGGCATGCCGATGGCCATCGTCAAAGCCGAACTCGCCGATGCGGTGTACGGTCTCGACGACATAGGCAAGCACCTGGTCGAGGCGTGTATCTGATGGATGTACTCAGCCTTATCGGGATCATCATGGCGTTTGTCGCCATCATTGGCGGCAACTACCTTGAAGGTGGTCACCTCGGCGCACTGGCCAACGGCCCGGCGGCGTTGATCGTACTCGGCGGGACCGTCGGTGCGGCGCTGCTGCAATCGCCGATGAGCGCCTTCAAGCGCGCCATGCAGATTCTCGGCTGGATCCTGTTCCCGCCTCGCGTGGACCTGGCTGGCGGCGTCGACCGCGTGGTGAACTGGAGCCTGACCGCTCGCAAGGAGGGTCTGCTCGGTCTGGAAGGTGTGGCCGACGCCGAACCCGACGCCTACTCGCGCAAAGGCCTGCAACTGCTGGTCGACGGCGCCGAGCCGGAAGCGATTCGCAGCATTCTGGAAGTGGATTTCTACACCCAGGAAAGCCGCGACATCGAAGCCGCCAAAGTCTTCGAAAGCATGGGCGGCTATGCGCCGACCATCGGCATCATCGGTGCGGTGATGGGCCTGATCCACGTCATGGGCAACCTGGCCGATCCGTCGCAACTGGGCAGCGGCATTGCCGTGGCCTTCGTCGCCACCATCTACGGCGTGGCCAGTGCCAACCTGGTGCTGCTGCCGATCGCCGCCAAACTCAAATCCGTTGCATTGCGCCAGTCGCGTTATCGCGAAATGTTGTTGGAAGGCATTCTGTCGATCGCCGAAGGTGAAAACCCTCGCTCTATTGAGTTGAAGCTTCAGGGCTTCATGGATTGATGGGGGTAATGGACTATGGCTCGTCGTCGACAACCTGAAGAACATGTAAACCATGAACGCTGGCTCGTTTCCTATGCCGACTTCATTACGTTGCTGTTCGCCTTTTTCGTGGTGATGTACTCGATCTCTTCGATCAACGAAGGCAAGTACAAGATCATTTCGCAAGCGTTGATCGGCGTGTTCACCGATTCGGATCGGGCGCTCAAGCCGATCCCCATCGGTGAAGAGCGTCCGAAAACCGTGACCCCGGCCAAGCCGCTGGTCAAGGACAGCGAGCAAGTCGACGCTGGTATTTCCGGGGCCAGTGATCCGCTGAAAAGCATCGCCGATGACATCAGTGCCGCGTTCGGCGACTTGATCAGCTCCAATCAGATGACCGTTCGCGGTAACGAGCTGTGGGTCGAGATCGAACTCAATTCCAGCCTGTTGTTCGGCAGTGGCGATGCCATGCCCAGCGACATGGCGTTCAACATCATCGATAAAGTCGCAGCGATCCTGAAGCCGTTCGACAACCCGATTCACGTCGAAGGGTTCACCGACGATCAACCGATCCGCACCGCGCAGTACCCGACCAACTGGGAACTGTCCTCGGCGCGTTCGGCGAGCATCGTGCGCATGCTGGCGATGCAGGGTGTGAATCCGGGCCGGCTGGCGTCGGTGGGCTATGGCGAATTCCAGCCGGTGGCCAACAACGCCACGGCAGAGGGCAGGGCGCGCAACCGTCGCGTGGTGCTGGTCGTGTCACGAAATCTCGATGTACGTCGCAGCCTCACCGGCACCGGAACCGCCCATGCGCAACCGGATGCCGCGTTGAAGCGTGCTGGCACACAAACTGCACCTGCACCGGTCAAGTCGCCGGGACGAGAGAACGCCGTCAATTCTCCGTCACCCGCATTAATACGTTGAGCTATTTCCCGGTCGACCCGACCGGGTGGAACAATCCGAATGAGAGTCTGGGCCGTTGCCAATCAAAAGGGTGGTGTTGGTAAAACCACTTCCTCCATCGCTTTAGCCGGGTTGCTGGCCGAGGCGGGCAAGCGCGTGGTCGTGGTCGATCTGGACCCCCACGGCTCGATGACCAGCTACTTCGGTTACGATCCCGACAGCCTGGAACACAGCAGCTACGACCTGTTCCTGCACAAGGGCAGCGTGCCGCAAGGCTTGCCCGGTCAGTTGCTGTTACCCACCAGTCACGCGAGTATTTCCCTGTTGCCGTCGAGCACTGCGCTGGCGACGCTTGAGCGTCAGTCGCCGGGCCAGAGTGGTTTGGGCCTGGTGATTGCCAAGAGCCTGGCGCAACTGTGGCAGGACTTCGATTACGCCGTAATCGACAGCCCGCCGTTGCTCGGTGTGCTGATGGTCAATGCCTTGGCGGCCAGTCAGCAATTGGTGATTCCGGTGCAGACCGAGCACCTGGCGGTCAAAGGCCTGGAGCGCATGGTCAACACCCTGGCGATGATCAACCGCTCACGCAAACAGCCACTGGCATTCAGCATCGTGCCGACCCTGTTTGATCGGCGCACCCAGGCGTCTCTCGGGACCTTGCGGGTATTGCGCGACAAGTACCCTGAAGAAATCTGGCAAGGCTACATCCCGGTTGACACGCGTTTGCGCGATGCCAGCCGTGCCGGCGTGACGCCTTCGCAATTCGACGGCAAGAGCCGCGGCGTGATGGCCTACCGCGCGCTGCTCAAGCACATGCTGACCCAGCAATCCGTTGCGCAGGTGGCGTGAGATGAATCGCCCGGTAAAAATCACTTCCCGTCCACAACTTGCGCTCCAGTCTTATCTGGACAGCTTGCTGATGGACGCGACCGAAGAGTTGCCGCCGGAAATCGAAGCGATCCCCGAGGTGGTCGAGGTTGAAGCGGCGCTGGACGAGTTCCAGGCTGCGGTGCTTGAAGAGCAGGCGCGTGATGCACAGAAACCGGCTGAGAAACCGGCGGCCGTTGTCGCACCGGTCGCAGCACCTGTGGTGAAGGCCCCGGTGGCACTGATCGAGGCGCCGGCGCCGGTTTTGGCCCCCGTCTCCACCATCGCGCCGCTGCTGCAAGCCCTGGTGCCGCCGATCGTCGAAGTTCATTTGCCACCGAGCAACACGCCGCCACCGGTGGAAACCGACGGTCGTCCTGTCTGGGCCGCCGAGCCGTTCGAATGCCTGCTGTTCGATGTCGCCGGGTTGACCCTGGCGGTGCCGTTGGTGTGCCTGGGCTCGATTTATTCCCTGGCCGGTCAGGAGCTGACACCGCTGTTCGGTCAGCCGGAATGGTTCCTCGGGATTCTGCCGAGCCAGGCCGGCAATCTGAAAGTGCTCGATACCGCCCGTTGGGTCATGCCCGACCGCTATCGCGATGACTTCCGTCAGGGGCTGCAATACGTTATTTCGGTTCAGGGCTACGAGTGGGGGCTTGCGGTGCATCAGGTCAGCCGCTCGTTGCGCCTGGACCCGAACGAAATCAAGTGGCGCACTCACCGTGGTCAACGGCCATGGCTGGCGGGCACTGTGATTGAACACATGTGTGCGTTGCTTGACGTTTCCGAACTGGCCGAGTTGATCGCCAGCGGTGGGGCAAAACACATGGGCGGCAGCAAGCCGGTCCACAAACCGACATAAAAACAGGCGGGGCAAGTGACTTGCCATCGCAACGAACACACACCGCTAGGGCGGTTTTTCGAGGGGTCAGGGTATGAATGATAAGGCGTCGTCTGCAAAGGGTTCCGAAGATCCGATCCTGCAATGGGTAACCTTCAAGCTGGACAATGAAACCTACGGCATCAATGTGATGCGCGTTCAGGAAGTCCTGCGCTACACCGAAATCGCCCCGGTCCCAGGTGCCCCGAGCTACGTGCTGGGCATCATCAACCTGCGCGGTAACGTGGTCACCGTGATCGACACCCGTCAGCGCTTCGGCCTGATGAATGCCGAGATCAGCGACAACACCCGGATCGTCATCATCGAAGCCGACAAGCAAGTGGTCGGCATCATGGTCGACAGCGTGGCCGAAGTGGTTTACCTGCGTCAGTCGGAAATCGAGACTGCGCCGAACGTGGGTAACGAAGAGTCCGCCAAGTTCATTCAAGGCGTGTGCAACAAGAACAACGAATTGCTGATCCTGGTCGAGCTGGACAAGATGATGAGCGAAGAAGAATGGTCGGAACTGGAGAGTATCTGATTGATTCTTGAGGTTGCGGTCATTGTCCTGTTCCTTTTCTGGGCAGGCACGCTGGCGATGTTTCTGGCGTACATTCGGGGCCAGCGGCAGATCGCTGCGCAACAGGCCCAGGGCGATGCGTTGCGTGATCAGCGCATCAAGGACCTGGCCAAGCGCGTTGACGACTATCAGAGCGGCAACGTGCGCATGGGTGAAGACCTGCATGAACTGCGTGCTGTCGTCGGGCCGTTGCCGGACAAGCTGGCTCAGCTTGAACAGCGCGACCCGTCGAGTCTGTCGTTCGCCCAGGCAGCCCGCCTGGTCGGAATGGGGGCGAGCGTTGATGAACTGACTCAGTCCTGCGGGTTGACCCAGGCTGAGGCGGAGTTGATGAGCAAGTTGCACAAGAACTGACAGGCCAAAAGATCGCAGCCTCGTTGCACTCGACAGCTCCTACATGGGATGGCATTCACCCTGTAGGAGCTGTCGAGTGCAACGAGGCTGCGATTTTTTGCATTCAACACACATCAGTAATCATCCCCGCGATCGGTGATGTCCTTCTCGACCATCAACGCACTCGGATCATGCCCCTGCGGAAACTTGCCTTTCAGATTCCACGCAAACGCAATGATCTCGGCAATCGTGCGGTACAACTCCTCCGGAATACTGTCACCCAGCTCCATCCTTGCCAGCAGTTTCACCAGCTCGGCGTTCTCGTAAATCGGCACTTCATAATCGCGGGCAATCTTCAGGATTTCTTCTGCCAGTTCTTCGTCGCCCTTGGCCGTGAGGGTCGGGGCGTGGGTGCCGTCGTATTTGAGGGCGATGGCCTGGCGTGGCGTATCGGAATTTCTCATGCGGTTTCGTCGACCCAGCGTTGTTCGAGACGGGTTTGCGGCCCTTGCGGTGGTGTGCCCAAGTGGCAATCGAGATCGCCGACGTTCAGGCCTGACGCCAGCAAGCGTTCGCGCAGCCCGGCCAGGTTGCTCTCGATCAGGCTGGCGGTGTAGGGGCGCTCGGCCCACAGCTGGCTGGACAGGCTGCCTTCGATCAACTGCGCCTGAATCTGCAAGGGGCCCAGCGGCTCCATGTCGAACGCCAACTCGACGCGCCACAGTTGTTGTTTGGGTTCGCGTTCGTCACGGCGTTCCTTGGGTTGATCTTTTTCGGGCGCTTCCTCGCGCTGAAACTTGACCTGCAGCGGCACGATGTCCTGCAGGTTGCGCATGGGGATTTCCAGCTGCCAGGTGCTCATCAGCCGACCGTCGTCCGTGACGCCGGTCTGCTCCAGGCTCGACAGTTGATGGCTTTGCAGGCGTGAAACCGCTGCGGCGGCCAAGCGCAGCAAGTGCTCCAGATCATCTTCCCCCTCCAGGTTTTGCAGAAAACGCTCGGGCAGGGGGAAACTGGTCGGCTGTGGTTTGGCGCTGACCTGACCGAGCATGCCGAGGGCGCTGCGCACGAAACTGGGCATGGTCTGGGCCAGGGTGTTGGCCGCAATGATCGCGTTGAGGTTGGTATTGGCCGGCAGCCCCTGACTCAATTGCGCGATCAGCTTGAGCAGGTCGCCTTTCATATCGGGTGCCAGTGTCGGGTTTTGCCCGGTAAGCAACTTCGCCTCAAGGAACAGGCCGCTATTGGCCAGGGCCAGGGCCAGGCCTTTGGGTGTACTCAGTTGCTGAACGTCCGGCAGGCCGGCGAGCAACCTGTCCACGGCGGCTCGCAGGTCGCTGGAGGTCTGATTCGAGGCTGGAAGGTTTTGCAGGAGTTTGAGCAATCCGTCCAGCGAGCCTTGGCGGCTTTGCTGGCTGACCAGTTGCTGGGAGACTGCCAATTGCTCCTGACGGTTACTCAGCGGGACGAATTTCAGGGTCTGGGCGTCTTGTACCAGCGCGCTCAACAACGTGCCGATGCGCAGCGGCGTCGGGCTGTCGATGCTCAGGGTGCTGCCGCTCAGTGACGTGTTCAGCAGGCTTACCAGCGAGCGAAAAACCGTTGGCTGCCCCGGCACTTGCGGCATCACCTGGGACGTCAGCACTTTGCCTTGCAGCAAGGTGCCCACCGGCAATTGCGCCGTGTCGAGGCGGGTGAGGGTGGCAACGCTTGCGGCGATGGCCTGTTGCACGGTGATGGCCAGGTTGCTCGCCGAGGGCTGGGTGATCGCCAGGTTCGTGCCCTGAGGCAACGGTTGACTGCTGGTGGCCTGAACCGTGGTCTGACGGCCGCTTTCGAGGGTGACCTTGAGTAGCAGTTGAAAGGTCTGATCCGCCTGCTTGAGCGACAGCACTTCGGCCTTGGCGGATTGCCCGGCGGTGATCAGCCCCTCCATCGGCGTCAGCAGCTTGAGCAAGTCGCCACTCACCACCTGCGGACGCGATGTCGCGGGCGTGGTCGGTGGTAGCGGGAGGATGTTCATTTCGCCTGTCATACGCGGTCACAACCTGAGGAAATTGCCCTCTTTAGAGTAGGGCATGGCATGTATAATGCCGCCCGTCTTTCGGAGAGTGGCGAAAACATTGCAATTGTTTGACGCAGCTCTCTAGAACAGGCCGCCAATGCATCTATGCTGCATCTCTTTAGCGGCCGTTCCGCCGCCGACTTGAACCGCAAAAGGCCCGTGATCTCTTGACCAGTCCTGTCCTGCAAACCGTTGCCCTTGCCTGTGAGCGAGACCTTCGGCTGCTCTTCGAAAATCTCGAATTGAGACTGGCCAGTGGCGAAATGTTGCAAATCAGCGGCCCCAACGGCAGTGGCAAAACCAGCCTTTTACGTCTGCTGTCGGGCCTGATGCAGCCGACCGCCGGTCAAGTGTTGCTCAACGGCCAGCCGTTGAACGAACAACGCAGTGAACTGGCGCGCAACCTGCTGTGGATCGGTCACGCCGCCGGCATCAAGGATTTGCTGACCCCGGAAGAAAACCTCAGCTGGCTCTGCGCCCTGCATCAACCGGCCTCCCATGAAGCCATTTGGGCAGCGCTTGCCGCTGTCGGACTGCGCGGTTTCGAAGATGTTCCCTGTCACACCCTGTCCGCTGGGCAGCAACGCCGTGTGGCGTTGGCGCGTCTGTACCTCGACAGTCCGCCACTGTGGATCCTCGACGAGCCATTCACCGCGCTCGACAAACAAGGCGTGGCGCAACTCGAAGAACACCTGGCCGCGCACTGTGAGCGTGGCGGCATGGTCGTGCTGACCACCCACCACACGCTGAACCGGATGCCGGCCGGCTATCGCGATATTGATCTGGGGAACTGGGCCGTATGAGTGTTTTCGGCCTGTTGGTCGCCCGTGAGGCTCGCTTGTTGTTCCGCCGTCCGGCGGAGTTGGCCAATCCGCTCGTATTCTTCGCGATCGTGGTTTCGCTGTTCCCGTTGGCGGTCGGTCCCGAGTCTCAATTGTTGCAAACCTTGTCTCCGGGACTGGTCTGGGTGGCGGCCCTTTTATCGGTCTTGCTCTCGCTGGACGGGCTTTTCCGCAGTGATTTCGAAGACGGTTCCCTTGAACAGTGGGTCCTTTCGCCGCACCCCTTGCCTCTTCTGGTTTTGGCCAAGGTACTGGCACACTGGGCCTTCTCTGGTCTGGCACTGGTTTTGCTCGCTCCACTGCTGGCATTGATGCTCGGTTTGCCAACCGCCTGTCTGCCAGTGTTGCTGCTTTCCCTGTTGCTCGGTACACCGGTGCTCAGCCTGCTCGGTGCGGTGGGCGCAGCCCTGACGGTGGGGTTGAAGCGTGGTGGCCTGTTATTGGCGCTGCTGATTCTGCCGTTGTACATCCCGGTGTTGATTCTCGGCAGTGGCGCCTTGCAGGCGGCCTTGCAGGGCATGCCGGCGACCGGTTATCTCCTGTGGCTTGGCAGCCTGACCGCCCTGGCGATAACCCTGACACCGTTTGCAATAGCTGCTGGCCTGAAGATCAGCGTCGGCGAATAATAATGAGGTCTGATCAATTTTTGATCACTTTCTTTTAAGAAAGGCAGACCCTTCGCTACTCGTGATGGCGAGTAGCAACCGTGATGGAAACTGCAATGAACTGGACCTGGTTTCATAAGCTCGGCTCACCCAAATGGTTTTACGGTATCAGCGGCAAACTGCTGCCGTGGCTCAGCATCGCCGCATTGCTGCTGATCGGCATCGGTGTCGTTTGGGGCCTGGCCTTCGCGCCGCCTGACTACCAGCAAGGCAACAGCTTTCGCATTATCTATATCCACGTTCCGGCCGCCATGCTGGCGCAGTCCATCTACGTGATGCTGGCGGTGTGCGGGATCGTCGGGCTGGTCTGGAAGATGAAACTGGCCGACGTCGCCCTGCAATGCGCAGCGCCGATTGGTGCCTGGATGACCGCCGTGGCGCTGGTCACCGGCGCGATCTGGGGCAAGCCGACCTGGGGTTCGTGGTGGGTCTGGGATGCGCGACTAACGTCCATGCTTATTCTGCTGTTTCTGTACTTCGGTCTTATTGCGCTGGGCAACGCCATCAGCAATCGTGACAGCGCGGCCAAGGCCTGCGCGGTTCTGGCGATTGTCGGCGTGATCAACATCCCGATCATCAAGTACTCGGTGGAGTGGTGGAACACCCTGCACCAGGGCGCGACCTTCACCCTCACCGAAAAACCGGCAATGCCCGCCGAGATGTGGTTGCCACTGCTGCTGACGGCGCTGGGTTTCTACTGTTTCTTCGGCGCAGTATTGCTGCTGCGCATGCGCCTTGAAGTGCTCAAGCGCGAAGCCCGCGCCAGTTGGGTAAAGGCAGAAGTGCAGAACAGTCTGGAGGCCGCTCGATGAGTTTTGCTTCATTCGGCGACTTCCTCGCCATGGGTCATCATGGCCTGTATGTCTGGTCAGCCTATGGCATCTGCCTGGTGGTGCTGGCCCTCAACGTGGCGGCGCCGGTCCTGGCCCGCAAGCGGTATCTGCAACAAGAGGCGCGTCGTCTGCGCCGGGAGAACGGCAAGTGAATCCGCTGCGCAAAAAGCGTCTTATCATCATTCTCGCGATCCTGGTCGGTGTCGGCGCTGCCGTTGGCCTGGCCCTGAGCGCCCTGCAGCAGAACATCAATCTGTTTTACACACCGACGCAAATCGCCAATGGCGAAGCGCCCCAAGATACGCGCATTCGTGCAGGCGGCATGGTCGAGAAAGGTTCGCTGCAACGTTCCGGCGATTCGCTGGACGTGAAATTCATCGTCACTGACTTCAACAAGTCCGTCACCATCAGCTACCGCGGCATCCTCCCGGACCTGTTCCGCGAAGGGCAGGGCATCGTCGCCCTGGGCAAGCTCAACGCCGACGGCGTGGTGGTGGCTGACGAAGTGCTGGCCAAGCACGATGAGAAATACATGCCGCCGGAAGTGACCAAGGCTTTGAAAGACAGTGGTCAATCTGCTCCAACGCCCGCGAAGGAGGGTTGATCGATGACATCTGCACTTTATAGTTCAGGGCTGTTTATCCCCGAACTCGGCCATCTGGCCATGATTCTGGCGTTGTGTTTCGCGCTGGTTCAGGCCGTGGTGCCGTTGCTGGGTGCCTGGCGCGGTGACCGCTTGTGGATGAGTCTGGCCCAGCCGGCCGCCTGGGGGCAGTTCGCGTTTCTGCTGTTCGCTTTCGGTTGCCTGACCTACGCGTTCATGGCTGACGATTTCTCCGTCGCCTACGTCGCCAGCAACTCCAACAGCGCCTTGCCGTGGTACTACAAGTTCAGTGCGGTGTGGGGCGCGCACGAAGGTTCGTTGCTGCTGTGGGCGTTGATCCTCGGCGGCTGGACCTTCGCGGTGTCGGTGTTCTCCCGGCAGTTGCCGCAAGTGATGCTGGCCCGCGTGCTGGCGGTGATGGGCATGATTAGCACCGGTTTCCTGCTGTTCCTGATCCTCACCTCGAACCCGTTCGCCCGCATCCTGCCGCAAATTCCAGCAGACGGTCGTGACCTCAACCCGCTGCTGCAAGACATCGGCCTGATCGTCCACCCGCCGATGCTGTACATGGGCTATGTCGGATTCTCCGTGGCGTTCGCGTTTGCCATTGCCGCATTGCTCGGCGGCCGTCTTGATGCGGCGTGGGCGCGCTGGTCGCGTCCATGGACCATCGTCGCCTGGGCCTTCCTCGGCATCGGCATCACCCTCGGTTCGTGGTGGGCTTACTACGAACTCGGCTGGGGTGGCTGGTGGTTCTGGGACCCGGTGGAAAACGCCTCGTTCATGCCTTGGCTGGTGGGCACTGCGCTGATCCACTCGTTGGCGGTCACGGAAAAACGTGGCGTGTTCAAGAGCTGGACCGTGTTGCTGGCCATTGCTGCGTTCTCGTTGAGCTTGCTCGGGACTTTCCTCGTGCGTTCCGGCGTGTTGACCTCGGTTCACGCCTTTGCCTCCGATCCGGAGCGCGGCGTGTTCATCCTGATCTTCCTGCTGTTCGTGGTCGGCGGTTCGCTGACGTTGTTTGCCCTGCGTGCGCCGGTGGTGAAGAGCCATGTCGGCTTCAACCTCTGGTCCCGGGAAACCCTGCTGCTGGGCAACAACCTGGTGCTGGTGGTGGCGGCTTCGATGATTTTGCTCGGCACCTTGTATCCGCTGATCCTCGATGCGATGACCGGTGCCAAGCTGTCGGTCGGCCCGCCGTATTTCAACGCGCTGTTCATTCCGTTGATGGCGTTGCTGATGGTGGTGATGGCGGTCGGCATGCTGGTGCGCTGGAAAGACACCCCGGTCAAATGGCTGATGAGCATGCTGACCCCGGTGTTGCTCGGCAGCGCCGCGTTGGCGGTGGTGGCCGGTGTCGCTTACGGCGATTTCAACTGGGCGGTGATCGCGACCTTCATGCTCGCGGCCTGGGTGTTGCTGGCCGGCGTGCGCGACATTTTCGACAAGACGCGCCACAAAGGCTTGATCAAAGGCCTGCCGACCCTGACCCGCAGCTATTGGGGCATGCAAGTTGCGCATTTGGGCATTGCCGTGTGCGCCCTCGGTGTCGTGTTGTCGAGCCAGAACAGTGCCGAACGCGACCTGCGCCTGGCGCCGGGCGAATCCATGGCCCTGGGCGGTTACCAGTTCGTGTTCGAAGGCGCCAAGCACTTCGAAGGCCCGAACTTCACCTCCGACAAGGGCACCGTGCGGGTGATCCGCGACGGCAAGGAAATCAGCGTGCTGCACCCGGAAAAACGTCTGTACACCGTGCAGAACTCGGTGATGACCGAAGCGGGGATCGACGCCGGTTTTACCCGTGACCTCTATGTCGCCCTCGGCGAACCACTGGGCGAAGGCGCCTGGGCCGTGCGCGTACACGTCAAACCGTTCGTGCGCTGGATCTGGTTCGGCGGTTTGCTCACGGGGCTCGGCGGGTTGTTGGCCGCGATGGACCGGCGTTATCGGGTCAAGGTGAAAAGCCGCGTGCGTGAAGCACTGGGCATGACGGGAGCGACGGCATGAGGCGTTGGTTGATGCTGTTGCCGCTGGTGATTTTTCTGGTGGTCGCTGTGTTTCTTTATCGCGGGTTATACCTGGCCCCGGCCGAGCTGCCTTCGGCAATGATCGGCAAGCCGTTCCCGGAGTTTTCACTGCCCGCGGTGCAGGGCGACAAGACCCTGACCAAAGCTGACATTGTGGGTAAACCGGCACTGGTCAACGTCTGGGGCACCTGGTGCATTTCCTGCCGGGTCGAGCACCCGGTGCTGAACAAACTGGCGGAGAAGGGCGTCGTGATCTACGGCATCAACTACAAGGACGTCAACGCCGACGCCTTGAAGTGGCTGGCCGAGTTCCACAACCCGTATCAACTGGACATCCGTGACGACGAGGGCACGCTGGGCCTGAACCTCGGTGTGTACGGCGCTCCGGAAACTTTCTTCATCGATGCCAAAGGCATCATCCGCGACAAGTTCGTCGGCGTGATCGACGAACAGGTCTGGCGAGAAAAACTGGCGGCCAAGTATCAGGCGCTGGTCGATGAGGCCAAGCCATGAAGCGCTGGATAGCCGCTGTTGTACTGGGCTTGAGCATGGCCGGCGTCGCACACGCCGCCATCGACACTTACGAGTTTGCCAAGGAAGGTGATCGCGAGCGTTTTCGCGAGCTGACCAAAGAGCTGCGTTGCCCCAAGTGCCAGAACCAGGACATCGCCGATTCCAACGCACCGATCGCCGCCGACCTGCGCAAAGAGATTTTCCGCATGTTGGGCGAGGGCAAGGACAATCAGCAGATCATCGATTTCATGGTCGATCGCTACGGTGATTTTGTCCGCTACAAGCCTGCTCTGAACGCCAAGACTGCCTTGCTCTGGTTCGGCCCGGCCGGCCTGTTGCTGGGCGGTTTTGTGATCATCGCCGTGATCGTCCGCCGTCGTCGCGTGCAACGTGCCGACAGCCCGGACGCGCTTTCTGCCGAGGAGCGCGAGCGCCTCGACCACCTGTTGGATAAAACCAAGAATGATTGATTTCTGGCTCGCTGCAGGTCTGCTGCTTCTGGTAGCCCTGAGTTTTCTGCTGATCCCTGTTCTGCGTGGCCGCCGCGCTCAGTTGGAAGAGGATCGTACGGCCCTGAACGTCGCGCTGTATCAGGAGCGCGTGGCTGAGTTGCAAACCGAGCAGGAAGAGGGCGTGCTCAACGTTGCTCAACTGGAAACCGGTCGCGCCGAAGCGGCCCGTGAGTTGCTCGCCGACACTGAAGGCGTTGATGCACCGCGCGTGGCGCGGCTGGGCAAACCGTTGCCGCTGCTGGCGGCGATTCTGGTGCCGGTGTTGGGGCTTGGTCTCTACCTGCATTTCGGGGCGAGCGACAAGGTCGAGCTGACCCGCGAATTCTCTCAGGCGCCACAGTCGATGGAAGAGATGACCCGTCGCCTGGAGCGCGCCGTCGCGGCTCAACCTGATTCAGCAGAAGGCCTGTACTTCCTCGGTCGGACCTACATGGCGCAGGATCGTCCTGGCGATGCGGCGAAGATCTTCGAACGCACGGTGAACCTGGCGGGTCGTCAGCCGGAATTGCTGGGCCAGTGGGCGCAGGCTCAGTACTTCGCCGACGGCAAGAAGTGGTCGGACAAGGTTCAGGCACTCACCGACGAAGCGTTGAAAGCCGATCCGAAGGAAGTCACCAGCCTTGGCCTGCTTGGCATTGCCGCGTTTGAGAGCGCGCGTTATCAGGACGCCATCGACTACTGGAATCGCCTGCTGGCGCAACTGCCACCAGACGACAACTCCCGGGCCGCGCTGCAAGGCGGTATTGCCCGCGCCACCGAAAAACTCGAAGCCAGCGGCGGCAAGGTCGCCCAGGCGCCTGCGGTCAAATCGGCGTTGCTCAAAGTCAGCGTCGACCTGGCACCAGCGCTCAAAGCCAAGGTTCAGCCGGGGGACAGCGTGTTCATCTTCGCTCGCGCCACCAATGGCCCGCCGGCGCCACTGGCCGCCAAACGCCTGACCGTGGCTGACTTGCCGGCAACTGTCGAACTGGGCGATGCTGACGCAATGATGCCGCAGTTGAAACTGTCGAACTTCCCTGAAGTCCAACTGGTTGCGCGCATCTCCCGTGCTGGTCAACCGACCGCCGGCGAATGGATCGGTCGCAGCCAGCCGATGGCCAGCAGCACCACCGCGCCGCAAAAACTGACCATCGACAGTCCGGATAAATAACAGGAAAACGCAACTATGACCGCTATCGCTCGTATCACCCTGCTCAGCCTTGTTCTGGGGTTAAGCGCGTGTGCGGTCCAGCGGCCGGAGCCGACGTCGTTGCCGCCGATTCCGCCCTCGCAGCCCAAGCCCACACCGTCTACCTCGCCCACCCCGAGCAAGCCGAGCATTCCGGCCAAGCCTGCGAAACCGCTGCCACGTACCTCCGCCAGCTTTGCGCCGCCACCGGGTGGCAACAGCCATTGGGATCCCAAGCTTGGTGTTTATGTGCTGGATGACCAGACCAATACCTTCTACCGCCAGCGCACGTATTACCGCTTCAACAATGGCTGGAGTCGGTCGATCAGTCCGAACGGACCTTGGGAAGAGACGGATATCCATGGCGTGCCGGGTGGGCTGGGACGGCAATTCGGGCAGTAACGAAAAGGCGACCCTTCGGGGGTCGCCTTTTTTGTGGGGCTGTGGTCCGGCAAGTATGGCGACAAGCGAAGAGGATGTTTTGATGTCCGGCAGGTTGATCTATCTCATCGGGCCTTCAGGTTCGGGCAAGGACAGTCTGCTGGATGCCGCACGAACGCGGTTGGCCGAACGCGGCTGTCGTATCGTGCGGCGGGTTATCACGCGCTCTGCGGAAGCGGTCGGGGAGGCGGCGCAGGGCGTCAGCGAGCAGCAGTTCGCCGAGATGCAGGCTCAGGGTGCATTTGCCCTCAGCTGGCAGGCTCATGGCCTGGCTTATGGCATCCCGCGGGAAATCGACGAGTGGCTGGCGGCGGGGGGCGACGTACTGGTCAACGGTTCGCGCGCGCATCTGCCGCAAACCCGTGAACGTTATCCGGACGTGTGGGTGGTGTTGCTGACCGTGAACCAGCCGGTGTTGCGCCAGCGCCTGTTGGCGCGCGGACGTGAGTCGGAGGCCGAGATCGATCAGCGGCTTGCGCGTAATGCCCGTTTCAATGAGCGCCTGTTGGCGGAGGACTCGAGCGTGCATGTGCTCGACAACTCAGGGCTGCTGGAGCACACCGTCGAGCACTTGCTGGCCTGCGTCGGCGAACCCGGCTCATGTGCCTGACCTTGTAGCGCAGCGGCGCTTCCCCAGCCCTGGCACTCGCCATCTGCCCGATAAGAAACACCGCCGGCAGGTCCTGATTCGGCAGCGACGAGGTGTTAAGCCGTTGCGAGCGAAGCCTTCTGCGAAACGCTCAAGAACCGCAACAACGCCAACAGTGGAAACGCGCTGCCCACAATCACGGTCCACATCCAGCCGCCGTGCTCATACACCGCACTGGCGACCGAGGAGCCAAACGCGCCGCCGATGAAAATGCTGGTCATGTACAGCGCATTCAGGCGGCTGCGGCTTTTGGCGTCGAGGGCATAGACCGCGCGTTGGCCAAGGACCATGTTCATTTGTACGCAGAAATCGAGCACCACGCCGGTGACGGCGAGGCCGATGACACTGTAGGCCGGATGGATGAACGCCGGCAGGAAGCTCAGGCTGGCGAACAGCAGTGCCAGCAGTGAAGCGATGCGGGTGTGGCCGGCGTCAGCCAGTCGACCGGCGATCGGTGCGGCGATCGCGCCGATGGCTCCAACCAGGGCGAAGATCGCGATCCGGGTTTGCGACAGGCCGTGATTGCGTGCCAGTTCCAGTGGCACGGCTGTCCAGAACAGGCTGAACGTGGCGAACATGCAACCCTGGTAAAACGCGCGCTGACGCAGTACCGGTTGTTGGCGCAACAGCGTCCACAGCGAGCCCAACAATTGGCCATAAGAGGCGCTGTGATCCGGCTGGCGCTTGGGAATCGTCACGGCCAGCACAATGCTGATCGCCGCCATCAATACGGCGGCGATCACGAACATCGCGCGCCAGCCAAAGTGATCAGCCACAACGCTGGACACCGGCCGCGCCAACAGAATTCCCAGCAGCAAGCCGCCCATGATTCCACCGACCACCCGGCCGCGGGTTTCTTCCGGCGCCAGGTGCGCGGCCAGTGGAATCAGGATCTGCACCGACACCGAGCTGAAACCCACCAGCAACGAGATCAACAGAAACACGTTGGGTTGATCTGTAAACGCTGCGCCCAACAAACTGGCAATCGCCACCAGGGTGGTGATGATCATCAACCGACGGTTTTCCAGCAGATCCCCCAGCGGCACCAGGAAGAACAGGCCCAATGCGTAACCAATCTGGGTCAGCGAAACGATCAGGCTGGCCATGGTGCTGGTCAGGCCAATGTCCGGCGCGATCAAGCCGATGATCGGCTGGGCGTAGTAGATGTTGGCAACGATGGCGCCACAGCAAAAGGCGAACAGCAGCACCATGCCTTTGGTCATTGTCGTGGCGCCGTGAGGTGCCTGATTCGCTGGGTTCATAACGTGTCTCGCTGAGCAAAATGGAATGCGCGCAGGCTAAGCGGCTGGCCGGAACGGCGGAAGTGGGATTGGAGTGATAGCAATCATTCCATTGCGGAATGAGTGACGCCGGCGTGTGCCGATGAATCTGCGCCAGGATTTCAAAGTCTGATGATACATTCACTTACATCTTGTTCGATAGCGTGCTTATGTTCTCTCTTCACGATTCATAACCGGAAGGGCACTTTTCATGAACGCGATGTTCCGCCACCTGATTCGCGGCGCTTCAGTTATCAGCTTGATTGGCTTGTTCACGGCAAGTCTCGCCCAGGCGGCCGACGCGCCGGGCATGCGCATCGGTGTACGCGGCGAGATCACCGGGGGGAGCCCCGACATCTTGAAAGTCCACGTCAATACTGGCGAAAACGTGGTCATCAATCTGACCAAGGACACCAAAATCCGCGCTGTAACCCTGGCCAATATCGAAGACATCAAGCCGGGCAGTTACATTGGCTCGGCGGCCATTGCGCAGGAAGACGGTTCGCTCAAAGCACTGGAGGTCCATGTTTTCCCACCGGAGCTGGCCGGCAGCGGTGATGGCCATCGGCCTTTCGATCTGGTCAAGGGCAGCAGCATGACCAATGGCAGCGTCGGCGACCTGGTGGTGAGCAATAGCCGCGTGCTGACCGTCAACTACAAGGGGGGTCAGCAGAAGATTCTGGTGCCGGAGGATGTGCCGATTGTGAACCTGCTGCCAGGGGACCGCCGCTTGCTGAAAGTGGGCGTGAAGATCGTGACGTTCGTGACGCAGAGTGCCGACGGGACGCTGACGGCGCAGTCGATTTCGGCCGGCAAGGATGGCGTGACCCCACCGATGTAACTGCGCTCGCGAGACTACTGTAGGAGCAGAGCTTGCTCGCGATGGCGGTAGAACATTCAGCATTGATGTGAGAGACAGACCGCTATCGCGAGCAAGCTTGGCTCCTACAGGTTCTCGGTGTTTTTCAGTAAAAAAGGCGACCTTCTCAGGTCGCCTTTTTCATTGGCTCAGGCATTACTGACCGCTGTAAATCTGATCAAAAATCCCGCCATCATTGAAGTGAGTCTTCTGCACGGTGCGCCAGTCACCAAAGGTCTTCTCCACCGAGAGGAAATCCACTGTCGGGAAGCGATCGTTGTACTTGGCCAGTACGGCCGGATCACGTGGACGCAGGTAGTTGGCGGCGGCAATTTCCTGACCTTCCGGCGACCACAGGTACTTCAGGTATTCCTCGGCGGCAGCGCGGGTGCCTTTCTTCTCGACTACTTTGTCGACCACAGACACCGGCGGCTCCGCTTCGGCGGAGACACTTGGGTAGATGACTTCGAACTGGTCACGGCCAAACTCGCGGGCAATCATTTCCGCTTCGTTTTCGAAGGTCACCAGCACGTCGCCGATCTGGTTGGTCATGAACGTGGTGGTGGCGGCACGGCCACCGGTATCGAGCACTGGCGCTTGTTTGAACAGTTTGCCGACGAAGGCTTTGGCCTTGTTCTCGTCACCGCCGTTTTTCAGCACATAACCCCAGGCCGACAGATAGGTGTAGCGGCCGTTGCCCGAGGTTTTCGGGTTCGGCACGATCACTTGCACGCCGTCCTTGAGCAGATCAGGCCAGTCTTTCAGCGCTTTCGGGTTGCCTTTGCGAACGATGAACACAGTGGCCGACGTGAACGGCGCGCTGTTGTTCGGCAGGCGGGTGACCCAGTTGTCCGGGACCAGTTTGCCGTTGTCCGCCAGAGCGTTGATGTCGGTAGCCATGTTCATGGTGATGACGTCAGCCGGCAGGCCGTCGATCACGGAGCGCGCCTGTTTGCTGGAACCGCCGAAGGACATCTGCAGGGTGATGTTTTCGTTGTGCTCGGCTTGCCAGTGTTTCTGGAAGGCCGCGTTGTAGTCCTTGTAGAAATCGCGCATCACGTCGTAGGAAACGTTGAGCAGGGTCGGTGCGGCCTGAGCCACGCTGGTCAGTGCCAGGCCAGCGGCCAGAAGTGAGGCGCCAAAGAGTTTTTTCACTGCGCATTCCTTGTTCTATTTGTAGGAACTGCCGAAGGCTGTGGTCTTTTGAACTTTAAGAGCCACATCAAAAGATCGCAGCCTTCGGCAGCTTCTACGGGTTAGTTGTTACTCATTAAAAGAGGGGTTGCTACTGTTTTGCCAGCGACTATAACTGTGCTCGCATAGTCCTTTAAAGATTAAAAAGCACTTTGCTTATTCCACTTTCTTGAATAGAGCATTGCCGCACCGCGAGCAAAATGCAGCGCCGTGCTCGTGGCTGTTTTTTTTGCACACCGGGCAGTCGTGTTGCAACTGTTCGCCGCGCATGGCGTTGGCCAGCTCGGCGGTGAAAATCCCCGTCGGCACTGCAATGATCGAGTAACCGGTGATCATCACCAGCGACGAAATCACCTGACCCAGCGGCGTCTTGGGCACGATGTCGCCAAAGCCTACGGTAGTCAGCGTCACGATCGCCCAGTAGATACCTTTCGGAATGCTGGTAAAGCCGTGATCCGGGCCTTCGATCACGTACATCAGTGTGCCGAACACGGTCACCAATGTGCAGACGCTGACCAGAAACACCACGATCTTCTGCTTGCTGCCGCGCAGCGCCGACATCAGATAATTGGCTTGTTTCAGATAAGGACTGAGCTTGAGCACGCGAAAAATCCGCAGCATTCGAATGATCCGGATAATCAGCAAATACTGCGCATCGGCGTAATACAGCGCCAGGATACCGGGCACGATCGCCAGCAAATCCACCAGGCCGTAAAAGCTGAACGCGTAACGCAGTGGCTTCGGCGAACAATAGAGGCGCAGGCCATATTCGATGGCGAAGATGACGGTGAAGCCCCACTCGATGTACGCCAGCACGTTGGCGTAGTTCTTGTGGATCGTGTCGATGCTGTCGAGCATCACGATGACGATGCTGGCGAGGATGATCAACAGCAGAATGCCGTCGAAGCGCCGTCCGGCCTTGGTGTCGCTCTGGAAAACCATGACGTAAAGGTCTTCACGCCAGTTTTTGCTGCTGTCCATGGAAAACGCCTGAATCGAGAATCAGCGCAGCCTAGGGTGATTCTCCCCGATAGCGCAAGGCGCGTGGTCGACGGCGGCCTGGCGCAGCACCCGAATGCCGGCGCGGATCAGCCAGCAGGCGAGGATGAACGGCGCGGTCAACGTGGCCAGACCGAGCGCGGCGAAGCCCGGTGTGAACAATACGGCAAGTCCAATGCCCAGCAGTGGCAGCCAGGGCCGGCGGCGTTGTCCGCTGAAGGCGAGGGCGGCGAGCACGGCGTTATAACCGCCCAGCCCCAGCAGCGCGATTGAGGTTTCGTGCTGCAGCAAGGCGAACGCGAGTCCGGCAATGGAGCCCAGCAGTGCCCACAAAAAAGCGCGTCGGTCGGCGATCAGCAAGCCGACGGCGATCAGTGCACCCGCCAACGGATGACCGAGAAACATCACCTGACCGAGCCCCTTCAACGGGGCGGCGAACAGGTTGAGCGTGTTCATGTCGATCAGTGGCGCGGGGTGTTGCGGCCCGGTAAACGACAGCAGCAACCAGCTCATGCCGACGAAGGGCGCGGTGTAGGCCGGCAGGCAATGATGGTCGCGGGCGCGTTTCAACCATTGCTGGGTGAGCATGGCACTCAGTCCGCCAGCGGCAATGATCAGCGGCGGCAGCAGCGCCGACCAAGGGAAATACAGGCTCAGCAGCAAGCCGAGCAGAACGCCGTTGTAACTGAACAGCCCGGCCTGACGGTCGGCCTTGGCGTAGTTGCGACGTTGCGCGGTGAGCAAACCGGCGAGGCCGCCCAGCAGGGCACCGCCGAGCAGGGTTGGCGCGGTAAAGAGGATCGCCAACAGGCACAGCAGGCCGCACAGCGGATGGCGCTGGAGGAAGATCTGGCTGAAACCGTTGAGCAGGGCTGTCGCCCAATCGGGGCAGTGGGTGTTGAAGTGGTTGGCAGGCATGATGAAATCTAGGGCAGTGGGAAAAACCAAGGTCTTGCATAAACCCTGTGGTGAGGGAGCTTGCTCCCGCTGGGCTGCGTAGCAGCCCCAATTCGGCGAATGCGGTCTTTCTGTTGGAACCGTCATGCCAAAGCGACGACTGCTACGCAGCCGAGCGGGAGCAAGCTCCCTCGCCACAAGTAATGTTGCTTAAATCAACGTCTCGATACGCAACGAGTTAGTCGACCCAGGCTGCCCAAACGGCACACCCGCCGTGATCAATAACGTGTCCCCGCGCTGCGCCATGCCCTGTGCCTGCGCAATCTCCAACGCCGTCGAGCACACTTCATCCACCTGCCGCAGTCGATCATTCACCACCGAGTGCACGCCCCAGGCCACCGTCAAGCGGCGAGCCGTCTGCAGGTTCGGCGTCAGGTTCAGAATCGGCACAGTCGGCCGTTCACGCGCCGCACGCAGACTCGACGCACCCGACTCGCTGTAATTCACCAGCACCGCCACCGGCAGCACGTTGCTGATGCGACGAATCGCGCAACTGATCGCATCGGAAACCGTCGCCTCAGCCTTCGGCCGGCTGACGTCCAGTTGCGTCTGATAGTCCGGGCCGTTTTCCACTTGGCGGATGATCTTGCTCATCATCTGCACGGCTTCCATCGGGTACTCGCCGGACGCGGTTTCCGCCGACAGCATCACCGCATCAGCACCTTCGGCCACGGCGTTGGCCACATCGGTGACTTCGGCGCGGGTCGGCGCCGGGGAGAAGCGCATCGACTCGAGCATCTGCGTCGCCACCACCACCGGTTTGCCCAGTTCGCGGCAAATGCTGATGATGTTTTTCTGAATCTGCGGCACGCTTTCGGCCGGTACTTCGACGCCGAGGTCGCCACGGGCAACCATGATCGCGTCGCTCAGTTCAGCGATTTCCCGCAGTTGAGTGACCGCCGACGGCTTCTCGATCTTGGCCATCAAAAACGCTTTGTCACCGATCAGTTCACGGGCTTCGCGAATGTCTTCCGGACGTTGCACGAACGACAGCGCGACCCAGTCCACACCCAGTTCCAGACCGAAACTCAAGTCGCGACGATCCTTGGCGGTCAGCGGGCTCAGTTCCAGCACCGCTTGCGGCACGTTCACCCCTTTGCGATCCGACAACTCACCGCCATTGAGCACCGTGGTGTCGATGGCATCGGCGTACTTGGTGACCACCCGCAGACGCAGTTTGCCGTCGTCCAGCAGCAGATCCATTCCCGGCTCCAGCGCGGCGATGATTTCCGGGTGTGGCAGGTTGACCCGGCGTTGATCGCCCGGCGTCGGGTCCAGGTCCAGGCGCAGCGCTTGACCACGATGCAGTTGCACCTTGCCTTCGGCGAACTTGCCGACCCGCAGTTTCGGGCCTTGCAGGTCCATCAGAATGCCAAGGGGGTAATTCAGCTGACGCTCGACTTCACGGATCCACTGATAGCGCTGGGCGTGGTCAGCGTGATCGCCGTGGCTGAAGTTCAGGCGGAAGATGTTGACCCCGGCCTGTACCAGCTCGCGGATGTCTTCGAGGCCATCGGTGGCCGGGCCGAGGGTGGCGAGGATTTTGACCTTTTTATCAGGCGTCATGTTTAGGGCTCTCGAGAATCAGAATGGCGCGGAAGTCGTTGACGTTGGTGCGGGTCGGCTCGGTGACGATCAGTGCGTCCAGCGCCGCGAAATAGCCGTAGCCATTGTTGTTGTCGAGTTCGTCGCTGGCGCTCAACCCGAGGGCGGCGGCGCGGACGTAGCTCTCCGGGGTCATGATTGCGCCGGCGTTGTCTTCGGAACCGTCGATGCCATCGGTGTCGCCGGCCAGCGCGTAGACGCCGGGCAGGCCTTTGAGGCTGTCGGTCAGGCTGAGCAGGAATTCGGCGTTACGCCCGCCCCGGCCATTGCCGCGCACGGTGACCGTGGTTTCGCCGCCCGAGAGGATCACGCACGGCGCCGGCAATGGCTGGCCATGCAAAACCACTTGCCGCGCGATGCCGGCGTGAACCTTGGCGACTTCGCGGGACTCGCCTTCCAGGTCGCCGAGGATCAATGGGCTGAAGCCGGCCTGACGCGCTTTCACCGCGGCCGCTTCAAGCGACTGCTGTGGACGGGCGATCAACTGGAAATGACTGCGCGCCAGGCTCGGATCGCCGGGTTTGACCGTCTCCGATTCCGGGCTTTGCAGCCAGTTGCGTACGGACGCCGGGATATCGATGCCATAGCGTTTGAGGATTGCCAGCGCGTCGCCGGAGGTGCTCGGATCGGCCACGGTAGGGCCGGAGGCGATGACCGTGGCGAGGTCGCCCGGCACGTCGGAAATCGCATAGGTATAAACAGTGGCCGGCCAGCAGGCTTTGCCGAGGCGACCGCCCTTGATCGCCGAAAGGTGTTTGCGTACGCAGTTCATCTCGCCGATGGTCGCGCCGGATTTGAGCAGGGCTTTGTTGATCGATTGTTTGTCGGCGAGGGTGATGCCGGCAGCTGGAAGTGCGAGCAGCGCAGAACCACCGCCCGAAAGGAGGAAGATCACGCGGTCGTCTTCAGTCAGGTGGCTGACCAGTTCAAAGACACGCTTGGCGACCGCTTGGCCGGCAGCATCCGGCACCGGGTGCGCTGCTTCGACCACTTCGATTTTTTCGCACGGGGCGCCGTGACCGTAACGCGTCACCACCAGACCGGACACTTCACCCTGCCAGCAACGCTCGACCACCTGGGCCATGGCGGCTGCGGCTTTACCGGCACCGATGACGATCACCCGACCGCTGCGATCGGTGGGCAAATAAGCTTCGAGGACGTGCTGCGGATGGGCCGCGTCGATGGCTGTGGCGAACAGCTCGCGCAGGAATTGTTGCGGATCGACCGACATGGCGGGCTCCCGGAATTCTTGTTATTTGAAGGGCAACTCGATCCTGTAGGAGCCGGTTTGCTGGCGATTGCATCAATGCGGTGTGCATAGCAGACCGTGTCGCCTGAATCGCCAGCAAGCCGACTCCTACAGGTGTATGGCGTTACTTATCGCGAATCGAGAAATTCGCCATGTGTTCCAGACCCTTGATCAGCGCCGAGTGATCCCAGTTGCTGCCACCGATGGCCGCGCAGGTGCTGAACACTTGCTGGGCGTTGGCAGTGTTCGGCAGGTTGATGTTCAGCTCTTTGGCGCCTTGCAGGGCCAGGTTCAGGTCCTTCTGGTGCAGGCTGATGCGGAAGCCCGGGTCGAAGGTGCCTTTGATCATGCGCTCGCCGTGCACTTCAAGGATCTTCGACGAAGCGAAACCGCCCATCAGCGCTTCACGGACCTTGGCCGGATCGGCACCGTTTTTCGAGGCGAACAACAGCGCTTCGGCCACGGCCTGAATGTTCAGCGCAACGATGATCTGGTTCGCCACTTTCGCGGTTTGCCCGTCGCCATTGCCACCGACCAAGGTGATGTTTTTGCCCATGGCCTGGAACAGCGGCAGGGCGCGCTCGAAGGCGTCGGCATCGCCGCCGACCATGATGCTCAGGGTCGCAGCCTTGGCACCGACTTCGCCGCCGGACACGGGCGCGTCGAGGTAC
Source organism: Pseudomonas sp. SJZ080 (assembly GCF_007828295.1). NCBI lineage: Bacteria > Pseudomonadati > Pseudomonadota > Gammaproteobacteria > Pseudomonadales > Pseudomonadaceae > Pseudomonas > Pseudomonas sp. SJZ080. The sequence continues at coordinate 298,624 of NZ_VIUK01000005.1, forward strand.
TGCGCACCTTTTTCGTTGATTTTGGACGCGAAGGCTTTGGTGGCGGTGGGCGAGATCGAGCTCATGTCGATGACGATTTTGCCTTTGCCCACACCGGCTGCGATACCGTCGGCGCGGAACAGTACGTCATCGACCTGCGGGGTATCCGGCACCATGACGATGATGAACTCGGCTTCCTGGGCAACTTCTTTCGGGTTCGCCAGCGCGACGGCGCCACCGGCAACGAGGTCGGCAGGGGCGGCGTCGTGATGCGCCGACAGGAACAGGCTGTGACCGGCTTTCTGCAGGTTCAACGCCATTGGGTGGCCCATGATGCCGGTGCCGATAAATCCGATTTTAGCCATGTGAAAATCCTCTTGTTTTTATTGCTGCTGCAAACAAATTGGGACTGCTTCTGTAGGAGTCGGCTTGCTGGCGATCCAGGCGATGCGGTCTGTCATAGACACCGCAGTGATGCCATCGCCAGCAAGCCGGCTCCTGCAAGGATTTGCGTTAGATCGCGTTGTGGGTTTTCAGCCAGCCCAGACCCGCTTCCGTGGTGGTCAGCGGCTTGTATTCACAGCCAACCCAACCCTGATAACCGATGCGGTCCAGGTGTTCGAACAGGAAGCGGTAGTTGATTTCCCCGGTGCCCGGTTCGTTGCGCCCGGGGTTGTCGGCCAACTGGATGTGGTTGATCTCGCCCAGGTGCGCGGCCATGGTGCGGGCCAGGTCACCCTCCATGATTTGCATGTGGTAGATGTCGTATTGCAGGAACAGGTTGGCACTGCCGACCTGCTCGCGAATCGACAGGGCTTGCGCCGTGTTGTTCAGATAGAAACCCGGGATGTCGCGGGTGTTGATCGCTTCCATCACCAGTTTGATGCCCGCCGCTTGCAGCTTGTCGGCCGCATACTTGAGGTTGGCGACGAAGGTTTTTTCCACGGTGACATCGTCGACGCCCTGTGGACGAATACCGGCCAGGCAGTTGACCTGGGTGTTGCCCAGCACTTGCGCGTAGGCAATCGCAAGATCGACACCGGCGCGAAATTCTTCGACCCGGTCCGGCAGGCACGCGATACCGCGCTCGCCCTTGGCCCAGTCACCGGCCGGCAGGTTGAACAACACCTGGGTCAGGCCGTTGGCGTCGAGCCTGGCTTTGATTTCGGCGGAGCTGAAGTCGTAAGGGAACAGATATTCCACGCCAGTGAAGCCGGCCTTGGCGGCCGCTTCGAAACGGGCGAGAAACTCCTGCTCGGTGAACAGCATGGACAGGTTGGCTGCGAAACGCGGCATGGTGGTCTCCCGTATATGTGTGAGGTCCGTCTGTAGGAACCGGCTTGCTGGCGATGGCGGTTTATCAATCGACATTGATGTGGCTGATACATTGCTATCGCCAGCAAGCCGGCTCCTACAGGGGCGTGATCAATCGTTAATCGAGCAACGAAATCGCCGTTGGCGCATCGTTGCCGACCAGCGCCAGGTCTTCGAATTCGTTGACGGCGTTGATCTCGGTGCCCATGGAAATGTTGGTCACGCGCTCCAGGATAATCTCGACGATCACCGGCACCTTGAACTCCTCGATCAGTTCCTGAGCCTTGCGCAGGGCAGGCTGGATCTGAGCCGGTTCGAACACTCGCAGTGCCTTGCAGCCGAGGCCCTCGGCGACCGCCACGTGATCGACACCGTAACCGTTGAGTTCCGGAGCGTTCAGGTTATCGAAGGACAGCTGTACGCAGTAGTCCATGTCGAAACCGCGCTGGGCCTGACGAATCAGCCCCAGGTACGAATTGTTTACCACAACGTGGATGTACGGCAGCTTGAACTGCGCGCCTACGGCCAGTTCTTCGATCATGAACTGGAAATCATAGTCGCCCGACAGTGCCACGACCTTGCGGGTCGGATCGGCCTTGACCACGCCCAATGCTGCAGGAATGGTCCAGCCCAACGGGCCGGCCTGACCGCAGTTGATCCAGTGACGCGGCTTGTAGACGTGCAGGAACTGCGCGCCGGCAATCTGCGACAGACCGATGGTGCTGACGTAGCAGGTGTCTTTGCCGAACACTTGGTTCATCTCTTCATACACGCGCTGCGGCTTGACCGGCACGTTGTCGAAGTGAGTCTTGCGCTGCAGGCTGGCTTTACGCTGCTGGCAGTCTTGCAGCCAGGCGCTGCGGTTTTTCAGTTTGCCGGCGGCCTGCCATTCGCGAGCGACTTCGATGAACACGGTCAGCGCGGCAGCGGCGTCGGACACGATGCCCAGGTCCGGGGTGAACACGCGGCCGATCTGAGTGCCTTCGATGTCGACGTGAATGAACTTGCGGCCTTCGGTGTACACGTCGACCGAACCGGTATGACGGTTGGCCCAACGGTTACCGATACCGAGTACCACGTCGGATTTCAGCATCGTGGCATTGCCGTAGCGGTGCGAGGTCTGCAAGCCGACCATGCCGACCATCAGCGGGTGATCGTCCGGAATGGTGCCCCAGCCCATCAGGGTCGGAATCACCGGGATACCGGTCAGCTCAGCGAACTCCACCAGCAAGTCGCTGGCATCGGCGTTGATGATGCCGCCACCGGCTACCAGCAATGGGCGTTCGGCCTGATCGAGCAGCGCCAGGGCTTTTTCCACTTGAACGCGGGTCGCGCTCGGCTTGGCCAATGGCAGCGGCTGGTAGGCATCGATGTCGAATTCGATTTCGGCCATCTGCACGTCGAACGGCAGGTCGATCAGCACTGGCCCCGGGCGACCGGAGCGCATTTCGAAGAACGCCTTCTGGAACGCGTAAGGCACCTGGCCCGGTTCCAGAACGGTGGTTGCCCACTTGGTCACTGGCTTGACGATGCTGGTGATGTCGACTGCCTGGAAGTCTTCCTTGTGCATCCGGGCGCGGGGTGCTTGCCCTGTGATGCACAGAATCGGGATCGAGTCGGCCGAGGCGCTGTAGAGCCCGGTGACCATGTCGGTACCGGCCGGGCCGGAAGTGCCGATGCACACGCCGATGTTGCCAGCCTTGGTGCGGGTGTAACCCTCGGCCATGTGCGAGGCGCCTTCAACGTGGCGAGCGAGGACGTGATCGATGCCACCGACCTTCTGCAAGGCGTTGTACAGCGGGTTGATCGCGGCGCCCGGGATGCCAAAAGCGGTATCGACCCCTTCACGGCGCATCACCAGAACGGCGGCTTCGATTGCTCTCATTTTGCTCATGGTTTTGTGCCTCTTACGTTTTGTAATTGTATACAAGTGGCTTTGCGCAGAGTGTATTCACGGCGGACGGCGCAGGTCAATCCATTTTCTCAAGCGACTGTTTCATTCGTCGGAAGCCTGTTCTGCTGTGGATTTTCGTCGCATGTGGCGCTTTTCGAGAATTATTGTATACAAAAATATAATTCATTGTGTTCTATTTGTTGCATCGGACTGCGGCACAAACGTGCAGTCCATCCGCTTTCCCTATAACAAAATGAGGACGGCACCATGAGCGCTTTAACCTTGAAAGTGGCAGTCAACCTGACCAGTCAGGCCATCTCCGCCGCGCGTGCTATTTCCGCGGCCCCGTTGACCATCGCCGTGCTGGATGCCGGCGGGCACCTGCTCTCGCTGCAACGCGAAGACGGTGCCAGCCTTCTGCGACCGCAAATCGCCATCGGCAAAGCCTGGGGCGCCATCGCCCTGGGCAAAGGCTCACGCCTGCTGGCGCTGGACGCCCAGCAACGCCCGGCATTTATTGCGGCGTTGAACAGTCTGGGGCAGGGCAGTGTGGTGCCGGCACCGGGCGGTGTGTTGATCCGTGATCAGGAGGGGAATGTGCTGGGAGCTGTGGGGATCAGCGGGGATTTGTCGGATATTGATGAGCAGTGTGCGATCAATGCGATCGAGGCGTTGGGGTTGCGGGCGGATGCGGGGGTTAGTGCCTAGGATCTTTATTGATTGATCTGCGCCTTCGCAAGCAAGCCGCTCCCACACTGGTTTCGTGTACGACGCAGATCCAGTGTGGGAGCGGGCTTGCTCGCGAAGGCGATCCCCCAGACACATCCAGCTAAAAGTCTGCCCCTCCGTCTTCAGTTCACTGACCTAGCCCTTCTCATGTATTCACAATGAGAGAGGCAAAGGAATGCCAGAGCTTTCAGCATCACACCGACTGCGCATCGGTCGGTTTGCCGAGCAAAACCGTATCTATCTTCTAACCGCCAATACCCTGAGACGCGAGCCTGTTTTCAGGGATTACACCTTGGGAAGATTGGTCGTACACCAATTCAACCAAGCACAGGCGCAAGGGTTTGCTGACTCCTTGGCCTTTGTTGTCATGCCCGATCATTTTCACTGGCTGATCCAATTGCAAAAAGGGTCACTGGGCCAGTTGATGTGTCAGACAAAATCACTGAGTACTCGAACAATCAATGCTGCGACGGGCAGGACGGGCAGCCTTTGGCAGCAGAGTTTTCATGATCATGCTTTGCGCCGTGAGGAGGATTTGGTGAAGCTTGCTCGGTATGTTGTCGCTAACCCATTGCGGGCGGGGCTGGTCGAAAAACTTGGCAACTATCCGTTGTGGGATGCGATTTGGGTTTGATCGTAGGACCGAGTCGCCTCCTTCGCGAGCAAGCCCGCTCCCACACTGGTTTCGTGTACGACGCAGATCCATTGTGGGAGCGGGCTTGCTCGCGAAGGAGGCAACTCGGTCTACCGATCTGGCTCACACCCCTTGAGCACCAACCGAATAATCGTCTGCGCCGCCGCCTCATAATCCTCTTCATCCAGCTTGGCCTTGCCGGTTATCGCAGTGATCTGCCAGTCAAAGTCGGCATAGGTCTGGGTCGCGGCCCAGATGCTGAACATCAGGTGGTTGGGGTCGATGGGGGCAATCTGGCCGCGGTCGATCCAGGTCTGGATGCAATCGATGTTGTGCTTGGCCTGGCTGTTCAGTTGTTCGACCAGGTCGGCGCTCAGGTGCGGAGCGCCGTGCATGATTTCGCTGGCGAACACCTTGGAGGCGAAGGGCAGGTCGCGGGAGATGCGGATTTTCGAGCGGATGTAGCCGCTCAGCACCTCGCTGGGCACACCGTCGGCGTTGAATGGTGTCGAGGCCTGCAGAATCGGCTCGATGATGCTTTCCAGAACCTCGCGGTAGAGGTTTTCCTTGGATTTGAAGTAGTAGTAGACGTTGGGCTTGGGCAATCCCGCCTTGGCTGCGATGTCACTGGTTTTGGTCGCAGCGAAGCCCTTGTCGGCAAATTCTTCACTGGCGGCACGCAGGATCAGTTCTTTGTTGCGCTCGCGGATAGTGCTCATAAACCAGGTGGTTCCTTGCCTGTTCTGGCGGTTGCGCATGGTAGCACCGGCCTCGCGCGGCGCTCAAGAATGCCCCATGCGGCGCTCAGCCACGCTATGCTGCGCAGCATTCATTAAAGAAGGACACCTGATTCATGGCAGGAAGCAGTTTACTGTTGCTGATCGACGACATTGCCGCGGTACTCGACGACGTGGCGTTGATGACCAAAATGGCCGCCAAGAAAACCGCCGGCGTGCTCGGTGACGACCTGGCGCTCAATGCCCAGCAGGTCAGTGGTGTGCGCGCCGAGCGGGAAATCCCGGTGGTTTGGGCGGTCGCCAAGGGGTCGTTTCTCAACAAACTGATCCTGGTGCCATCGGCGCTGGCGATCAGTGCGTTCATTCCGTGGCTGGTTACGCCGTTGCTGATGGTTGGCGGCGCCTACCTGTGTTTTGAAGGTTTCGAAAAACTCGCGCACAAGTTCCTGCACAGCAAGGCTGAAGACCAGGCCGAGCATGCGGAGCTGGTCGAAGCCGTGGCCGATCCGGCGGTCGACCTGGTGGCGTTCGAAAAGGACAAGATCAAGGGCGCCATCCGTACCGACTTCATTCTTTTAAACCACTAATTTTTTTTTGCACAGTATAAGGGGTAGCCCTATTTTTCAGTATTGTCAGTGCTAGCGAGGATGATGATTCTGCACAGTACGATTTGACATATCGTCGTGCCCACCCATACTGATTCAGGAGCAATCTGTAGGGGTTCATACGATGGATTTCTTCATGATTCAGCCGTCGCGCAATAGTGAATCGCCCCGGGTTTTCTAGACACTCTCCAGGCTCGCTGCGTAACGCTTTTCAAACTCTACCGGTGACAGCTGATTGTTGAAACTGTGACGTC